>NZ_CP159823.1:1027365-1369821 GCF_047729535.1 Candidatus Pelagibacter sp. Uisw_094 | reverse complement strand
TTTAACGCGAACATTTTTTAAAGGTGGTCTGTTTTTGTTCTTAGAAAATATTTTTGTCACAATGAAACCAAATTGAACAAAATATAATAAAATTAATTTTACAAATTTTAAATTTATGAGTGTGTGATTTATAAATAATAAATTTTACAATTTTTAAATCTATGAGTGTGTGATTTAGAAATAATAAATTTTACTAAATCTAGATATAGTATTGTTAATTAAAAATAAAATCTTATTTGGTATAAGTACTTTAGGTTGAAATTTTTCAGCAACAGTAGATGATTTTATAAGGCTGATATCTTTTTTGTTATTCTTGAAATGTTTCTTGAAGCATTAGCTTTCTTTATAATTCCAGTTTTTGCAACTTTCATTAATTCGGAATTCAACTTTGGCAAGAATTTTAGAGCTTCATCTTTTTTATTTTCTTCAAGAAGAAGGTTCATTTTTTTTATAGCATTTCTATACTTGCTCTTACGAGCCTTATTAACTAGTGTTTGCGTAGCAATTTTTCTAATTCTTTTAATTGCTGATTTTGTGTTTGCCATAAGCGCAGTGGTATAGCTTGAGAATTTATACTGGTCAATAGAATAATTCCCTATTTTTGGCAAGTATTACAAAAGAAAGTTGATCTATTAGATATAAATATTTTCTGAATTTTACCGTTACATTTATTTCTTAGGCAGCTTAGGTTTTCTCTTTGATAAACTCTAAATTCTTTTTGGAAGTTTCCACTTTTTCCAGTGATATTTTTAAAATCTCGAATACTTGAGCCTCCTTTTTTAATAGCTCTATTAAGTATACTTTTTGAATAAGTAATAATTTTTTTGCAATCTTGCTTAGTTAACTTTGATGCGTAGATAGTTGGATTAATTTTGCATAAAAATAAAATTTCACTAGCATAAATATTTCCAATTCCTGATACAAATTTTTGATCTAATAAGAAACTTTTTATATCCTTCTTTTTATTTGTAAAATAACCAATTAAATATTCTAAGTTGAAAGTTTTAAAAAAAGGTTCTGGTCCTAAGTGACTAAATCTTTTTTCAAGTTCCTTCTTATTTTCTATAAATTTAAAAAACCCAAATCTTCTAGGGTCATTGTATATAATCCTTAAACCTTCAAAATGAATTTCTACATGGTTATGTTTCTTTGGGAGGCTCGGTGAGTTATAAAAACTAGTATTGGTAAACTTACTAATGTTATTTTTTTTTATTAAATGAACAGTTCCAGACATTCCCAAATGAATTAAACAAAAAGATTCATCGTAAAAATTCAAGATTAAATACTTTGAAAATCTAGTTACTCTTTTGATAATTTTATTTTTTAATAATTCTTCAAATTTTAGAGGAATTTTAAACCTTAAGTTTCTATTCGTAATTATTATTCTTTTGATTTTTTTACGCTCTATTTTTTTAGATAACGATTGTTTGACTATTTCTACTTCTGGTAATTCTGGCATTTGATACTATATTATCAATAAATAATAAATTTAATATGCAACAATATCTCCAAAATAAAAAGGGCCTTGTCCAAAGTGTCTTTGATGATGTCTATGACAAATATGATTTAATGAATGACTTTATGTCGTTAGGAGTTCATAGGGTTTGGAAAAAAGATCTATTAAGTTGGATGAACCCTTCAAGTAAGAAAACTTTAATTGATGTTGCCTGCGGTACTGGAGATCTTGGTAAACTTTTTTTAGATGCAACTGATAAAAATGGAGAAATATTTTGTGTCGATCCAAATAAGGGAATGGTTGGTAAAGGTAAAGAAAAGTTAAGTACTTATAAAAATATAAATTGGATAATAGCTCCAGCTGAAAAATTGCCTATTAAAGATAATTCTTGTGATTACTACACAATTAGTTTTGGGCTACGAAATACTAAAGACCTAAACAAAGCCCTATCAGAGGCTTATAGAGTTTTAAAACCAGGAGGTCGTTATCTATGTTTAGAATTTTCTAAAATTCAAAATTCTAATTTGGACTTTATATATAAAAATTATTCTAAACTTATTCCTTTGATTGGAAAAGCTATTGCTGGACAAAAAGAACCTTATGAATATCTAATTAAAAGCATTGAAGAATTTATCAATCAAGAAGAGTTAATCGATTTAATGAATAAAAATAGATTTATTAACTGTAGCTATAGAAATTTATCAGGTGGAATTGTAGCTATTCATTCAGGTTGGAAAGTCTAATGTTAAAAAAAATATTTATTTTATTTAGATTAGGAAGAAAATTAGCTCGTTCTGACATATTAGCTATTCTTTCTAAATTTAAAAAACCACCATTGGGAATCAAGATTATCTTTCAAATACTTTCATTTTCTTTTTCAGCGCCTAACAAAACTAATTTAAACGAAAATGAAGGGGCAAGACTTTCTAAATCACTACAATCAATGGGAACTACATTTATTAAATTAGGACAATTTCTAGTTACTAGACCTGATATTATTGGGGATGATTTAGCAAAACAGTTAGAAGGTTTACAAGATAGATTGCCAGCCTTTACCTTATCTGAAGCAAAAGTAATAATTAAAAAAGACCTAGGAGATGACACCTTCAATTCAATCATTGATTTAAGTGAGCCAGTTGCAGCAGCTTCGATAGCGCAGGTTCATAAGGCAAAAATAAATGACAATGGAACCATAAAAGATGTTGCTATTAAAATTTTGAGACCAGATATTAAAAAAGTTTTTAATGAAGAAATAGATGCCTTGATGCTTTTTGCTTTTATGGTTGAGTCATTTATAAAAAAAACAAAAAGATTAAAATTGGTAGAAGTTGTTTTTCTTCTTAAAGAAATAACTAATTTAGAAATGGATTTAAGATTTGAGGCAGCAGCTGCAAATGAATATGCTGAAAATACAAAGAATGATGCAGGTTTTAGAGTTCCCGCTATTTATTGGAATTTTACAAGCGAAAATGTGATGACACTTGATTGGGTTGATGGTGTTTCTATTCGTGAAACAGAAGATTTACAAAAAAGGAACATAGATACTAAAAGGATAGCCTCCGATGTTATTCAGCATTTTTTAAGACATGCTGTAAGAGACGGTTTTTTTCATGCTGATATGCATCAAGGAAATATATTTATCGATGATAATGGGCAAATTGTTCCTATAGATTTTGGTATAATGGGAAGATTAGACAACCTTAGTAAAAGATTTTTAGCTGAAATTTTATTTGGATTTATTCAAAGAGACTACAAAAAAGTTGCTGAAGTACATTTGGTTGCTGGTCTAGTTCCTAAAGATGTACCTGTTAATGATTTAGCACAAGCATTAAGATCTATTGGTGAGCCAATCTTTGGGCAATCTGTAAAAGATATTTCTGGGGGGAAATTATTAAAACAGCTTTTTGAAGTTACTGAAAAATTTAATATGCAAACCCAACCACAATTATTGATGTTACAAAAAACAATGGTGGTTGTTGAGGGGGTGGCTAGAAAACTTAACCCTAATACCAATATATGGGAGACTTCCAAACCAGTTTTAGAAAATTGGTTAAGAGAAACAAAAGATCCAATCAATACCTTAAATGAAAGTTTAAAAACTACCACTGAAGTAATTAAAAGATTGCCTGATTTTCCAGAGATTATGGATAAAGCCAATCAAGCTTTATCATTTTTAGCAAGTGGACAGATCCCCCAAAATTCAAATTCATTTACCGCCTTAAATGAAAAGAGATCTGAAATGACTGCCTTTAGAAATCAGTCTATTGTTGGTTTATTACTGCTTGTAATTTTTGGTCTAGTAGTATTTTAATTCGCACAATGAATAATTTATCTGAAAGAAAAATACTTTTAATAATATGTGGTGGCATATCTGCTTATAAAAGTTTGGAGCTAATTAGATCTTTAAAAAAATTAGGTGCAAAAGTTAAAACTATTCTTACTAAAAGTGCCAAAGAATTTGTAACTCCTTTATCTATTGCCTCACTATCTCAAGAAAAAGTTTATGAAGACTTATTTAACCCTGAAAATGAGGCTGAAATGGATCATATTTCACTATCTAGATGGGCAGACTTAATTGTTGTGGCTCCAGCTACAGCTAATACAATTTCAAAATTGAGTGCAGGGTCTTCTGAAGATCTGGCTTCAACTGTAATTTTAGCTTCTGATAAAGATATTTTTTTAACACCAGCTATGAATGTTAGAATGTGGGAACACCCATCAACTAAAGAAAATCTTAAAAAACTAAAATCATTTGGTTATAAAATTATAGGTCCTGAAGTTGGTGATATGGCCTGTGGAGAATTTGGTGAAGGTAAAATGACTGAACCAGATAATATTGTTCAAGAAATTAATTCATACTTTAGTGAATTAAATAAGAATTATAAACTAAAAGCCTTAGTAACGGCTGGACCAACTAATGAGTATATTGATCCTGTAAGATTTATAACAAATAAGTCTTCTGGGAAACAAGGCCATGCCTTAGCAAAAGCATTTGCTAAAAAAGGTTTTCAAACTACTTTAATTTCTGGACCTACAAATTTAGTGGTGGGTAACAATATAAACTTAATTAAAGTAGAAACTGCAGATGAGATGCTTAAAGCTACACAAGATAATCTACCAGCTGATGTAGCAATTTTTTCAGCAGCTGTTGCTGACTTTAAGGTTAAAGAAATAAATAATAGTAAAATAAAAAAACAGGAAAAATTACACTTAGAACTAGAAAAAAATATTGATATTTTAAATTATGTATCAAAGCATAATTCTCTAAGACCGAAGTTGGTAATTGGATTTGCTGCAGAAACTAATAATGTGGAAGAAAATGCAAAAAAAAAATTAGAAGAAAAAAATTGTGATTGGGTAATAGCAAATGATGTTTCCAATAAAGCAATTGGATTTGACTCTAATTTTAATGAAGTTTCAATTTATTATAGAGAAAAAAATATGAATGATGAAAAACTTTCAATAAAAAGTAAATCTGAAATTTCTGATGAAATAGTAGATAGAGTTATTAAAAAATTAAATTAAAATTCAGTGGCTAAAGTATTAATCAAAAAATTAAATCCTAAAGTAGAATTACCTACCTATAAAACAGATGGTGCTTCAGGTATGGATTTGATGGCTTTTATAGAAGAGCCTATTAGAATAGCCCCTAATAGCTCATATTTAGTTCCTACAGGCCTTTCAATGGCATTTTCAGAGGATTATGAAGTACAAATTCGTCCTCGATCTGGTTTAGCTGCTAAAAAAGTATTACAGTTTTAAATACTCCAGGAACAATTGATAGTGATTATAGAGGAGAAATTAAAGTTATACTTTTTAATCATGGTAAAGAAGATTTCCTTATCAACAATAAAGATAGAATAGCACAAATGATCTTAATGCCTGTAATTAAGATGGAACTTGAAGAAACAGATAATTTGCCCAATACATTACGAGGTGATGGTGGATTTGGTTCAACAGGTAAATGAATAACCAATTAAGAAAATTATCAATAGAAAGATATTCAAGACAAATAGTACTAAAAGATATTGGCACTATAGGGCAAAAAAAAATTATATCTGCAAAAGTTTTAATTGTTGGAATAGGTGGGTTAGGGTCTCCTGTTGCTGAATTTCTTGCAAGATCTGGTGTTGGTTCGATAGGAATAGTTGATGATGATAAAGTTAGTTTATCCAATCTACACAGACAAAGTCTTTATAATACCAATGATATAGGAAAATTTAAAGTTCAAGTAGCAAGAGGTAAAATTAAAAAAATAAACCCAAGTATTAAAATTAAGATTTACAAAATAAGACTAAATAAAAATAATTTTAAGAAAATTATAAAAGATTATGATTATATAGTTGATGGCTCTGATAATTTTTCCACAAAATTTTTATTAAATGATTTTTGTTATAAATTTAAAAAAATACTTGTAACTGGAGCTATAAGTAAATTTGACGGTCATATATTTACTTTTAATTTTAAGAATAAAAAAATTCCATGTTTAAGATGTTTTTTTCAAGACTCTGATATTTCAGATGATTTATTAAATTGTGAGTCTGAAGGTATTCTTGGTACTGTTGCTGGTATAATTGGAACTATACAAGCAAACGAAGTTTTAAAGAAAATACTTGATATTGGAAAGGGTCTTGATGGATATATTTTTATCTTAGACTTATTACAATTAAATTTTAGAAAAGTTAAACTTAAAAAAAGAAAAAACTGTTTTTGTAAATGATAAAAAAAATAGCTATTTGGTGTTTTTGTCTATCAATTTTAAGCATTCAATTCATAAGCGCAGAGGGAAAATTTTTATCTCTAAAAAAAAATAAGACTAATGTTAGGTATGGACCAAGCATAGATCGTTCTATTAAATATGTTTATAGAAAAATTAATTTGCCTGTAAAACAGATAGACAAAAAAGAGAATTGGAGAAGAGTAGTGTTTTTTGATAATAATAGTGGCTGGATTCACTGGAGTCAGTTGAAACCATCAAACTCTATTATTATTTTAGAAGATAAAATCTTATATAAAAAACCATCCAACTTTTCAAAACCAATAGCCAAACTAGAAAAAGGAAGGCTATTAGTTTTAAAAAAATGTGAAAATATATGGTGTAATGTAAAAACCGATGATTATTCAGGTTGGGTCAAAACTGAAAATATTTGGGGTTCTATTAAATAAAATCAGAACATAGTGATTTAACACTATTTTCAGCTAGTCTTGTAGTGTGGGTATACTCTTTATGATCAATCCCAAGTTCTATAGTTGTGCTATCTGACTTAAATTTAGAAATTTGATTTTCATTTAATTTGAAATGGATAAATTGCACTGAAGAAGCTTTTCCTTCTGCAGATGTTCTATCAACATCTTCTTCTGGAACAGCCTTAACAATTTCATCATTAATTTTTATGAATATTTTTTCTTCAATTCCTCCAACTTTACCTAAAAATGCAGCTCTTAAAATTGGATTATCGATTTCAAACATTAGGGTAGCCGTAAGTTCTTTTCCATTTGGAACTAAAGGGTTGTAAGCTATTAATTCATCTTTTAATTGCTCATCACCTCCTTTTTCGATGTGAAGCATTTCTTGAACTTGGGCAACCATAGTTTCAAAACTTTCAAAATAAAAAGTGGCATAAGGACCAAGTGCTATTCTTCTATCTTTTTTAAACTCAACTAAATCTTTTCTAATTTGTTTTCTACTTTTTGCATAAACATCAGATGGTAATAAATCTTCTTTTTCTATTTGTCTTTTTTCTTTACTCATAATTATAGTCTATAACTTTTTGCCATTAATTCGATAGGATGAAGTGCCTCATCATTTGCAATATTTGTGTCTGTTTCTAGTTGTTTTAAATGCTTACCTGCCAAAGGACAATCTGAAGCCATATATTTATTGTTTTTATTTTTAATTTGTCTTGCTGTTGGTGTTCCAACTTTTACAGCTAAATCGTGAGTTTCCTTCATCACACCAAAAGTCCCCCCATGACCAGCACATCTTTCAACAACATCCATTTTTATATTAGGGATAAATTTCAGCATATCTCTGGATTTAATACCCATGTTTTGTGCTCTTGCATGACATGCGTTATGAACTGTAACTCCGCCATCAATTTCTTGTAAACCTTCTGCTAGGCCTTCCTTTTGTGCTATATCAACGATATATTCATCTATGTCACTAACGCTTTTTGAAAGTCTTTTAATATTTTCGTCATTTGGTAATAGTAAAGGCCATTCAAATTTTAACATTAGACCACAACTGGCTGTTAAAGTAATAATTTGATAACCCTTGTCTACCCACTCCAACAAATCTTTTGAAACTTTTTTGGCTTGCTCTACAACTTTTGGTAAATCTGCTTGCTCAAGATAAGGCATTCCACAACAACCTGGATAAGCTTCTTGAACTTCTACTCCATTTTTCTTTAAAACTTTTAATGCAGCTACGCCTGTATCTTTTTTATTAAAATTAACAAAGCATGTTGAATAAATTACAACTTTTCTATCTTTAGATGGAGCTTCACTATTTGTTGGAATATTATTTTTTTTAAAATAATTTGTAAATGTTTCTGAATTATAAGTGGGAAGCTTAACTCTCACATCAATTCCAGCAACTAATTCTAATATTTTTCTAAAAAATGTATTTTTAATGTTTGATGCCCAGTTTATTAGTGATGATAGCATTACACCAATTTTTCCATTTCTATCAATTTGAGCTAATTGTGCTGGCACTGCTGGCAATTTATTTAATTTTTTTTGAGCCGTTCTATATCTCAACATTAAATGAGGAAAGTCTAAATCAAAATCATGCGGTGGAACATAAGGGCACTTGGTCATAAAACACATATCACATAAAGTACAAGCGTCTACTACAGGTTCAAACTGTTCACTTTTTAAACTTTCTACATCCTCATTTTCTGACTCATCTATCATGTCAAATAATTTTGGAAACGAGTCGCATAAATTAAAACATCTTCTACATCCATGGCAGATGTCAAATGCTCTTCTCATTTCGTCATCTAATTTTTTGGGGTCTAAAAAATCAGGATGCTCAAAATTTATTGGGTGCCTAATGGGTGCATCTATGCTGCCTTCTTTGCTCATATTTAAAATTTTAGGATTTAATGGTGGGGAAGAACCCCACCATAAATTAAGTCTTATTTACGCAATAGATTCTAATGTTTTTTGGAATTTACCTGCGTGTGATTTTTCAGCTTTTGCTAAAGTTTCAAACCAATCAGCAATTTCTGAAAAGCCTTCTTCTCTAGCTGTTTTTGCCATACCTGGGTACATGTCTGTATATTCATGTGTTTCACCTTGTACCGCTGAAGCTAAATTCGCTTTAGTTTCACCAATTGGTAGTCCCGTTGCTGGGTCTCCAACTTCTTCAAGATACTCAAGGTGTCCATGTGCATGACCTGTTTCACCTTCAGCTGTAGATCTAAATACAGATGCTACATCGTTATAACCTTCAATATCTGCTTTTTGAGCAAAATATAAATAACGTCTGTTTGCTTGGCTCTCACCAGCAAATGCATCTTTTAAGTTTTCTTCTGTTTTACTACCTTTTAATGACATGTTTTTCTCCTTAATGATTATGAAATATATATAATCATTCTAAACTGTAAGTCAACAGTTTAGAATTGTTTTAATGTAATTGTTAAATTATTGATATTATTAAATTATTTTTGATTTTGATTATCACTCGCAACTTTAATCAATACTTCTACTGATTTTATTTTTTTTCCAGTGATATTTTTTTTTATATTTACAGAATCAATATCTTCGTTACTACAATCAATGAGCTCATTGGTATCTTCGTCAAAAAAATGATGGTGCTCTGTCACGTTAGTATCAAAATAACTTTTGTCTGAATTGATAGAAATTTCTTTTAAATATCCTTTTTTTTTAAATGCATGAATTGTATTATAAACTGTTGCTAAAGAAATTTTTTCACTCAGCTTATTCTCAATAATTTTAGTTAGATCATTTATTGTAAAGTGAAAGGTTTTTTCAGGTGAAAACAATACTTCACAAATTTTTAGTCTCTGTCTTGTTGGTCTTAAGCCAGATTCTCTTAATTTTTCAGTGTATATACTTATATTGTTCATTACTGTTTATAATAGTTCTAAACTATTTCTATATTATAATCACGATAAATCAAGTATTAAGGGACTGAAATTTATGAAAAAAAACTCATTCACATACGATGAGCTAATAAGCTGTGGAAATGGGGAACTTTTTGGCCCAGGTAATGCAAAATTACCACTTCCACCAATGCTCATGTTTGATAGAATAACAGAAATCAACGAGGATAATGGTAGATTTAGCAAAGGTTCTTTAAAAGCAGAACTTGATATCAAAGAAGACCTTTGGTTTTTTGATTGTCACTTTAAAGGAGACCCTGTTATGCCAGGTTGTCTTGGCTTAGATGCTATGTGGCAACTAGTTGGTTTTTATCTTGGCTGGCTTGGTAATCCAGGTAAAGGGAGAGCCTTAGGAGTAAGTACAGTAAAATTCACTGGTGAAGTTTTACAAAATGTTAAAAATGTAAGATATGAAATTGATATAAAAAAAGTTATGGCACCAGGTGGAACAACAGTTGGTCTTGCAAATGGTTTGGTGTTTGCCGATGATAAAAAAATATATTCAGCAGAAAGTTTAAAAGTGGGGTTATTTAAATAATGAGAAGAGTAGTAGTTACAGGTTTAGGAGTTGTTTCTTGTTTGGGAAATAATCAGGAAGAAGTTTATCAGTCTCTTTTAAATTCGAAATCTGGAATATCTTTTTGTGAAGAATACAAAGAACACAATTTAAGAAGTCATATCCATGGTAAACCAAACATAAAACTTGAAGATCACATAGATAGAAAAACAATAAGGTTTATGGGATCAGGATCAGCTTATAATTATATAGCAATGAAAGAAGCTATTAAGGATTCAGGATTAGAAGATAAAGATGTAAGTAATTTTAAAACTGGAATAGTTATGGGTTCTGGTGGTCCTTCAATTGAAAATGTAGTTTTGTCTGTTGATAAGACTAGAGCTAAGACACCAAAATTAATGGGACCATTTATTGTTCCAAGAACTATGGCTAGTACATCTTCAGCAACTCTTGCTGTACCTTTTAAAATCAAAGGAGTTAATTATACGATGAGTTCCGCATGTGCAACTAGCGGACACTGCATCGGTCATGCAAGTGAATTAATTCAAATGGGTAAACAAGATGTTGTATTTGCAGGCGGTAGTGAAGAATTACACTGGGCTATGACTGCAATGTTTGATGCGATGACTGCTTTATCCTCTAAATACAATGATGCACCTGGAACTGCTTCTAGAGCTTACGATAAAACTAGAGATGGCTTTGTAATAGCAGGTGGTGGTGGAGTTTTAGTGCTTGAAGAGTACGAACATGCAAAAGCTAGAGGCGCAAACATATATGCTGAATTAACAGGCTATGGCGCGACTTCTGACGGGTATGATATGGTAGCCCCATCAGGTGAAGGTGCTGTTAGATGCATGAAGATGGCTTTAGCGACAGCTAAAAACAAAATGGACTACTTAAACACTCATGGAACATCTACTCCAGTTGGAGATATAACAGAGCTTAGAGGTGTTGGGGAAGCATTTGGTGCTGAGGTACCAAAAATTAGTTCTACTAAATCTCTTTCAGGTCACCCGCTGGGTGCTGCTTCGGTTCATGAAGCAATTTATAGTTTAATCATGATGAAGAATAGTTTCATCACAGCTTCAGCTAATATTACTGATATGGATGATGAAGCTAAAAAATTTCCAATCATAACTAAAACTGAAATAGGTGTTAAATTAAACTCTGTAATGTCTAACAGCTTTGGTTTTGGTGGAACAAATGCAACTTTAATTTTTGAAAAGGTTTAAATGAGTTTAATGAAAGGTAAAAGAGGATTGATCATGGGAGTTGCCAATGAAAGATCTATCGCTTGGGGTATTTCACAAAAACTTGCAGAGGCTGGAGCAGAACTTGCATTCACTTATCTTGGTGATGCCTTAAAGAAAAGAGTAATCCCTTTAGCAGAAAAATTAAATTCAAAAGCTACATTTAGTTGTGATGTTGAGAATAAAGAAGAGGTAATAAAACTTTTTGAAGATATCAAATCTGAATGGGGACAAATTGATTTTGTAGTTCACGCAGTTGCTTTTTCAGATAAATCAGAATTGTCAGGTGAATATCTAAATACAACTAGAGAAAATTTTTTAAGAAGTATGTTAATCTCGTGTTTTTCATTTACAGAAGTTGCAAAAGAAGCATCTAAATTAATGAAAGAGGGTGGAAGCCTGTTAACTTTAACTTATGAATCTACTAAAGCTATTCCAAATTATAACGTGATGGGTGTTTGTAAATCTGCTCTTGAAGCAAGTGTTAAGTATCTTGCAAGAGATCTAGGTACTAAAGGCATGAGAGTAAATGCAATAAGCGCTGGACCTATTAAAACTTTAGCAGCTTCTGCTATTGGAGATGCGAAATTCTTATACAAATGGAATGAAGACCATTCTTTCCTAAAAAGAAATGTAGATATTCATGATGTTGGAAACTCAGCATTATATCTACTAAGCGACCTTGCAGCTGGTGTTACTGGTGAAATTCACTATGTAGATGCTGGATATAACAAGGTTGGGATGCCCGATCCTAAGAATATTACCTAAAATATAGTTAAATTTAATTAAAAATATTAGGAACAATTTTTTAGACTTAATGATTTATATTTAAAAAAAATAAAACATAAGTTAAGATTTTGAATGATTTTTGTAAAAAACCTTGCCTCAGTTTCTGATCAAGAATGGTCATCAACTGAAAAATATCCTGGGGTTAAATGGAAATTTTTAATTGATGCAGATTTTGATGGTAGTTCTAGTTTATCAGTAGGTTTCGCTCAAATAGCACCTGGTGGCAATCTAACACTTCATTATCACTCGTCTGCAGAAATATATGTGGTTACCAATGGTACAGGAATATTAAATAAATCTGGTGAACATGAGACAATTAAAAAAGGTGATGTAGTTTATATAGCTGGAAATGCAGAGCACTCCTTAAAAAATGATGGTAAAGAAACGTTAGAATTTTATTGGATTTTTCCAACAGATAGTTTTTCAGAAGTAGAATATTTCCCAACAAAACAAGAGAGTGCATAGAGCTTTCAAATAAGTGCCCCATAAAAAAAACCCCCAGAACTTTCATTCCAGGGGTTTAGAATTTTAATTTAAAAATTATTCAGCAGCTTGTTTCATAGAAAGTTTAACTTTACCTCTATCAAAACCAATCACTTTAACTTTTACTTCATCGCCTTCTTTGACAACATCAGTAACTTTTTCAACTCTTTTAGCAGCAAGTTCTGAAATGTGAACAAGACCATCTTGTTTACCTAAGAAGTTTACAAATGCTCCAAACTCCATAATTTTCATTACTTTACCTGAATAAATTTTATTAAGTTCAGCTTTTGCAGTTATGTCTTTAATAATCTGCATAGCAATGTTTCTAGACTCTTCGTCTGGAGCAGAAACTGTTACCACACCTTCATCATTCACATCAACTTTTGCACCCGACTTTTCAACAATCTCTCTAATTGTTGCTCCACCTTTTCCAATCACAGCTGCGATATCTTTTTTATCAACAGTAATTTGTTCCATTTTTGGAGTGTGCTCACCAACATCAGCTCTTGATTCACTTAAGACTTTATTCATTTCACCTAAGATATGAACTCTTCCTTCTTTAGCTTGTTTTAAAGCCTGCTCCATGATTTCAAATGTGATACCTGTAATTTTGATATCCATTTGAAGTGAAGTAATTCCATCTTTAGTTCCAGCAACTTTAAAGTCCATGTCTCCAAGATGATCTTCATCACCTAAAATATCTGACAAGACACTAAAGTCATCGCCTTCTTTAATTAATCCCATTGCAATACCTGCAACTGGCTCTTTAATTGGCACTCCAGCATCCATAAGCGCAAGAGATGCACCACAAACACTCGCCATTGAAGAAGAACCATTAGACTCTGTAATCTCAGACACTATTCTGAAAGTATATGGAAATTCTTCTTTTGAAGGTAGTGAAGAATTAATTGCTCTCCATGCTAATTTTCCATGGCCAACTTCACGTCTTCCAGTTCCAATTCTTCCAGTTTCACCAACTGAGAAAGGAGGAAAGTTATAATGAAGCATAAATCTTTCTCTATGTTGTCCATCTAAACTTTCCAATCTTTGTTCGTCATCAGATGTACCTAAAGTAGTAACAACAATCGCTTGGGTTTCTCCTCTAGTAAATAAAGCTGATCCGTGAGTTCTTGGTAAAACACCAACTTCACACTCAATAGCTCTTACATCAGCTAAACCTCTACCATCTATTCTTTTTTTGTTTTTAAGAATATCAGTTCTAACAATCTTCTTTTCAAGATTTTTTAATTCATCATTAACATTAAAATCAGAGTAATTTTCATCTTCTGCAAAAAGCTGTTTTGCTTTATCAGAAATTTCTGAAATTTGATTTGATCTATCTTGTTTGTCTATTGTTGCAAAAGCTTTAGTTAAATCTGCTGTAAAGTTTTCTTCAAGTTTTTTCTTAATTTCCGATAAATCTTTTTTCTCAACAGTCCAATCTGGCTTTCTGCATTCTTTTGCAAGTTCCTCAATCATTTCGATTACTGGAACAAAACCTTCGTGACCAAACTTAACTGCATCTAACATTACTTCTTCTGTTAAACCTTTAGTCTCAGACTCAACCATAAGCACAGCATCTTTAGTACCTGCTACAACTAAATCTAAAGTAGAGTTTTCTAGCTCAGCTTTTGATGGGTTTAATATATATTTACCATCAACTAAACCAACTCTTGAAGCACCCACAGGACCCATAAATGGCATTCCTGAAATAGCTAGCGCTGCTGAAGAAGCTGTAATTGCTAAAATATCTGGTTGATTGTCTTTGTCATATGAAATTACTGTTGGTAACAACTGAACTTCATTTTTAAATTCACTTGGAAACAAAGGTCTGATTGGTCTATCAATTAATCTTGAGATTAATTGTTCACTTTCAGTTGGTCTTGCTTCTCTTTTAAAATATCCACCTGGAATTTTACCACCTGCATAATATTTTTCTTGGTAATTTACGGATAGAGGAAAATAATCCATATCTGGATTTACTTTTTTTGCTCCTACTACTGTTGCTAAAATAACTGTTTCACCACATGAAGCAATGATTGCTCCATCTGCTTGTCTTGCTACTTTACCTGTTTCTAAACTTATCTTCTTACCTGCTACTTCAATTTCCTTCTTATATACTTTGAACATCTATTTTCTGTTTCCTTCTATCTATTTTCTTAAATTTAATTGTGTTAATACATTTTTGTAAGAATCAAATTTATTTTTCTTTAAATATTCTAACAATTTTTTTCTTCTATTTACTGCTCTTAACAATCCAACCGAAGAGTGTTTATCTTTTTTGAATTGCTTAATGTGCGCTGAAAGAGTTTCAATTTTACCTGTTAATAATGCAATTTGTACTTCTGAAGAACCAGTGTCCTTCTCGTGCATTTTTAGTTCTTCTGCTTTATTCGTCATACTATTTATTTTCCTATTTGTTTGTTTGTTTTATTAAGTTTTCTATTTTTTCTGCATATTCAAAAGAGTCATCTTTAGCAAAAAGTATCTTTGGTACGTATTTCATAAATACTTTTTTAGATAAAACTTTTCTAATCAAAAAGGAGTATTCTCTTAATTTTTTAATAACTTTTTCTGTGTCTTTTCCCCCTAGAGGCAATACATACGCTTTTGCAATTTTAAGATCTTGACTCATTTTTACTTCTGTAACCGTAACTGTGTTAGTTTCTAAATTCGGCACCTTAGCTTCATTTCTAGCAAAAATCATACCTAAAGATTGCCTAATCATCTCTCCAACGCGTAATTGTCTTTGTGATACGGGTTTTCCTGTTTTATCAACCATTATATCGTTCTTTCCGTCGTAGTCGTACTATACACCTCTATTGTATCGTTTTTCTGGAAATCGATAAAGTCTTTAAGTGTTATTCCGCATTCTTGACCATTACTAACCTGTTTTGCCTGATCTTTTTCTCTGAAAATAGTACTTATTTTACCCGTATAAATAATTGCCCCATCTCTTACTACTCTAGCACTCGCTCCACTAGCTATTTCACCTTCAGTAACTTTTGAACCCGCAACTTTTCCTGTACCTGAAACTTTGAAAATTTCTAGAATTTGAGCTGTACCAACAATTTTTTCTTGGACATCAGGTGCAAGAAGTCCTGACATTCTTAATTTGATATAATCTAAAACTTCATAAATAATATTATAAGAAGATATTATAATTTTTTCATTCTCTGCTAATTTTTTTGCTTCCTTACTTGGCTTAACATTAAATGCAATTAATGTAGCGTTAGATGCTTTTGCTAAAGTTACATCAGTCTCTGTTACCATTCCGATATCAGATAAAATTATTTTAGGTTTTACTTCATCATGAGTAATTTGATTAATCGCACTTTTAATTGCCTCTGCAGATCCATGAACGTCTGATTTTACGATAATATTTAATTCTGCAGCTGACTTATCAGCAAAAGCTGAATCTTGGGTTGCAAAAGTTAAAGGGCTTCCACCAGTTTTAGTTTCATCTGCTCTAGTCTCACTTAATGTTTTGGCTTCTTTTTCTGAATCTAAGACAATAAAATCATCTCCTGATTTAGCTGCTCCATTAATTCCAAGAATTTCAACTGGCATTGATGGTGGTGCTTCATTAACACTTTCTCCTTTATCATTAATTAAGGCTCTTACTTTTCCCCATTTTAATCCACTAACAAAGAAATCACCTTTTTTAATTGTTCCAGATGTAACCACAACTGTTGCAACCGCTCCTCTACCAATATCAATTTTAGATTCTAAAACAATTCCAGTTGCTTTAGATTCAAAGTCAGTTTTTAGATCTAAGATTTCTGCTTGTAGAACAATCGATTCAACTAACTTATCTAAATTTTTTTTATTTTTTGCAGAAATTTCAACCATCAAAGTATCTCCAGATAAATCTTCTGCTATAAGTTCATATTCTAAAAGCTGGTTCTTTATTTTTTGTGGGTCTGCTTCTGGTAAATCACACTTGTTAATTGCTACAACTATTGGAACGTTAGCTGCTTTAGCGTGTTTTATAGATTCAATTGTTTGAGGTTTAACTCCATCATCTGCAGCAACCACTAATACTACAACATCAGTTAATTTTGATCCTCTAGCTCTCATTTCTGTAAATGCAGCATGACCTGGTGTATCAATGAAAGTTAATTTATTAGACTCGTGTTGTATTTGGTAAGCACCAATGTGTTGTGTTATTCCACCAAATTCACCAGAGACAACATTCGCACTTCTTAAAACATCTAATACTGAAGTCTTTCCATGATCCACATGACCCATCACAGTTACGATAGGCGGTCTATTCTTTAAATTTTCAGATCTAGACTCTTTTATTTTTTGAATAATTTCTTCTGCTTTTGTTTCTCTAATCGGATTGTGACCAAATTCTTTTACTAAGTATTCAGCAGTATCTGCTGCTAATGTTTGATTGATAGTAACTGTAACTCCCATTCCAAATAAATGTTTGATTACATTGCTTGATTGCTCAGCCATTCTGTTAGACAGTTCTCTCACTGTTATTGCTTCAGGAATATTTACATCTCTTTTTACAGGCTTTAAGCTTTCTTGAATCTCTTCTTTAGTAAGTTCTCTATTTTCTTTTAATTTTGCTCTTTTAAGCGAAGCCATACTTCTTGTTCTTGCTTCGATCTCATCACTTAATGCTCTTGAAACAGTTAATTTTAATTCTCTTTTTTTAGTGTCAGGTTTGCCTGTTTCACCTTTGAGTCTTCTGGTTGCTCTTTGCTCAGCTAACTTACGTTTTTCATAGTCATTAGTTATTGGTGAAGATGGTTTAGGTGCCGATGTAGTTCTAGGGGGAAAGCTACTCGCAGTGGTTACTGCTGGTTTTGACCTAACACTAGCAGGTCTAGTAAGGTTACCTCTAGGTGCGAATTTGCTAGGTTTTTTTTCAATTACAACAGAATTTTTACTTTGAGTTTTTGCTAACTCTATATTTTCTATCGATTTCTTGGCTATGCCAGAAAGTGTTAATTTTGTTTTTTTGTTTTCCATATTTCATTACTCAATCTTTGTAAATTATGTTTCTTGCAGACATAATTAATTCATCCGCTTCTGTTTTTGATAATGCAAAATCTTCAAGATATCCTTGAATCTTAATTCTTTCACCTTTCACAACATCATAACCACCTGTTAATTCATCAGAAGGCAAGGTCTGCAAAATCTTCTAATTTCAAAATCTTTTTTTCTCCTAAAGTAACTAACATTCCTGGAGTTAGTCCTTTGTGATTTATAAGATCATCTTGAAGTCCCAAGTCTTTAATTCTCTTAGTGATGTCTTCTTGATCTTTTTGGTAAAACTCTTTTGCTCTTTCAATCAAAGCCTTAGCAGTGTCTTCCTCTATACCTTCAATTTTCATTAAATTTTCTGGTGAGCTATCTTTAATGTCTGAAATCGAAGAAAAACCTTCAGCAACAAGTAATTGTCCCAATGTTTCATCCAACTCTAAATTTTTAACAAAGTTTTCAGTTTTTTCTTTAAACTCAGATTGTCTTCTTTCTGAATCTTCTGCATCAGTCATTATATTGATTTCGTAATTTAATAATTTAGTAGCCAATCTAACATTTTGACCTCTACGACCAATTGCTTTACTTAAATTTTCTTCAGTTAAAATTACATCTAATTTTTTTGCAACACTATCAACGTTTACTCTTTGAACTTCAGCTGGTGATAATGCGTTTGAAACTACTATTGCTGGATCTTCAGACCAATTAACAATATCAATTTTTTCACCTTGTAATTCGTTAACTACTGCTTGAACTCTTGACCCTCTCATTCCAACGCAAGCTCCTACCGGATCTAATGAAGTGTCGACTGCTTTAACACAAATTTTTGCTCTACTTCCTGGATCTCTTGCTGATGATTTTATTTCAATTAAACCATCGTAGATTTCAGGAACCTCTTGAACAAATAATTTTTCCATAAATTTTGGATGTGCTCTTGATAAAAATATTTGTTGTCCTCTAGCTTCTCTTTTTACGTCATAACAATAAGCTTTAATTCTATCTCCAGCTTTAATATTTTCTCTAGGGATCATTTCATTTTTTTGAATAATCGCTTCAGTTCTGCCTAAATCAACTATCACATTTCCAAACTCTAGACGTTTAACAATTCCACTTAGAATTGAATCTTTTTTGTCTATGAAATCATTGTATTGTCTTTCACGCTCTGCTTCTCTTACATTAAAACTAATAACCTGTTTTGCTGTTTGTGCAGCTATTCTTCCAAAATCAAAAGAGGGAAGCGGTTGTAAAATTTCATCACCAATCTTTTTATCTTTGTTTATTTCATTTAAAATAATTGCATCTTGAAGATTAATTTCTGTATTTGTATTTTCTGGTTTTTCTACAACAATTAATTTTCTGAAAATTCCAATATCACCACTTTCTCTGTCTATTAAGACTTTAATTTCATTGTCCTGTCCAAATTTAGATTTGGCAGCTTTTGCAATTCCAGTTTCCATGGAATCAATAATTAATTCTTTATCTATAGACTTTTCTAAAGCAACTGCTTCAGCAATTCTTAATAATTCTAATTTATCTGATCTTCTATTTAACATAAGTTTATAAGCTCCAAAAAAAAATGGGCTAAAGCCCATTCTGTAATTTCAATAATGTAAGGGCAATATATAAAGATTTTTTTTTAATTCAATAGCAACTATTTAGAAAAAACATCTTTTTTATCTGTTTTTTCCCATGAAAATGAGCCGTTAGCTTCAGAAACCCTTCCAAAGTGACCATAAGCTGCTGTTTTTTCATAAATAGGTTTATTTAAGCCTAACATTTCTCTTATGCCTCTTGGGCTTAAATCAAAATTTTCTGAAATCTTTTCTGTTACAAATTTATTTTTTTCTAAATCATTATCAAACAAATCTACATAAATTGATAAAGGTTTCGAAACTCCAATTGCGTATGCTAGTTGAATTAAGCATTTTTCAGCAACGTTAGATGCAACAATATTTTTAGCAATATATCTTGCTGCATAAGCAGCTGATCTATCCACTTTAGTTGGATCTTTACCAGAGAAAGCTCCTCCACCATGAGGTGCTGCTCCACCATAAGTATCTACAATAATTTTTCTACCTGTTAAGCCACAATCCCCATCCGGACCACCAATCACAAAATTTCCAGTTGGGTTTATATATAATTCATCTTCATTAAAATCTTTCAAAAACTTTTCTGGAATTGATTTTAATAAATAAGGTTTTAATAATTCTCTAACTTTAGCCTGATCTACATCTGCTGAATGTTGTGAAGATATAACAACTGATTTTACTTTGGTTGGTTTTCCATCAACATATTCAAACGTAACTTGACTTTTTGAATCTGGCTCAATATTTTTTAATTTTCCAGATTTTCTATCTTCTGCCATTAATCTCAAAATCTTATGAGAATAATGAATTGGTGCAGGCATTAATTCTTCAGTTTCATTACAAGCATAACCAAACATTATTCCTTGGTCACCCGCTCCTTCATCTTTATTACTTGATGAGTCCACACCCATTGCTATATCTGCAGATTGTGCGTGAAGGTGGCTTTCTATTTTTGTAGCTTCTCTCCAAGTAAAACCATCTTGATCATAACCTATATCCTTGATGCATTCTCTTACTTTTTGAATAAGATCTTCTTCTTTGATGCTCGGTCCTCTTACTTCTCCAGCTAAAACAACTTTATTTGTAGTGGTTAAAGTTTCACATGCTACTCTTGAAAAAGGATCACCTGAAAGATAGCTATCCACAACCATATCAGAAATACGATCTGACACTTTGTCTGGATGTCCTTCAGAAACAGACTCGCTTGTAAATAAAAAATTTTTTAAATTACTCATATATAATTTTCTTAAATGAAAAAATTAAAAAAATATATAGTAAAATAAGTATAAAAAATATCTTATCCCCATAATTCATATAGAGCGTAGATTTAAGAATTTTACTCTCTTTAAAATCAACATGACCAGTAGTGCCAATCTCAACTTTTTTTTCTATAATACCAATTGGGTTAATAATGGCAGATAATCCATTATTTGCTGATCTAATTACATATTTTCCACTTTCAATTGATCTAAAGATACTGTGTGCAAAATGTTGTTTCGGGCCTATAGAATTTCCAAACCACCCATCTTCTGAAATATTAATTATATAATCAAAGTTTTTGTCTTTAAATAATCTATTTGAATAAATAATTTCGTAACAAATTAAGGGAAGTATTTTTAGTTCTATCTTGTCATTTTTTATTGAAAGTGCTTTTAGGCTCTCACCTTTTGAAAAGGATTGGTAATCATTGGTTACTGTTTTAACTCCTATTAAACCAAGGACTGTTTCAAATGGGGTGAACTCTCCAAATGGAACTAAATTAACCTTATTGTAACTATGAATTAAATCCAATTTATTATTAAAAACTGCCATTGAATTAAAAAATAAATTTTCACTATTTATAGTCTTTACGCTATTTAGACCCATGATAATTAAATCATCATTCCCAAAACTATTTGAAAACAATTCCTTATAGATATCCATATCTCTTAAATAACTGTCTGGAATAATTCCTTCAGGCCACAAAAAAATCGTTGGTTCTTTTTTTTCTGGGCTACTCAAGGTAATTAGCTCTTGGATAATCTTTAATTCGTCCTGTCTTGAGTAAAATCGATCTAAACTAATATTGGGTGATACAGCTCTTATTGTAAAATTATTTTTAATATCAGTCATGGTATTAAATTGATTAAATTTTAAATTCCCAAAAAATAAAAAGCCTACAGAAATTATTATAAAGAAAAAACAGACAATAATTTCTTTTCTAGTTTTTCTTAAGATAAATATAGCTGGCACAGTAAACAGAGATATGCAGATTAAATTAAAAGAATAGGTCCCAATTACTGAAAGTATTTGAATAAAATAAATACTTTCTGAAAAACTAAAAGCAATTAAATTCCATGGAAAACCACTAAGAATCGACCCTCTAATAAATTCAATAGATCCATATAAGATTGAAAAAATAAAAAATGTACTAACAACATTTTTAGAATAAAAAACCGAAAACAAATAAGTTATTAATCCATAAAATATTGCCAGAAAAGCAGGAAATAAAACAATAGCTATTGGTATTAAAAATTTGAAACTTTCATCAAAAGTTAATGAAATTGCAATCCAATATAAACTACATAAAAAATAACCAAAACCAAAAAACCATCCATATTTAAAGAAAGATTTATTATTTGGGTTAGTTTTTTTTTCTGTAAAAAGAAAAATAAAGAATAATGAAAAAGTAAAAAAATTAATTATAAAATAATTATAAGGTGGCAAGCTGTAAGAGCTAATAGCACCTAAAAAAAATACATATAATATGTTTAAAAATTTTTTTTTAAGCAAGTTAAGCTACTTTTGTTTTAATAAATTTATAAATTTTATCTTCTTCTTTGTTCATTTTTTTAAAGTCTTTTAGTTTTATATGGTCGTGTCCTAATAAATGAAGAAACCCATGAATAAAAATTTTAACAACTTTTTGCTTAAACTCTAAAATCCTTTGATTTTTTGGTTTATTCATAAACTCATAGCTAATTACTATATCACCAAGATAATTTGATTTTTTTGGGTTAAATTTTTTCTCGAATGGAAATGACAATACATCTGTAGGTTTATTTTTATTTCTAAAATCTTTATTTAGCTTTTTAATATTCTTATTATTTGAAAGTAAAATTGTTAGATTTATTTTGTTACCTATAAATTTATATTTTTTTGGAAAAAATTTTATAATGGAATTAAAAAAAATATTATTTTTCCTGATTTTTTTGCTCCAGAGAGTGCACTCTGAAACCACATCAATTTTAATCATTTTCTTGATCTGAGTATGCCTTTACAATCTTAGAGACTAGGGGGTGCCTAACTACATCGGAGTGATCAAAATCTATCACAGAGACTTCATCTAAATGGCCTAATAATTTTTTAGATCTATTCAATCCAGACATGTTCTTGTGGGGCAAATCGATTTGGGATGGATCACCATTTATAACAATCTTTGAATTCTCTCCGATACGCGTTAGAAACATTTTAATCTGTGTATCTGTTGCATTTTGTGCTTCATCTAAAATTGCAAAAGCATTTTTTAAAGTCCTGCCCCTCATAAATGCTAGTGGTGCTATTTCAATATCACCAACTTCAATCATTCTTTGAATTTTATCAAAGTCAAAAAGATCATATAAAGAGTCATATAAAGGTCTTAGATAGGGGTCTACCTTTTCCTTCATGTCTCCAGGTAAAAAACCTAATCTTTCACCAGCTTCAACTGCAGGTCTTGATAAAATAATTCTTTCAATCTTTTTATCAAGTAACAATGTCAGTCCAACTGCAACAGCCAAAAATGTTTTACCTGTTCCTGCAGGACCTGCCGATATAACAATATCACTTTGTCTTAAGGCTCTGACATATTCTTTTTGTCTTTCAGATCTTGGAATAACTGATTTTTTAGGAGTTTTAATTATGTCTGAAACATTTTGATTTTCTACTTTTTCTTTAATCATAAATTCATCTACTGAAGAAAGTATATCTTTTTTTTCTATACTTCCATTATTTAAAAACTGGTTGGCTAAAAATTGAATAGCATTTTTTGTAATTTCATTTTTTTTTGGTGTAGATTTTATCAAAATAGAATTACCCCTAGAATAAAGATGAGTATCAGTAATTTTTTCTAGTTCTTTTAAATTTTCATTAAATTCACCAACAACGCCCATTAATAAATCATTGTCTTGAAATATAACGCTCAAAGAATTGTTATCAGAATAGACAAATTTTAAAATAGAACTAATTTTTTTTGATGCTACTTTATTCAATTTTTAGGCTACCTTCTTCTTGTAGTTTTCATTTAATATGCCAAACAAGCTGTTTTGATTACTATTTGTTATTTCTATTTGCATAACTTTCCCTATGCAGTCTGTGTTGCCATCAAAAATTACTGATGTCATAAACTCAGTTCTACCAAATAATTTAATTCCATCTTTCATTTTATTTTCAACCAAAACATTAAGAGTCTTACCTTCTAGAGATTTATTTTTATTTATCTGATTTTCGAACAATTTTTTTTGGATTATTTCTAATCTTTCCTTAGATTTTTTTTTATCTACTAATTCTAAATCAGCAGCTACAGTGCCTGGTCTTGGACTAAAAATAAAAGAATATGAATTAATAAACCCTACTTTTTCAATTAACTTCATCGTATATTTAAAGTCATCATCATTTTCTTCTGGGTATCCAATAATAAAATCACTTGAGAACTCTATATTGGGATTAATCTTTTTTAATTTTTCATAAATTATTAAATATTCTTCAATAGTGTGTTTTCTATTCATTTGTTTTAAAATTTTGTTTGATCCACTCTGTACTGGTAGATGAACTAGAGGCATTAGTTTGGTTGATTTTTTATAAACATCTATCAAATCGTCAGTCATGTCTTTGGGGTGAGACGTTGTGTACCTAATTCTCTCAAGCTCATTAAGACTTTCTAGCTCTAATAACAAATCAGATAATCTAAATTCTTTATTTTTATCTTTATAGCTATATGCATTCACATTTTGCCCTAATAAAATGATTTCTTTTGCACCACTTTGAATTAATTCTTTTGCTTCATTTATGATTTGATCAAAAGGTCTGGAATATTCTGGTCCACGTGTATAAGGCACTACACAAAAATGACAGAATTTATCACAACCCTCTTGAATTGTTAAAAATGAGGAAACTTTACTGTCTTTATTTTTAATTTTACTTAAATAATTAAATTTAGAAATTGTATCAAACTCTGTTTCTTCCTCTTTTTTTTTATTTTTTGAATGACTTAATATTGCTTCATTTATCTTATGATAGGATTGTGGGCCGATTACAATGTCAATATAAGGTTCTCTTTTTAACATTTCTTGATTTTCGGCTTGAGCAACACAACCAGCAACAATTACAATTGGTTTTTTTTTATCTCTAAAAATTTTTTTAACTCTTCCTATTTCATGGTAAACCTTTTCTTTTGCTTTATCACGAATATGACAGGTGTTTAAAAGATAACAATTTGCATCCTCATATTCATCAGTTTTTTCAAAACCTATCTTTTTAACTGTATCAAATATACGTTTTGAGTCGTATTCATTCATTTGACAACCGAAAGTTTTGATAAAAATTTTTTTTAACATTATGTTAAGGTTTTTTTTTAACCCCATATAATTCTAATTTATGATCAACTAATCGATATCCATACTTATCTGCAATTTTCTCTTGCAACTTTTCTATCTCTTCATCAACAAATTCTATAATTTCCCCAGATTTAACATCAATTAAATGATCATGATGTCCTTCATTTAATTCTTCATATCTAGCCTTACCCCCTTTAAAATCATGTTTTGCTAAAATTCCAGATTCTTCAAAAAGTTTTACTGTTCTATACACCGTAGCAATACTTATTTTTGGATCAATCTTTGAAACTCTATTATAAAGTTCATCTACATCTGGATGATCATTCGATTCTGACATTACTTTTGCAATAATTTTTCTTTGATCTGTAAGTTTAACCCCTTTGGCTAAACATTTTTGTTCAATATTTTCTGACATTTTTAATTTTAACTTAAATAAATAGGATTAATCAAATTCTTTTTAATTTTAAATTTTTCACATAAACTAGGGACATCTTCATACTTAATTTCTTCAAATCCCTTAAAATCTTCAAAACTAAAACAATAATAATTGATTTTTTTAGTTAGAAATAAGGCTTTAATCGTCGCTAACGAATTTCTAATTCCTGCAAAACTACCTGGTCCTCTGTTAACATAAATAACATCAATTTGTTCTAATGAGGAAGAATTTACCTTTAAAAAATCGTTAATTAAGATCATTAATTTTTCAAAATTAATTTTACTATTTTCATGACTACAAGTATAAATATTTTCACTAACTATGAGTGTTAAAAAAATTTTATCTCTTGTGGCATCTACTATTAAATTTTTCATTGTAATAATGTTATTTGCCTTCAATTCTAAAGCAGAAGAAAATAATATCAAATATTATTCTGAAGATAGCGGCATTCTTTCTTTAATCTATCACCGATTTGATGAAAATAAGTATCCTTCAACAAATATAAAAATGGATATTTTCAAAGAACAAATGTCTATAATAAATACCTTAAATTACAAATTTTATGACCCACAACATTTACAAAAAAAATTTAATACTACAAAAGATAAAAAAGAAATACTTATTACTATAGATGATGCATTCTTGTCTTTTTATAAAATTGCATGGCCATATTTAAAGAGAGAGAAAATTCCTTTTATTTTATTTGTTTCAACTGAAGCTGTAGGTAAAACTGGCTATATGAATTGGAAACAAATACAAGAAATAGAAAAAGAACCATTCGCTTACATTGGTAATCATTCACACTCTCATGATTACCTGGTTGATCTAGAAACAGAAAATTTTTTATCTGATATTAATACTTCAATTAAAATTTTTAATCAGCATTTAGGCTATAACCCTATTTTTTTTTCATACCCATTTGGTGAATATAGTAAAACTATTAAAGATTTTATTTCTAAAAATTTTGATTTTGCTTTTGGTCAGCATTCTGGTGTTATAGATATTAATAAAGATTTTCATGAATTACCTAGGTTTCCAATTAATGAAAAATATGGTGACTTAGAAAGATTTAAATTTTTAATTAATCTTAGTCCGCTTCAGTACAAATCTTTAAATCCTGAAGATAAATATATTACTGATAATAATCCACCAAAACTATCTGTCGAATTTTTTGAAAATCAAAAAAATATAGAAAATATTAATTGTTTTTCTGACGAGGGTAATGGATGGAATAAGTCAAATATTACTTTTGATAAAAATATACTGAAATTAGACTTTAGAGAAAAATTTACGTTCAGAAGGGGTAGGGTTAATTGTTCACTTAATGATGATGGAATATGGAGATGGTTTGGTGTTCAATTTTCAGTGAACCAAAATTAAATTAAACTTTCTAAATCTATACTTGATGGTAATAACTTAGCATCATCAAAATCTGTTAAATCATTTTGTCTAATAATTTGTTGTAAAATTTTAACATACTCTTTTCCTGTCTCTGCATATTTATCTAGATATTCAGTAAGAATCATGCTGTCTAATTTTTTTTCTTCATCTCTCAATTCAGCTCTTGCACTTCTAAAATCTTTATAAGAAGAGTGAGTATTCAAATTTCTTTGATAGGCTTTTACAGATGCTTGTAAAACTTTAAATCTCATAACTTTATGAGTAGTATCATCTTCTGCGTCAGCTGGTTTTATTCCCTCTCCACTCCACGTCCATTGGCCAAATAATGCATTTCCTTCTTGAGCAAATCTTGATGTTCCCCAGCCAGTTTCTTTTGCTGCCTGTGCAATAGCTATTGAAACAGGCACTTCATCCATTCTAACTTTTAATGTAGATAAATCTTTATTTACTACTCCATATTGTTTGAATTTTACATTCAGCCACTCTTGTTCTGCCTTAGTATTTTTACTTTTATTTAAAATACTAAAGAGCTTCATTCTATCTAATTTAATACTATTATTTTCATCAATGACTAAAGGTAAAATTATCTGAATAAAAAGGTCTTTTCTTTTTTTAGCATTTTCTATTTTTACAATTTCTTTTGGCAATAGATCTAAACTTATAGGCTTTACTAGTTTATTTTTTCTAACATCTTTTAAATTATAATTTGTTGATTTAAAAAGTTCCTCAATTGTTGCAGCACTTAATAGTATGGCGTCTGATGGTTGCTCATCAAATGTTAAAACATCCTCATATAAAAACCTTTTATTTAATTTTTCATCTAGTTTTGCTGTTTCATTATCTAGTAATTTTTTTAAATTATTTTTTGAATTATTTTCATAGTCTTTAGAAAATATCATTTTTTCTTTTGTAAGATTAATAGCTAGTGGAGCTATAAAAAAAATTGATATAATAATTAAGCTTGATAAAAAAGTTCTTGAAAGATTATCTAGTCCACTTTCTTGTATTTTGATTTTCTTTTTTTTTTGCATACCTATATTGCAACTACTTCTTTCACTTCAGGTAAATAATGACACAAAAGATTTTGCACGCCTTGTTTTAAAGTCATTGTTGAACTAGGGCAGCCAGAACAGCTTCCTTGTAGCTCTACTTTAACAATTCCATCTTTAAATTCTTTAAATTTTATATCACCTCCATCTTTTGCAACAGCTGGCCTAATCTTTGATTCTAAAATGCTTATGATTTTTTTTTCAATTTCAGTGTATTCTTCTTTTTTTTCTCCAAGCAACTCATTGGCAATTACAAACTCTTTTCCTGTTGAATAAAAATCATTAATCAGTGAAATAGCTATATGTTTAATATCTTCCCAATTTACTTCTTCACTTTTATTTATAGATATAAAATCTTTTCCTAAAAATACGCCTGTTACTCCATTAATTGATAAAACATTCCTTACCAATTCATTGTCGGTTTCTTCTTTTCTTGTTACTTCAAATGAACCATTATTGGAAACCGTCTTTCCAGGTAAAAATTTAAGTGAATTGGGGTTCGGTGTTATTTCGGTTTGAATAAACATGTATTTATATATAAAGGTAAATGTCTAAATTTAAACCAATTAATAAATATATTTCATTAAAAACCTACTAATTCTTTCATTTCTTTCATCTTTTTTGAGGCAATTTTGTCGGCTTTATCAGATCCTTCTAATAAAACTAAATCTAAGAATTTTTGATCCTCTAATAATTTTTTAATTTCTTTTGAGATTGGCTCAATTCTTTCAATTAGAACTTCTGATAATTTTTCTTTAAATTCAGAAAAGTTTTTTCCATTGAATTCAGTTATAGATTTTTCTAAATTCTGGTTTTTTAAACTTGAATAAATCCCCAATAAATTTTCTGCTTCTGGTCTTTCTGTTAGATGATTAATTGCTCCTGGCAAAGGTAATGGATCTGTTTTGGCTTTTTTTATTTTATTTATTATCTGATCTTTATCATCTGTAAGGTTAATTCTACTCAGATCTGATGGATCTGACTTGCTCATTTTTTTTATTCCATCTTTAAGGCTCATTATTCTAGAAAATTGTTTTTGAATTAATGGCTCTGGTACTTTCAAAAAATCTGTTGCATCAAAATCATTATTAAACTTTTGAGCAATGTCTCTACAAAGTTCTAGATGTTGTTTTTGATCATTTCCAACTGGAACATGAGTTGCATCATAAAGTAAAATGTCTGCAGCCATCAAGACCGGGTACGAATAAAGACCAATGCTAGCTTTTTCTTTATCTTTTCCAGCCTTTTCTTTAAATTGTGTCATCCTATTAAGCCAACCCATTCTTGAAACACAACTTAAAATCCAGGCAGCTTCTGAGTGTGCTGAAACCATTGATTGGTTAAATATTATACTTTGTACCGGATCAATTCCACACGCAATAAATGTAGCTACGGTCTCTCTTATGTTTTTTTTTAATTCTTTTGGGTCTTGCTTAACTGTTATTGCATGAAGATCTACAACACAAAAAATACATTCATTTTCTTTTTCCTTTTGGAGTTCTACAAAGTTCTTAATTGCACCAAGATAGTTTCCTATATGAAGGTTCCCTGTTGGTTGAACTCCTGAAAAAATTTTTTTACTCATGACTAATAGTTTAAATTAATATCACTTCTTTTAAAAGCCTTGATTAAAATTGTAATTAAAAGGTAAAATATTAGCCCCGATACAACTGCACCAATTAGATAAATAGCTTTAAAGCTTGCCTCATAAAGTAACCTGTCATTAAAAAAATAAATTAAACATTTAAAGAATATTCCCATTAATATTGAGGCTAATAAAATTTTAACGAACCTATTTAAAAATACTAAATTAAAACTGAATAAATCTTTTATTTTTAGAAAAATAAATAATAAAATAGCGTTAAACCAAGATGATATAGTGGTTGCTATTGGTATAATTATAAACCCAACTTCCTTGAAAAAAACTATACTAATAAACACATTCAACAAAACAGAAGTTAAAGAAATATAAAAAGGAACCTTTGTATTGTGTCGCGCGAAAAAAAAAGCTGAAAAAACTTTAATAAGAGAAAATGCAGGTAATCCAATTGCAAAATAGAACAAAGCTTTTGCTGAGTTTATAACACTTAATTCATTAAAAGAACCGTATCCAAATAAAGAAGAAATAATTTCTTCAGAAGCAATAAGTAAGGCTAGTGCTGCTGGAATACTTAAAAATAAGCTTAACTCTAAAGCTTTATTTTGAATCAAATTTATTTTTTCTTTTTTATCCCCTTGAACATGTTTGGAAAGTTGAGGGAGTATTACTGTTCCTATTGCAATTCCTGCAATAGCAAGATTTATTTGATAAATTCTATCTGCATAATAAAGATAAGATACTGCGCTAGCTTGGAAAGATGCAATGATTGTCCCTACTAAAATATTTATCTGAGTAACGCCAGAAGAAAAAATGCTAGGAAGTAATTTTTTGAAAAAAAGTTTAACTTTATTATCAATTTTAAATGACAAATTAATTTTAGGAGAAAAATATTTTTTTACAAAAAAGTATAAGAAAATAAGCTGTAATATGCCTGAGACAGTTACTGTATAAGACAGATAATATACTAGTTGATCATTTAAAATTTTTCCAAAGATCAATACCCCAATTAAAAGAATATTCAAAATTATAGGCGCAGCCGAAGCTATAGCAAATTTATTATGTGAATTTAAAATGGCAGAAAAAAAAGATGCCAAACTAATAAACATTAAAAAAGGGAAAGTAATTCTTGTCAAAGTTATAGCTAATTCCATTTTTTGATAATCACCTTCAAAACCTGGTGCTATCAAAAAGACAAATATTGGCATCATTATCTCAATAACAAGGACTAAAAAAAATAACCCTATTGTCAGTAATGTAAAAATAGTATTTGCAAATTTTTGTGATTTTTTTTTATTACCTAATACTGATGAATAACTGGGCACAAACGCTGCGTTAAATGTTCCTTCTGAAAATAATCGTCTGAATGTATTTGGTATCCTGAATGCCACGAAGAAGGCATCTGCTAATGGGCCTGCACCAAGGAACACAGCTATCAATATGTCTCTTATATAGCCCAATAATCTACTTATAAGGGTAAAAAAACTAAATGTGCCTGTTGACTTAATTAAGTTCATAAATCATATTAGTCTTAAATTCACTCCATTTGTATATCTAATTACCATAAATGAAAAAAACTAAAATAGACCATTACACCGATAAGGAAGCTTTAGATTTCCACAGCAAGAATAAACCTGGAAAAATTGAGATCAATTCTTCTAAACCAATGACTACAAAAAGAGATTTGGCACTAGCCTATTCTCCAGGTGTTGCTGTACCAGTGCAAGCAATTGCTGATGACCCAGAAACTGCCTATGATTATACATCTAAAGGAAATTTAGTTGCGGTGATAAGTAATGGCTCGGCTATTTTAGGAATGGGTAATTTAGGGGCACTAGCATCTAAACCTGTGATGGAAGGAAAAGCAGTTTTATTTAAAAGATTTGCCGATATAGATTCTATTGACCTAGAAATTGACTCACAAGACCCTGATGAAATTATTAATAGTATCAAAAACTTTGCCTGTAGTTTTGGTGGTATTAATTTAGAAGATATTGCGGCACCTGATTGTTTTATAATTGAAGAAAAATTAAAAGAGATTTTAGATATTCCTGTTTTTCATGATGATCAGCATGGTACTGCAATTATTACAACTGCTGCATTAATTAATGCCCTAGATATATCCAATAAATCGATAAAAGAAATTAAAGTTGTTGTGAATGGTGCTGGTGCATCAGCAATGGCTTGTACTAATTTATTTAAAAATAGTGGAGTACCTCAAAAAAATATAATTATGGTGGATAGATCTGGAGTAATCTATCGAGGCAGAGAAGGATTAAACCAATGGAAATCTTCTCATGCTATTGAAACAAAACACAGAACATTAGATGAAGCCATTAATGGTGCTGATGTTTTTTTAGGGCTTTCTGCAAAAGGTACTCTTTCCAAAGATATGGTAAAAAAAATGGCAAAAGATCCTATAATTTTTGCTTGTGCTAACCCTGACCCTGAAATTACACCTGAGGAGATACAGGAAGTTAGAGATGATGCTATTATTGCTACTGGAAGATCAGATTATCCCAACCAAGTTAATAACTTAATTGGATTTCCTTATGTTTTTAGAGGAGCTCTTGATGTTAGAGCAAAAACTATTAATGAAGAAATGAAAGTAGCAGCCGCGGATGCTATAGCAAAGCTTACAAGAGAAGATGTTCCTGATGAAGTTGTGGCAGCAATGGGTGGTGATAGACCTCATTATGGAAAAGAGTATATTATACCTTCAACATTCGATCCAAGATTAATAAGTGTAATACCTGCAGCTGTTGCAAAGGCTGCAATGGATAGTGGTGTTGCAAGAAAAAATATTAATGATTTTGAAATATATAAAGAACAACTAAAACAAAGACTTAATCCATCTCTTACAATTATGCAGGGTATTAATTCTTATATTAAAAAAAATCAAAAAAGAATTGTTTTTGCGGATGGCGAGGATAAAAACACTCTTAAAGCAGCAATCGCATTTAAAAATTCAAAATTAGGAATTCCAATTTTAGTTGGTAAAAAAGAAAAGATTAAAGAAAGAATAAAAGAAATTGGTTACGACGATCATTTTGGTATTGAAATAGTAAATTCTACAGATTCAAAAAAGCGAGAAAAATATGTTAATTATTTATTTAAAAAAATGCAAAGAGAGCAGGGTCTTTTAGAAAGAGACTGCGATAGACTTGTGAGAAATGATAGAGTTATATGGGCATCTTGTATGGTTGCATGTGGTGATGCTGATGGTGCAGTTACAGGAAATACTAGAAGATTTGGAGCATCTTTAAATAAAATCACACAAGTCATAAACCCAAGAGCAGGCGAGATAATGTTTGGTTTGAACATGGTTGTTTCAAAGGGGAAAACTATTTTTGTTGGCGACACAAGTGTAAACGAATATCCAAGTTCTGAAGAACTTGCAGAAATAGCTATATCTGCTGCGAGAGTAGTTAAGCTGTTTGGTTTTGTTCCAAAAGTTGCTTTCGTTTCTCATTCAACTTTTGGTCAACCCCTTACAAGTAGAACTAAACACATAAAGAAAGCTGTTGAGATTTTAAAAGATAAAAATGTAGATTTTGATTTTGATGGTGACATGCAGCCAGATGTTGCTTTAAATGAAGAATACAAAGAACTATATCCTTTCTCAAGTATTGTAGGAAATGCAAATATATTAATAATGCCAGGTCAACACAGCGCTGCTATTTCTTATAAAATGATGAAAAGCTTAGGTGACATCAAAGTTATTGGTCCTCTTTTAATTGGATTAGGTCAACCTATTGAGATTGCCCCTTTAAGATCATCTACATCAGAAATCATAAATTTAGCTTCTGTTGCTGCCTACTCTGCTGATGTAATTGATTATAAAAAAAATTAGTTTTTTTGAATTCTTAAATCTTCAACCAAGACAATACTTACAATAACATCTTCTACGTCTAGAATTTCTTTTGCTTCATTTATTACTTCTTTTCTTTCTTCCGTGGTTAAAGAAATCCCATAAATAAATATCTTTTTCTTATAAGTATCAATTTGATAATTGGTTGCTTTAATTTTTTTATTAAATATTAGGGCTGTACGAAGTTGAGATGTAATTAATAAATCTTTAGCTGATTGTTGGAAGTTAAAATCTTCTTTTATTTTAATATCATTTTTGACTGACCTAGCACCTTTGGTCTCCCATGCAAGTTTAGTAATTTGAAGTTTTTCTTCAGGATTATTTACTTTTCCTGTTACAAAAATTTTTCCATCTAAAACTTTTGTGCTTACAGTTAATATATAACTCTTATCCCTTAGGGCTAATCTTGCAGCAAAACTTTTTTGCATTATAGAGTCGTCTATTTGAGTACCTAAAGACCTTGGATCAAACGCAATACTAACTCCTGTTCCAAAAACTCCTTTTGAACTAATTCCAACACATCCTGTTAAAATTAAAAAAATTAAACTTATTAAAAATATTTTATTTTTCATTTTTCATTTTTAGACAATAATTGTAAATCTCTTTTTTTGATACATTTGTATTTTGACTAATTAAATCTGTAATATCTTTTATACTTAGTTTTTTTATTAATTTTTGAATATTTATTTTATCAGATTCTTTTAATATTATCGATGAATTTTTTTCTTTTACTTTTTCAGAAATAACAATCGTTAATTCTCCTTTGGGGTCAGATTTGAATGGTTCAAGTATATCCACGTCTGTTCTAATATATTCTTCATAAAACTTCGTCATCTCTCTACAAATCAAAATTTTTCTATTTGCAAAATAATGTTTTAGATCTTTTATTGATCTATTAAATTTTCGTGGAGAAATAAAAAAAACAATACAACTCTCTATATTTGCAATCTTTTCAAAGTCTTCTTTTAATTTGCTATTTTTTTCAGGAAAAAAACCATAAAAAAAATATTTTTCACTAAATCCACTTATGGAGACTGCGGAAGAAGCTGCTGAAGCACCTGGAATTGGAAAGATTTCTATACCACTACTAGCACATTCGTTAACCAATATAGCTCCTGGATCTGAGATTGACGGAGTTCCAGCGTCAGAAATCAAAGAAACAATTGACCCTGATTTTAAGATATCAATGACTTTTGATAAATTTTTTTTTTCATTAAATTTATGGTTTGCAATAAGTTTTGATTTAATTTCATATCGTTCTAGTAAATTTTTTGAAATACGAGTGTCCTCACACAGAACATAATCTGATTTTTTTAATACTTCTAGGGCTCTTAAAGTGATGTCACTTAAGTTACCAATGGGAGTAGCAACAATATAAAGACCATTTTTAACTTTATTATTTATATTTTCAGTATGTATAATCATCAAGTTATAATAGTTATAATAATAACATTAAAATGAACAAAATTATTAAAATTATACTATTTTTAGTTCTTGCTTTATCAATTTCTCCAGGAACAATTCTAGCAAATAACAAAATTAAAATTGGTCTACTTGTACCATTAACTGGAAAGAACTCAGAAATAGGACAGTCTATAATTAAGTCTACACGCCTTGCAATTAACACAATAAACAATGCATCAATTGAGATCATACCAAAGGATACGCAATCAAATCCTGCAATAACCTTAAGAGCAGCCAAAGAGTTAGCTAATTCAGGAATAAAAATTGTAATTGGTCCAGTTTTTAACGAAAGTCTAATTTATCTAGATGAGTTAAATGAACTAACATTCTTAGCTCTAACGAATAAAAATGATAATTTTTCTAAGAATATTATTAATGCTGGAATTAATGCAACTTCTCAATTAAATGCAATTAAAAAATTTATAGAATTAAATGAAATAAAAAAAACAATCTTTCTTACCCCAGATGTAAGTTTTAGAAGTGAAATTGAAAAAGCTATCTCTAATTCTAAAATAAAAATATTAGAAAACTATATTTATAATACTGATCCAACCAAACTTACTAAACAAATTGAAAAAATTACGCGCTATGATGTTAGAAAACAAAACCTTGAAGATGAAATAAATAAGCTGGAAAAATCAGAACAAAACAATAAAGAACGTTTAATTGAAAGACTAAAAAAAGAGATACCCTTGGTAGTGTAAAGTTTGACTCAGTGGTAATTTCTGATTTTGATGAAAGTTTAAAAAGTGTAACAACTTCACTACTTTATACCGATATATCTCCTAAAGAAAAATATTTTATTACTCTCAATCAATGGTTTGACGAATCTCTTTTAAAAGAGATTAGTTTACAACCCTTGTATTTTCCTTCTGCAAATAAAAGTAATTATGATGAATTTTCAAATGAATATTTTGAGAAATACAATCAATACCCTAATCAATTGTCTTTTTTAAGTTATGACTTAGTTGGACTTGTTTATTATTTAATCCTTCAAAATAACTCTGTTGTTGATAAAAAAATGTTTAGGAAAAAAAACCTGTTTAAAGGAAAAGTTGGAATTTTTGAAATTAAAAATAATAAAATTAATCATATTTTAAATTTTTATAAAGTCGAAGATGGAGAATTTAAAAAAATTTTTTAATTTTTTTAAAAGCTTTAAATCTGTGATCTATTTTATATTTCTGTGATGCTCGCATTTCGCCAAATGTAATTTTTTTTCCAATTGGTATGAAAATAGGATCATAACCAAACCCATTTTTACCTTTTATAATTGGTGAAATAAAACCCTCAACTTTACCAAGAGAATTTATGATTTCTTTGTTCTTATTATAAATAGTTAAAGCACAAATAAATCTAGCTTTAATTTTTTTTTGTCTCCAATCTTTGTCTTTTTTATCTAGTTCTTTGAAAACTCTATTCATTGCCTTTTTAAAATCACCTTTGTTGCCTCCCCATCTAGCTGAATGAATTCCAGGATCTCCATTGAGAGCATCTATTTCTAAACCCGAATCATCGGACATACACATCATATTTGATTTTTTAGAAAAAAATTTAGCCTTAATTAATGAATTTTCTTTAAATGTTTTACCATTTTCAGGAGGACTTTTTATTCTAAAGTCCTTTGGGGAGAATATTTTTAGGTTTTTAGGTAATAAATCCCTAATTTCTTTCAATTTTCCCTTATTATTAGTGCCTACCAACAATTTTATAATTTTATTCTTTAACATCTAGCAATTGTTAAATTTCATACCATATAAGTCTCCATGGAAAAAGATCAAAACATTAACCCTGAGGGTCAAAACGAAGAAGTTAAAGAGACTGAAACGGAAGAGGAAATTCTAGAAGAGCAAGCAGATTCAACAGAAAAAAAAGAAGAGGTAAAAGAGGTTACTCCAGAAGAAAGAATTAAAGAGTTAGAAGATAAGGTAGCTAGAACTCTTGCTGAAATGGAAAATCAAAGAAGAAGATTTGAAAAAGAAAAAGATGATGCATTTGATTATGGTGGATTTTCTTTTGCAAAAGAAGCTTTAAATCTAATTGATAATCTTGAGAGGTCAAAACAGATTTTAGAAAGTGATGAGGTGTTAAAAGATACTGAGGTTTTAAAAAAAACTTTAGAACATTTTGAAATTATAAGTAAGGATATGATATCAATTTTTTCAAAAAATGGAATTACACCTGTAGTTTCTGTTGGTAAAAAATTAGATCCAAATCAACACCAGGCTATGATGGAAATTGATGACGATCAAAAAGAACCTGGAACAATTGTTCAAGAAATTCAAAAAGGTTTTATGATGAAAGATAGACTTTTGAGACCAGCGTTAGTTGGAGTTTCAAAAAAAACTAAAGTTCAAGATGATCAAAAAAGTGAGGAAAATGATGAAAATTTGGCAAATTAATAATAATTGCCAGAACTTGTAGATTAAAAATTAACACTTATATGAGAAGAGGAATTAAATTATGAGCAAAATTATAGGAATAGATTTAGGAACAACAAATTCATGTGTGTCTATCATGGAAGGTAGTCAGCCAAAAGTTTTAGAAAATGCTGAAGGTGCAAGAACAACCCCTTCAGTTGTAGCTTTTACTGAGGATGGAGAAAAACTTGTAGGTCAACCTGCAAAAAGACAAGCTGTGACAAACCCTGAAAATACTATTTTTGCTGTAAAGAGATTAATTGGAAGAAATTTTGAAGACCCTACTGTAAAAAAAGATATTGCAGCTGCACCTTTTAAAATTATTAATTCAGAAAAAGGAGATGCTTGGATTGAAGCTAGAGGAGAAAAGTATTCACCCTCTCAAATTTCAGCTTTTATTCTTCAAAAAATGAAGGAAACAGCTGAAAAATATTTAGGCCAAGAAGTAACAAAAGCTGTAATTACAGTTCCTGCATATTTTAATGACGCTCAAAGACAGGCAACAAAAGATGCTGGTAAAATTGCTGGTCTTGAGGTTTTAAGAATTATTAACGAACCAACAGCAGCCTCTCTTGCTTACGGTTTAGATAAAAAACAAAATAAAAAAATAGCTGTTTATGACTTGGGTGGTGGAACTTTTGATGTTTCTATCCTTGAGTTAGGTGATGGTGTGTTTGAAGTTAAGTCTACAAATGGTGATACATTTTTAGGTGGGGAAGACTTTGATAATACAATCGTTGATTATTTAATTGGTGAATTTAAAAAAGATTCTGGTATTGATTTAAGATCAGATAAATTAGCTCTTCAAAGATTAAAAGAAGCCGCTGAAAAAGCAAAAATTGAATTATCTTCTGCAGAACAAACAGATGTTAATTTACCCTTTATAACAGCTGATAAAACTGGCCCAAAACATATAAATCTAAAAATGACTAGAGCTAAATTAGAAGCTTTGGTTGAAGATTTAATTTCAAGAACATTACCACCATGTAAAACTGCCCTTAAAGATGCGGGCCTTACTGCAAATGAAATTGATGAAATTGTAATGGTTGGTGGAATGACAAGAATGCCTAAAGTTCTAGCTGAAGTTAAAAACTTTTTTGGTAAAGAACCTAATAAAAGTGTAAACCCTGATGAAGTTGTTGCAATGGGTGCTGCAATCCAAGCTGGAGTTCTACAAGGAGATGTTAAAGACGTGCTTCTTTTAGATGTAACACCTCTATCACTTGGAATTGAAACATTGGGTGGAGTATCAACAAAATTAATTGAAAAAAATACAACAATACCAACCAAAAAAAGCCAAGTATTTTCTACAGCTGATGATAATCAGCCTGCTGTATCAATAAGAGTGCTTCAGGGTGAAAGGGAAATGGCTTCTGACAATAAAATGTTAGGAAATTTTGAATTAGTTGGAATTGCGCCTGCTCCAAGAGGAGTTCCTCAAATAGAAGTAACTTTTGATATTGATGCAAATGGAATTGTAAGTGTTTCTGCTAAAGATAAAGGAACTGGTAAAGAACAAAAAATTCAAATCCAAGCCTCAGGTGGCTTAAGTGATGAAGAGATTGAAAAAATGGTAAAAGATGCTGAAGCTAATAAAGATGAAGATAAAAAGAAAAGAGAATCCGTAGATGCAAGAAATCAGGCGGATACTTTAATTCATTCAACTGAAAAAAATCTAAAAGAGCATGGTGCAAAAGTTTCTGATGCTGATAAAAAAGCAATAGAGGACGCGTCAACTGACTTAAAAGAAGCTATTAAAGGAACTGATACTGAAGAAATTAAAAAGAAAACAGAAACTTTAGTTCAAACATCTATGAAACTAGGTGAAGCTATTTACAAATCTCAAGAAAAAAAGAGGGTTCACCTAAGGATGGTGATAATAACGATGAAACAAAAAAAGACGATAATGTAGTTGATGCGGATTTTGAAGAAGTAAAAGAAGAAGATACAAAAGAAGATACAAAAGAAGATAAAAAAGAAGAAGATAAAGAAAAAAGCGCTTAAGACTTAAAACAACTATCATCTTAAAGTAACTTATGGCTAAAAGAGATTTTTATGACGTCTTAGGTGTTAGCAAGAATGCAAGCCCTGAAGAATTAAAATCTGCTTACCGTAAATTAGCTGTAAAATATCACCCAGACAAAAACCCTGACGACAAAGCTTCTGAAGATAAATTTAAAGAAGCTGGTGAAGCTTACGGCATCCTTTCAGATAAAGAAAAAAAACAAAATTATGATAACTTTGGCCATGCTGCTTTTGAGGGTGGAGGCGGTGGAAGACAGGGTGGTGGTTTTGGTGGAGCTGATTTTTCAGATATATTTGAAGATTTTTTTGGAGATTTTGGTGGAGGACAATCAAGAGGAAGACGAAAAACCAACAATAGAGGCTCTGATCTTCGATATGATTTATCTATTACTCTTGAAGAAGCCTATGAAGGTAAAAAACAAGATATAAAATTTTCAACTACAGAAAAGTGTAGCACTTGTAAAGGTAATGGCTCTAAACCTGGTCATTCTCCAGACAGATGTACGGTTTGTGGTGGAAATGGTAAAGTAAGATCTAACCAAGGTTTTTTTACTGTTCAACAAACTTGTCCTCAATGTGCTGGCTCTGGTGAAGAGATAACAAATCCATGCACAGATTGTAATGGTCAAGGTAACAAGCAAGCTTCAAAAAAAATATCAGTTACAATACCCAAGGGTGTTGATGATGGAACTAGGATTAGATTGGCTGGGAAAGGTGAAGCTGGTTCTAAAGGAGGAACAAGTGGCGATCTTTATCTTTTTATAAATGTTCACTCACACGACTTATTTAAAAGATCTGATGAAAATCTATTCTTTGAATTTCCTATATCTATTGCAGATGCAGCATTGGGAACCACAATAGAGATACCAACAATTGATGGTGGAAAAGCCAAAATTAAAATACCTGATGGAACACAAAATGGAAAACAATTTAGACTAAAAGGTAAAGGTATGCCTTATATGAGGGGCAGTGGAAATGGAGACCTTTATGTCCAAGTAAATACTGAAGTTCCTATTTCTTTAAATAAAGAACAAAAAGAGTTACTTGAAAAATTTAGAGAAATTGAAAACGAAAAGTCTAATCCAAGTATTAAACAATTCTTTCAAAAAGCAAAAAGTTTTTGGAAAAACTAAAGACTAATTAACTAAAAAAGGTTAATATTTTCTTAGATGAAAAAAATTAATTTAGCTATTTCTGGCTGTCTGGGGAGAATGGGTCAACAACTTATTAAATCTTCAAAAAATAATAAGAACTTTAAACTAACTGCTCTTACAGAAAATAAAGCTATCAGTAAAAAAATTGCTGGCATCAAGCTAAATATAAATACTGAAGAAACTTTTAAAAAAACTGATGTGATAATAGATTTTACAGTCCCAAACTGTACTTTAGATATTTTGAAAATTGCATCAAATTTAAAAACAAGAGTAGTAATTGGAACAACAGGATTTACTCAGAAAGAAGAGGCCTTGATTAAAAAATTTTCAAAAATCATTCCAATTTTAAAAGCTGGTAATATGAGTCTTGGTGTTAATTTATTAATGTATTTAACTGAAATTGCCTCAAAATCACTAAATGATGAATATTTAAGCAAAGTATTTGAGGTTCATCACAAACACAAAAAAGATTACCCTTCAGGAACAGCTTTAATGCTGGGAAAAGGAATTGCAGATGGAAAAAATAAAAACCTTTATAATTTAATGGGTAAAAAATTTTTAAATAAAAAATCTTTTCCTTATGGAAAAAAAATTAATTTTAATTCAATTAGAAAAGGTGAAATTATTGGTGAACATGAAGTTACATTTTCTAGTGGAAAAGAAATAATAAAATTAAATCATGAGGCTTATGATAGAGCACTTTATTCAGATGGAGCTTTAACAGCTGCAAAATGGTTGATTAGTAAAAAACCAGGGCTTTACTCAATGAGAGATTTATTAAACTTTAAATAATGGATGAAAAAGCAAAAGCTAAAAAAATACTAAAAATTTTAAATAAGATTTATCCAACAACACCTATCCCACTAGATCATACTAGTAAATTTACCCTCTTAATGTCGGTTCTTTTATCAGCACAATGTACTGATTTGAATGTTAACAATGTAACTAAAAACATATATCCAAAATATAATAAACCTGAGCATTTTGTAAAATTAGGCAAAAAAAGAATAGAAAAATTGATCAAAAGTATTGGTCTCTTTCGGGTTAAAGCAAAAAGCATTTACTTGATGTCTAAACAACTTCTAGAAAAACATGGGGGTAAAGTGCCTAAAAGCTTTGAGGAACTGGAAAAACTGCCTGGTGTAGGCCATAAAACAGCAAGCGTGGTCATGTCTCAAGGTTTTGGAGTTCCAGCTTTTGCAGTTGATACTCATATACATCGATTAGCTCAAAGATGGGGCTTAACGAATGGCAAAAATGTTATCCAAACTGAAAGAGATTTAAAAAGAATATTTCTAGAAAGAACATGGAGCAAATTACATTTGCAAATAATTTATTATGGAAGAGAATTTTGTAAGGCAAGGGATTGCTATGGTTTGACTTGTAAAATTTGCACGACTTGTTATCCTAATCGAAAAAATCCAGTTAAAATAAAAAAAGCTTAATATGAAAATACTAGGAATTGGTAATGCAATTGTTGATGTCATTTGTAAAGTTGACGACCAATATTTGACAAATAATCAATTAATAAAAAGCACAATGAAACTAGTTGATGAGACAGAATTTCAAAAACTTTTATCAACTCTTAAGATAGAACAAACTATTTCTGGTGGGTCGGTTGCAAACTCTATTGTTGGATTATCACAATTAGGAAATGATGTTGGGTTTATAGGTAAGATTAATGCTGATGAATTAGGACAAAAATATGAAGAAGGTCTAACTAAAGAAAAAGTACAATATTTTTATAATAAAAAAAAAGAAATCTTACCTACTGGAACTTGTTTAATCTTGATCACACCTGATGCAGAAAGAACTATGGTTACGTTTTTAGGAATCGCTGGAAAAATTAACAAAGATGATATAAATGAAAAAGTTATACAAGAAAGTGAAATGATATTTTTAGAAGGATATTTGTGGGATGAGGGAGAACCAAAGTCAGCTTTTGATAAAGCAATGTCAATGTCTAATACTAAAGCAATGTCCTTATCAGATCAATTTTGTGTGGAGAGACATAAAAGTAATTTTTTAGATTTAGTTAAAAATAAACTTGATATTACTTTTGCTAACGAACAAGAAATTAGATCATTAGTTGATGCTAAAAGCTTTGAAGACGTTATTGAATTTGGCAAACAAATAGGAAAACTTTTAATTATCACACGTGGTGAAAAAGGAAGCATTGCTATTAAAAATCAAGAAGTTATAGAATGTCAAAGTAAACCCAACTTAACGATTGTAGACTTAACAGGTGCTGGAGATCTCTTTGCAGCTGGATTTCTTCATGGACTAATTAATAATGTTTCAACAAAAGGGTGTCTTGAAAAAGGAACTGAAATGTCTTCAAAGATAATCCAAAAAGTTGGTGCTAGACTAGATTAGGCTTTTTTAGTCAATAAAATAGCCATTTTTATGGCTTAATATAAATTTTTCATCTTTAAATAAATCACTTATTTTTTTTCGTAATCTATATATGTGTGTTTCTACAGTATGGGTTTCCATATTTGCTGAGTAACCCCATATATTTTTTTCTAAATCTGCAACATCGTGTTTAATTTTTTTATTATTTAAATACAAAATAATTTCAATTTCTTTTTCTGTTAATTTTGACTTTAAATTACCTTTAGAAAAAAATTTAGAATTTAAATTTAATTCGTAGCCTTTAATAAGAATTTTAGATTGCTGGTTAAATTTTAATTTGATTAATTTAATATTGATTAGTTCTAATAATTTTTTTAAAGATGAAGGAAAATCATTAAAATATAAAAAATTTTTATCATTGATATTTTTATTTAGTAATAATTTATAATCAGCTTTTGAAATTACTAAATAATCTAATCTATCAAAAACAAGGTTATTTTGAAAATCTTCTTCATTTTCAAATTTTATAATTTTAAAAGATAAATGTTCTTTTATCTCATCTAAAATTTCATATAATGGCCAAAAATTTATAATAAAAACGTTCTGCATAATTACATTTTATATCATCTATGTTAATTCATGTACCAAATAAAAACACTCTTATAATTGACGACTTTAAATTAAGATGCTGTATTGGAAAAAAAGGTTTAAATTCTAATAAAAAAGAGGGTGATTATTCAACTCCTAAAGGGTTATTTAATTTAAAAAAATTATATTTTAGAAAAGATCGTGTTGGGATTCCAAAGTGTAAAATCAATAAAAAGATAATTAAAAGAGATATGGCCTGGTGTGATGACCCAAAAAATAAAAAATACAATGAAGAAATTAAAATAGTCGATAAAAGACTTAAAGAAAATCTACACAGAAAAGATAGTAAGTACGATTATATAATTTCAATTAGTCACAATGAAAAAAAAACTCCAGGCAAAGGGAGTGCAGTATTTATTCATCTAACAGATAATTATAAGCCAACAGCAGGATGTGTTGCTTTAAAAAAAAAGGATTTTGAAATATTATTAAGATTAATAAATAAAAAAACTAAAATCAAAATTGGTTAGGTTCTGCTACCAAATATTTTTGAGCCTACTCTGATATATGTTGCACTATTCTTAATTGCTTCTTGGTAATCTCCTGACATGCCCATACTTAATTCTTTAAAATTTAACTCTTTGTTTATGTAGCTCATTTCAGAAAAATATTTTTCTGTATTACTGTCATTTGGAGGAATACACATTGTACCAATAATATTTAAATTCAAATTTTTACAAAATTTATAAAAATCATTTAAATTTTTTTTATCTATTCCAGATTTTTGATCTTCATTTCCCATCTTCACCTGTATGAATATTTTAGGTTTTTTTTTTTGCTTTTCTTGTTCATCGGCAATTTTATTAGCCAATTTTTCACTATCTAATGAATGAATATAATCAAATATTTTCAAAGCAAATTTAACTTTATTAGTCTGAAGTCTTCCAATTAAATGAAGTTGAATGTTATGATTTTCATTTTTTATATCAGTCCACTTTTCTAAGGCCTCCTGAACCTTATTTTCTCCATAATGTAGATGTCCATACTCTATTAGGGGTAAAATGATTTCCATAGGAAAGGTTTTTGATACTGCTATAATTTTAATTAATTCATCATGATTTGCTTTTGATTTGATAAGCTCTTCTATATAAATTAAATTTTTAACAGTGTTATGCATAATAAAACTTTGAATAGATATTACTTTATAAAAAAATTTGACCAAAGTCACATAGATAAACAGGATAAAAAAACAATCATAATATTTAGAAATTATGATCAAGACATTGATGAAAAATTAATTTTAACAATAAAAAATTATTGTAAGAAAAGAGGGAATAAGTTTTTTATTTCTAATAATATAAAATTAGCTATAAAGCTTAATTTAGATGGTGCTTATATTCCTTCATTTAATAAAGATAAAAAACATCTCGCTTATTCAGTTAAGAAAAAATTTATTATATTGGGTTCGGCTCATAATATTTATGAAATAAGGACCAAAGAATTACAAGGTGTTAAAGCTATATTTTTATCCTCAATATTTAAAAAAAATAAAAATTATTTAGGGATGAATAAATTTAAATCTCTTTCTCTTTTAAGTGGTAAGCCTTTCATAGCTCTTGGTGGAATCTCAGATTATAATTTAAAAAAACTAGCTCTTACTGACTGTATCGGTTTTGCTGGTATTTCTTTTTTTGAATAAAAAAAAGGCCCCTAAAAAGGGGCCCTTTTATTAATTTGTGTTCTAAATTAATTAGAATGCAAATGATAAACCTAAAGACCAGTATTCTCCGTCTTCAGTTACAGCAGTACCGTGTACAATGTTCTCAGCATCTATCATTTTAGCTGAAATAGTCATTCCACCAGCAGTATAAGAAGCATTAACTCCAGAATACTCAGCATCAACTTCACTTGTAGTTGCTGTTGAAATTGTTTCTGTTCCATATCCTACTGAAATTGAATCAGTCAAAGTGTATGATACATTCCAAGAATCAGTATCTTGGTCATTTGCAGTACCATCAACATCATACTCATTTTCAGAGTAAGCAACTGTTACTGGACCATAAGCGTATGCAACTTTCATAACGTCTTGATCACCAGAAGTTGAAGCAGTTCCTGTTTCAACGTTTGCAGTAGCATAGTTAATAGTCAAACCTTCAATACCAGTGTAACCTACACCATAAGAAACTGAAGATGAAGTTTCAGCAGCAGTACTAGAGTTTGGTCTGTATGAAGCATTTATAGCTAAACCATCCATTAAAGATGGTAAAGTGTAAAACACACTGTTGTCTCCACCAGGTGCAGCACTTACAGCAACTCCAGTTGATCCACCAACAGATGACGCACCATCAAAGTTATCCCACAAATCGCCAGCAGCTGTACCATCAACTGATGATGCAGACGTAGATCCACCGTGTCCTGAGAACTTAAATGTTCCAATCGCATCAGATGAAATTGTAACACTTCTGTCATCAAAGCCAGCATCGTCACCGTCTAACTCAAAAGACATTGAAACAGTCATTCCATTGTCTAGTTCTGTAGAACCACCTAATGTAATACTGTCAGCCATTGAAAGTGCTCTTGCTTTGTTTGTTGCAGATCCACTCCAACCTTCAGCTGTAACTGATGCTGCACCAGTTGCTGTCATTTCACCAGCAAATACTGATGTAGAAACAAGAGATGCTGCTAAAGCAGTCAAACCTATTTTTTTAATGTTATTCATATTTTCCTTTGTTTGTTGTTATTGTTTTATTATTAATAATAAACAGTGAATATGTATCAATTTAGCGTTTACTTTTTATGAAAAGTTATGTTTTTTATTAAAAATTTTGATAAGTGTTGTATTTTTACATCACTTTAAAAATGGCTATTTTCTTATATTTTTTACGATTTTCCATAATATATTGTATAAAAATATAAAATTAACTATTAAATTTATTATGATTTCATTTAAAAACTTAAAAATTACTCTTCTTTTACTGATTTCTTCTACTCTTTTAATTTCTTGTGGTGGAAAGTTTCCTGGGGCTGATGCTAGAAAGTATGATCCAGATCCCAAAAAAAGAGTTGCCAAGAATTTAGAAGAAGGAAGAGGGTTTAGACTTACAGACAAGATTGGTAAGTCTAGTGGTGGAGTTTTTGAATTTGCAAGTTCTAACGAATTATGGAGAGCGTCATTAGATACCATAGATTTTATGCCCTTGGCTTCTGTTAATTATAGTGGTGGCATTATAATCACAGATTGGTACTCAACAGATCAAAATTCAAATGAGAGTATTAAAATTTCAATTAGATTTTTAACAAATGAAATTAGATCTGATGCACTAGATATAAAAGTTTTTAATAAAAAGTGTTTAACTCAATCAAATTGTGTGACCTCTGAAAAAGAGGGTAATATTAATAATGAATTAAAAACAAAAATTTTAAAAACAGCTGCAATATATAAAACAGAGAAAAAAAAGAAAAATTCCAAGCCCTATAAAATTAACTAAAAATATTATAAAGGTAAATTTAAAATATAAGATTAAATTTTGTGGATAGATATAATTTTAAAATTGTAGAAGAAAAATGGCAAAAGTTTTGGGATCAAAATAAAACTTTTTCTACTAAGGTAGATAAAAATAAAAAAAAATTTTATTGTTTAGAAATGTTTCCTTACCCGTCTGGAAAAATTCACATGGGTCATGTAAGAAATTATACAATCGGTGATGTGCTAGCACGTTATAAAATCTTACAAGGTTACAACGTTCTTCATCCAATGGGCTGGGACTCTTTTGGTATGCCAGCAGAAAATGCTGCAAGGCAAAATAATTTAGATCCTAAAACTTGGACTGAATCAAATATTGAGACTATGAGATCTCAACTTAAAAGACTTGGATTATCAATTGACTGGGACAAAGAAATTTCAACTTGCTCTGAGGATTATTACAAACACCAGCAAGAATTTTTTTTAGACCTGTATGACAAAGGATTAGTTTACAGAAAAGAGAATTATGTTAACTGGGATCCTGTTGACGAAACTGTTCTTGCTAATGAACAGGTAGTAGATGGTAAAGGTTGGAGGTCAGGGGCTATAGTTGAAAGAAAGAAGCTAAATCAATGGTTTTTTAACATCTCAAAATTTTCAGAAGACTTACTTCAAGGACTTGATGCATTAGAAAATTGGCCTAACAAAGTAAAGGTGATGCAAAAGAACTGGATAGGTAAATCATTTGGTTGTGAAGTTGAGTTTGAGATTGAAAGTGAAAAACCTATTAAAAGTATTAAGTGTTATACAACAAGACCTGACACTTTATTTGGTTTTTCCTTTCTTGCTCTCTCAGTTGATCACTCTTTAGCAAAATATTATGAGGAAGATAAAGAATTTCAAAAATTTAGAGAAGAATGTTCTAAAACAGGTACTACTGAAGAATCCATTGCTTCTGCAGAAAAACTTGGTTTTAAAACTGATATGATTGCATTTAACCCACTAGATAAAAATATGAAGGTTCCTGTTTATTTTGCAAACTTTGTATTAATGGATTATGGGTTAGGTGCTGTTTTTGGCTGTCCTGCACATGATCAACGAGATTTAGATTTTGCAAAAAAATATAATTTAAAAATTACACCTGTTGTTAAACCTGAAAAGGATAAAGATTTTCAAATAAATAATGAGGCTTATACGAGTGAGGGATATCTTTATAATTCAGATTTTCTTGATGGTTTAAAAGTTCCAAGTGAATCTATTAATAAGACTATAGAATTTCTTGAAAAGAATAACCTGGGGACAAAAAAAACTAATTATCGACTAAAAGATTGGGGGATATCAAGACAAAGATATTGGGGTTGTCCAATTCCAATGGCCTATGATGAAAATGACCAGCCTATTAAAATTCCAAGAAATATGCTGCCTGTTAAACTTCCAGAAATCAAAAAATTAAGTAACACAGGAAACCCATTAGACTCAGAAGATAGCTGGAAATTTTTTATCTTAGATGGCAAAAAATATAGGAGAGAAACTGATACATTGGATACTTTTGTTGATTCTTCTTGGTATTTTTTAAGGTTTTGTTCACCTCATAATTTAGATCATGGATTTACTCAAGAAGAGGCTAATTATTGGATGCCAGTTGATCAGTATATCGGAGGTGTTGAGCATGCAATTTTACATTTATTATATTCAAGATTTTTTATGCAAGCTCTCTCTTATAAAAATGATAATTTTAAAATAAAAGAACCATTTGATGGATTATTTACACAAGGAATGGTTTGTCACGAAACCTATAAAGATCAAACAAATGCATGGTTTAGTCCTGATGAAGTAACTTCAGAAGATGGTAAAGAATTTTATAAAAAAGATAATCCTTCTGAGAAAATAATTGTTGGACCAACTGAGTCTATGTCAAAATCTAAAAAAAATACTATTGATCCAGAGAATATAATAAAGAATTATGGAGCAGATTCTGTTAGATTATTTATTTTATCAGACAGTCCTCCAGAAAAAGATGTGCAATGGTCTGATCAAGGAATGCTTGCATCATTTAAGTTTATTCAAAAATTGTGGACACTAAATTCTAAAATTTTAGATAAAATTAAAGATAATAATCAGGACGAAGATGGTGAAAATTTAACCAGATTTACCAATAAACTTGCTCACAAAATAACCAAAAACTTAGAAAAATTTCACTACAATGTAATAGTTGCAAACCTTTATGAAATGTATAATTTTTTAATTAAAGAAATTGATAAACCCATAAAGAAAAGTGTTTTAATTGAAAACTATAAAAAAATCTTAATTTTAATGAATCCACTTATTCCACATTTTTCTAGTGAATGCTTAAACACTATTGATAAAAACCTTATCAGTTGGCCTACAATTTCTGAAAAAGATTTAATTGAAGAAAAAATTATTTTTGTAGTACAAATAAATGGTAAAAAAAGAGGTATTTTGAGCATAAAGAGAGATATGATAAAAAATGATGTCTTAAAAGAAGTTAAAAATAATCAAGAAATTGAAAAATTGTTAAAAAATCATGAAGTGAAAAAATTAATTTTTGTACCCAACAGACTTATAAATATTATAATATAAAAATGCAAAAAAAAGTACTCACATTCATTATTTTATTATTTTTATCTTCATGTGGCTACGACCCAATTCATTCAAAAAAAAATTCTGAAAATTATAATTTTTCAATTAGTAAATTAGACTTTACCGGAGAGAGAGATATTAATTTAAAGATTAAAGAAAAATTAAATAATTTTACATTAGTTGAAAAGAATAAAGATTTTACATTAACAATTGCTAGTATCTCAAAAAAAAAAATTTTGGCAAAAGATACCGCAGGTAATACGACAAATTTTCAAAATATAGTGATTGTAAAGGTAGAGATATTTACAAAGGGTAAATTTAAGAATAATCTTATAGTTGAAGAAAAATTCAATTATAAAAATGAACCAAACAAGTTTGATTTGCAAAAATATGAAAAAGAGATTAAAAATAATTTAGCCCAGATAGCAGCAGAAAAGTTAATTTTTAGGCTATCTAATATTAAATGATATTAAAATCATTTGAGCTGAATAAAATAAAACTAAATAATCACAAATTTTATCTATTTTATGGTGAAAATGAGGGTTTAAAAGAAGAAACCATTAAAAATTTATTTGAAAAAAACTATCAAGACAAGACTCAAAGATACGAAGAAAAAGAAATACTAGATAATATTAAAGATTTTTTTAATAGTGCTCTTACTAAATCTTTTTTTGATAATGAAAAGCTCATAATTATTAATAGAGCTACCGACAAGATTAAAGCCACTATAGAAGAGTTGATAGAAAGAAACCCAGAGAATATAAAAATAATTTTAAATTCGAAAAATCTTGAAAAGAAATCTACCTTGCGGAAAATTTTCGAAAAAGAAAAATTAATTATATGTGTTCCATTTTATGAAGATAATAATCAAACATTAAATTCAATAATTAGTCTTTTTTTTAGAAATAAAAATATTTCCATATCACAACAATTGATAAATGTTTTAATTGAAAGAAGTAGAGGTGATAGAAAAAATTTGAATAATGAATTAGAAAAAATTGAAACATATTCAATTAATAAAAAAAACTTAAATCTTGAAGAAATAATAAAACTGACGAACCTTGCGGAAAATTATAGTGCCTCAGAACTCGTTGACCACTCTCTTGCTAAAAACACTAGAAAAACTGTCACTATTTTAAGTGAAAACAACTATTCAGATGAGGATAATATTATAATTATTAGAACATTATTAGCAAAACTGAAAAGATTGGTAAAAATTTACGAATTAATTGACGACAAAAATGATATTGAGAAGGCAATTTATGCTTATAAACCAACAATATTTTGGAAGGACAAGCCACTTGTTACTCAGCAAGTAAGGTCTTGGAAGAAAAATGATTTAAAGGGTTTAGTTTATAAAACTAATGAAATTGAACTTTTAATTAAAAAAAACTCTAGTGTAGCAAAAAATATATTATTAGATTTTATAATTAATAATTCCAAAAAAACTAATAATTAGATTTTATTATTTCAATTATTTTATTGAGCTGATCTAGATCTTTATATTCTAACAATAAGGATCCTGAATTATTTTTTTTATTTTTAATTAAAATATTTAATCCAATTTTTTCTCTAATTGAAGCTTCTAAAGCTTGTAAGTTTGTGTCCCTAGAGGGTTTAAGAGAGTGCTTCTTAGTTTTAAAAATTTTAACAAAATTTTCTGACTGTCTAACTGAAAGATTTTTTTCAATTATTTTATTAGCAACAAACTCTGCATTATCCAGACCTACTAAAATTTTTGCGTGTCCTGCTGTTAGTTTTTGAGTTTCAATTAATTTTAAAACCACTTCAGGGAGGCTTAATAGCCTCAAAAAGTTAGCGATATGACTTCTACTTTTTCCAATAAATTTTGCTACTTTTTCTTGATCATATGAAAACTCTTCTATAAGGCGCTTATAACCACGTGCTTCTTCAATTGTATTTAGGTCATTTCTTTGAACATTCTCAACAATAGCAAACTCTAAAGATTTTAAATCATCAACATCAGCAATAACCACTGGAACTTCGTGTAACCCTGCTTTTTGTGCTGATAGCCACCTTCTCTCACCTGCAATTATTTCATACTTTGAGCTATCATCACTAGATTTTCTAACAATAATTGGTTGAATAATGCCTCTCTCTTTTATTGAGTTTGTTAAATCTTGTAAACTATCCTCATCAAATGTTTTTCTTGGTTGAAATTTATTGCTTACAAGATCGGATATCGAAACTTTATTAATGTTTATTTCTACTTTTGTTTCACCTATTAAAGATGACAAGCCTCTACCTAAACCTTTTTTTATTTTATTTGCATCCATTATGCAGCGCTCCCTATTTTTTGTTCTTGATTAATGAATTCATCTGTAAAGTTAAAATATGATTTACTACCTGGACAAGATTTGTCATACATTAAAACTGGCATGCCATGCGATGGGGCTTCGGACAGCCTGACGTTTCTTGGTATCACTGTTAGATAAACTTTTTCATTGAAATAGTCTCTTGCTTCTTTTTCAACTTGTGTGGATAGCTTATTTCTTTTATCAAACATTGTTAAAAGTATGCCTCTAATTTTTAATTCAGGATTTAAATTAACTTTTATTCGTTCTATGGTTTTCATTAGCTGGGTTAAACCCTCTAAAGCAAAAAATTCAGTCTGTAGTGGGACTAATAGTGAGTGAGAAGACACTAGCGCCATGACTGTAAGCAAGCTTAGTGATGGTGGACAGTCTATAAGCACATAATCATAGGTTGCTCTAGAATCATTTAAATAAGGGGTTAATTCGCGTTTTAAAATGAAGGCTCTCATGCTATCATCAGCTGTCTCGACCTCAAGCCCAGATAAATCTACATTCGAAGTGATAATATCTAAATTTTTGAACTCTGTTTTTCTAATCACATCAGAAATGATCCTTGTTCCATTCAGCACCCCATAAATAGTATCTGCCGAACTTTCTAAATTAGACAGACCAAGTCCTGTAGTAGCGTTTCCTTGTGGATCAAGATCAATAACTAAAACTTTTTTCTCTTGTTGGGCTAAACCTGCTGCAAGATTAATTACTGTTGTTGTTTTTCCAACCCCACCCTTTTGATTTATTACAGAAATAATTTGCATTTAGTTTTTTAATGTTTTTTTTTAATATTTTTTATATTTAATAAAAATGAATCTTCGCTTGTAATACTTTTTTTCTTTTCAAAATCAAAATCCCAATTTATTAAAGTTTCTTCTAAAACTTTTTCTCCGTTTTTTCCCATGAAGACAATTAAATTTTTGTAACTGCTAAAATTTTTATAAACTAAATCTAAAATTATTGGTAAGGGTTTAAAAGCTCTTGCCATTATTGTACCCGAGTCTAAATTTTGTGCGTCAAAAATATTTTCTTGCATGACTTCGGTATTTAATTTTAAATCTCTAGATACTTTTCTTAAAAAAAAGCTTTTATGGTGACTTTTTTCATATAAGTGAACTTTGATCGAATTTTTCTGATTTTTAATCATAATTGATATAATTATACCTGGCATACCTCCACCTGAGCCTATATCTATTATAATATTACTATTTAAATCAACAAATTCAATGATTTGTGCTGAATCAATTATATGACGTTCTCTAATAACCTCATTTTTAGCTGTTTCTTTACTTATTATATTAATTTCATCATTTCCCTGCTGTAGCATGGATATAAATAGCTCAAACTCAATTAATGTTTCACGTGGAACATTTTGGTATTTTAGTAGTGAATATTTTTTAAAAATTTCTTCCATTAAGCTATTAGCTTAATAGACTTTCTTTTTACATGTGACAACAAAATATATACGGCAGCTGGAGTTATTCCATCAATTCGCAGTGCTTGTCCCATAGTTTTTGGTTTTATTTTTTTAAATTTGGCTTTTACCTCATTTGATAGTCCAGAAAGATCATCATAATTAACTTTTTCAGGTATAACTAAATTTTCATCTCTTTTAAATGCTAATATATCTGCTTTTTGTTTTTTAAGATAGCCTCTGTAATGAGCATTTATTTCAATTTGCTCATCTATTTTTTTATCAAAATAAGGAATTTCAGGCCAAATTTCTCTTATTTTTTTCATATCAACACCTTTTTGGGTTAATATTTCATTAGATTTCCTTAGAATACCATCTTTTGCAATTTTAATATCAAAATTCTTTATTTTTGTTGGAGATATTGATGATTCAGACATTATTTTAGATATTATTCCTAATTTATATTCTTTATCTTTAAAAATATCTTCTCTTTCTTTTGATATTAATCCAATTTCAATTCCTTTATTTGTTAACCTTTGGTCGGCATTATCTGCTCTCAAACTTAGTCTATATTCTGCTCTTGAAGTGAACATTCTATAAGGCTCTGCAACACCCTTTGTTACCAAATCATCTATCATAACTCCAATGTATGCATCTGATCTATCCAAAATAAATGGCTCTTCTTTCTTAAAAGATAAGGCAGCATTAATTCCAGCGATTAATCCTTGGGCTGCGGCTTCTTCATATCCTGTTGTTCCATTTATTTGCCCAGCAAGGTATAAATTTTGAATTTTTTTAGTCTCAAGAGTTAAAAATAGTTCTCTAGGGTCAATATAGTCATATTCTATGGCATAACCGGGTCTAATTATCTTAACATTTTCTAAACCATTGATATTATTACAAATTTCTTGTTGAACATCCTCAGGTAAAGAGGTAGATATTCCGTTTGGGTATATTGTATGGTCATTTAGGCCCTCAGGCTCTAAATATATTTGGTGACGGTCCTTATCTGCAAACTTTACTATTTTATCCTCTATTGAAGGACAATATCTTGGACCAACCCCCTGTATGCTTCCTGAGTACATGGCACTTCTTTTTAGATTTTTTTGAATTATCTTATGAACCTTTTCGTTCGTATAAGTCATCCGACATGAAACTTGTTTGTTTAAATTTTTTTTAGTTAAGAAAGAAAAATAATAAGGATCATCGTCTGCAAACTGTTCTTCTAAATTATCATACTTAATTGTTCTGGCATCGAGTCTTGGTGGTGTTCCTGTCTTAAGTCTTCCTATTTTAAAATCATACTTTTCAAGTTGTTCACTTAATCCTGTTGAGGGCTTTTCATCAAACCTTCCTGCTGGCGTTCTCTTGTCACCTATATGAATCAAACCATTCAAAAAAGTACCTGTTGTTAAGATTAGCTTACCACATAAAATTTTTTTGCCTGACTTTGTTTCAAATCCACTTATAGTGTTTTTGTTAAAAATAAACTTTATTACGGGATCAGAAAAAATGTTTAAATTACAGTAGTTTAGCAATTTTTCTTTCATATATTTACGATATAATGATCTATCTGATTGAGTTCTGGGTCCTTGAACTGCAGGCCCTCTACTTCTATTTAATAATCTAAATTGTATACCTGATTTATCTGCAACCTCTCCCATCACACCGTCTAAGGCATCTATCTCTCTAACAAGGTGACCTTTACCAAGACCTCCTATTGCGGGGTTACAAGACATCTCACCTATGGTTTCAATTTTGTGAGTGAATAGGGCGGTGTTAGCTCCAAGACGTGCAGACGCTGCAGCAGCTTCACAACCAGCATGTCCTCCTCCAATAACAACTACCTCAAATGATAAATCATTTTTCATAACTTAAATTTATAACTGATATGAATATTTACAAGTAGACAGTATTTTTTAAGAAATACTTTTTAAGATAATCGTGGCTACGTTTTTATGATTAAAATTGGAGAATTAGTTATGGTTATCAACAAAAATGATGAAAATAAGCTAAAAAATCCCTTAAAATGATGACTATTTACCAATGCAAAAATCATTGAAAATACTACCTAATATCTCCTCAACGTCTACTTTTCCAACAATCATTCCTAAATGTCGAGTTGCTAAACGAAGATCTTCAGCAGCTTTATCAAAATCTTCACCTTCATTTTTTTCTTCAAAGTTTTTTAAATAATTTAAACTTTGCTCAAGGTGTTGCCTGTGCCTTTCACGTGTAATTAAAATATCTTCACTTGTGATAAATTTATTTTTTAATTTGTTTTTAATTTTAAAAATTAAATCTTCTAAGTTGAGATTGTTTTTTACTGAAATTAAGACATGTTCATAATTTTTTATTTCAGAACTTAAATCTTTTTTTAAAATATCAGATTTATTAACTACAAGTATTGCATTTTCATCCATCAATTCTTTTAAAACTCCTTTAAGATCAATGCTATTAGCGTCTATAACGATCAACTTTAAGTCTGCATTTTCTGCCTTATCAAGAGCTAATTTTATTCCTTTTTTTTCTATTTCATTTTTAGATTCTCTAATTCCTGCAGTATCAGAAACTACAACCGGATAACCATCAATGTTTAAGTGCGTCTCGATTACATCTCTTGTTGTTCCAGCCATTTCTGAGACGATTGCTGCATCTCGGTTTGAAAGATGATTTAGTAAACTAGATTTTCCAGCATTGGTTGGTCCTATGATTGCAATCTTAAAACCTTCCCTAATTCTTTCACCAACTTTCTGATCATCTAAAATTTTTTTTATATTTAAAATTACCTCATTGGAAATTTTTTTTATATTTTTAAAAATATCTTCAGGCAAATCTTCATCTGGAAAATCTATTTTTGCTTCAACATGTGATAAAATTTTTAAAAGTTTTTCTCTTAAGCTATTAAATTTATCTGCAGATTTTCCATTCATAATTTTTATTGCTTGTTGTCTCTGGATTTCAGTTTCTGCCGAAATTAAATCTGCAATACTTTCTGCTTTCAGCAAATTTATTTTTCCATTTTGAAATGCAAGTTTTGTAAATTCACCTGCTTCGGCTAAACGACAATTTTCAACCTTTGAAATGGAGTGGTGTAGGGCGTCAATTACTGCTTTGCTACCATGTATATGAAATTCAGCCATATCCTCGCCTGTGTAGCTCTCAGGGCCAGGAAACCACAATATTATACCCTCATCAATAAGCTCAGAAGTGTTGATTTTATTGATTTTTCTGAGTGTTGCTACCCTTGGCTTTGGAACCTTTTTACCAGTCATCAGCTCTATAGCTTTAGATGTATCTTTGCCAGAAATTCTGATTATAGCAATGCCCGAAACACCTGGTCCACTCGATAAAGCATATATTGTCATTAAAATAAATATACTTATTATAAATTAAATTAATATATTTTTTTATGATCGTCTGGCTAGCTTCATACCCCAAGAGCGGTAACACTTGGATAAGAATATTTTTATCAACTTTGCTGTACTCTTCTGAGAAACCCAAGGTTGATATTAACAAACAGCATTTAAAACAATTCCCGAATAGATCTAATTTTAAAAGTCTAACAAATAATTTTTTAGATTTGGATGAGATAGCAAAAAACAGTGTTTTGGCACAAGATATTATAAATTTAGAAAATGGAATAAAGTTTTATAAAACTCATAGTGCTAATTGGAAAAATTTTGAAAAAAACTATTATTTTACAAATTATGAAAATTCACTTGGAGTAATACACATTGTGCGGGACCCAAGAAATGTAATCACATCAATACTTGATTATTACGACAAGGAAAATTATCAAGAAGCACTTAATTTTTTAATTGATAGAGATAAAGTTGTTGGGGGTACTAAGTATGAATCTGGAGTGCCAACAATTCTTTTATCTTGGGCAGATCATTATAATTCATGGAAAGTATTTAAAAAAAATTACCTTCTTGTAAAGTATGAAAATCTTTTAACAGATCCAGTAAATGAGTTTTTAAAGATAGCAAATTTTTTAAGTTCTATAGGAGAGTTTAATTTTGAAAAAAAAGAAATCTTAGAATTAATTGAAAACTGTAAATTTGAAAAATTTTCAAATCAAGAAGAAAGCCAAGGGTTTATTGATAATTCTCTAACAAATAAAGATTTAAAAAAAAAATTTTTTAAATTGGGTCCAAATAATAATTGGAAAAAATTGTTAGATCCTCCAATAAGATTAAAAATAGAGGAAGCTTTTAAGAATGAAATGAATGAATTAAAATATTTATAAATTATTAATTAATGCTTTTTAAGCAGGTTTATTCATTGAGCTAAAGAAATCTGCATTACTTTTTGTTTCTTTAAGCTTTGAATTAATAAATTCTATTGCATCCATAGTTCCCATGGGACTGATAATTCTTCTTAGTACATTCATTTTTGAAAGGTCATTTTTATCAAACAACAATTCTTCTCTTCTTGTTCCAGATTTAGTTATATCGATTGCTGGATAAATTCTTCTTTCGGCAATTTTTCTATCCAGAACTGTTTCACTATTTCCAGTTCCTTTAAATTCTTCAAAAATAACTTCATCCATTCTTGATCCAGTATCAATCAAAGCTGTTGAGATGATTGTTAAAGATCCACCTTCTTCAATATTTCTAGCTGCACCAAAAAACCTTTTGGGTTTTTGAAGTGCATTTGCATCAACACCACCTGTTAAAACTTTTCCAGAACTTGGTATCACGGCATTATAGGCTCTTCCCAATCTTGTTATTGAGTCTAATAAAATTACCACATCTTTTTTATGTTCAGTTAGTCTTTTAGCTTTTTCAATCACCATTTCTGCAACAGCAACGTGTCTTGAAGCAGGCTCATCAAAAGTAGAGCTAATAACTTCACCCTTAACTGTTCTTTTCATGTCAGTTACCTCTTCTGGTCTTTCATCAATCAATAAAACCATTAAGTAACTCTCTGGATAATTTTTAGCAATTGAATTTGCAATGCTTTGTAAAATCATTGTCTTACCAGCTTTAGGAGGTGAGATAATTATCGATCTTTGACCTTTTCCAATTGGGCTTACAAGATCAATTAATCTTGGAGTTAAATCTGGTTTTTTTTCTATCTTAGTTGTCTCAACTTCCATCACCATTTGTTTGTCTGGGTAAAGTGGAGTTAAATTATCAAACGCAATTTTGTGACGAGCTTTTTCAGGCTCCTCGAAATTTATTTTTTCTACTTGTAGTAATGCAAAATATCTTTCTCCTTCTTTGGGTGCTCTTACAGGACCTTCAACTGTATCTCCTGTTCTCAAACCAAATTTTCTTATCTGACTTGGGCTAACATAAATATCATCTGGTCCAGCTAGATAATTTGATTCCATTGCTCTTAAAAAACCAAATCCATCTTGTAATAATTGTAAAACTCCAGCTCCAGTTATCTCTTCTTTTTCTGCAACCTTTTTTAATATAGCAAATAAAATTTCTTGTTTTCTAAGTGTGCTAGCATTTTCAATACCAAGCTCTTCTGCTTGCGTAATTAATTGTTCAGATGATTTTAATTTAAGTTCTTGTATATTCATGAGTGGGGGGGGATTAAAATTTTTGTACTATGAGATGAATATATATACTCTTTAAATTATTACAAGCTTAGATGGGCTTAAAAACAACAATAAAAACAATCAAAATAAGCAATATTGTTGGTACTTCATTGATTATTCTAAAAAACTTAGAAGATTTAGTATTCTGATCCAAATTAAAATCACTAAGAAGTTTGGATAAGTAGAAATGATATAAGGTTAATAAAATCACTAACAACAATTTTAGTTTAATCCAAGTTGCAGAAAGAACTTCGAAACCTAAAGAAGAAATTAAAATTAATCCGAACACCCAAGTTAAAATCATTGCTGGTGTCATGATGTAAAAATATAATTTTCTTTCCATTGTTTTAAATACTGAAGAAGTGTTTTTATCTTTTAAATTTTCTACGTGGTATACGAAAATTCTAGGTAAATATAAAAGTCCTGCCATCCATGAGATTACCGCTATTAAATGCAGGCTCTTAAATAATAAATAACTATTCATAATTTAAACAGGGACATTTTTTAAAATTAGGTGGACACTGTATCTTTGGTGGATAAAGATCCTCATTAATTTTATATTCGTTTTTCTTAATTATTAATTCTGACATTGCTTTAATAAAATCCTCATTAATTCCAAGTGCTGGAACTCTTGTATAGTTTTTACATCCATTGGCATCCGCTATTTCTTTATATTCTATATCAAGCTCAACGAGAGTTTCTGAGTGTTCAGAAACAAATGCGATAGGGACTAAAACGATATGCTTGCCAATCTTGGAATTTTTAATGATTATAGTTTCTGTAGATGGTCCTATCCACTTTAGTGGACCAACTCGACTTTGATAACTCAGTATCCAATCAAGATTTTCATCATTTAAATTCTCAACTATTTTTTTAACTGATTGTTCTACTTGCCACTGATAAGGGTCTCCCTTTTTAATATTTTTTTCCGGTAAGCCATGAGCAGAAAATATTAATTTAAAATTTTTAAGGTCTTTAATTTTTTTTATTATTTCTTTTGTGTGTGCGTTGATAAAATTTTGGTCTGTAGGATAACAACAAATTGTGCTTGTTTTAACTTTGTAGTTATTTTTTTTACAAACATCTTTCCATTCTTTAATGGAAGACCCAGAAGTTGCAGCAGAGTATTGTGGATAAAGAGGCATTAAAATAACTTCTTCGGGGTTAAATAATTGAACATCTTTGATCACATCATTTGCTCTTGGGTTCCAACACCTCATTACAATAAAACACTTGTATTTATCATCAGTTTCCGTTTGGTTTAACTTTGTTTCGAGTGCCTCCGATTGTTCCTTGGTTAATTTTAATATCGGCGATGAGCCACCAAGCTCTTCATAGATTTTTTTAGCAACTGGTGCTCTTCTATTAGATATCAATTTTGCCAAAGGATATCTCAATATAGTTGGTAAATTTAGAATTGCCGGATCATTAAATAAGTTAAATAAAAACGGTTCTACATTTTCAATTTTATCAGGACCTCCAAGGTTAAATAGAATTACTGCTTTTTTCATTTAATAATCTTTTACTGTTTTAACTAAGTAGTCAACCATATCAGGATTGGTTTCGGGTAACACCCCATGACCTAAGTTAAATATATAGGGGTGATCTTTAAAAGTATTTAAGTATTTTAAAGTTTCTTTTTTTAAATTTTCTTTATCTGTTAATAAAATTTTAGGATCAAGACCACCCTGAACTGGTATTTTTATTTCCTTACATATTGAAACAGGATCCACATCATAGTCAATATTAACCGCATCGGGTTTAACTATATCACAATAATTTTTATAATTTTTTATTCCTCTTGGAAAACAAATTACAGGAATATTTAGTGATTTAACATAATCAACTAAATTTAGTGTTGGCACATATACATAATTTGGTAAGTCTTTTTCCTTAAGCAGACCAGCCCAGCTGTCAAAAATTTGAATTATTGTTGCACCATTTTTTATCTGTTGGTCAATATGTAATTTCAAAAACTTTTCTAAAATTATTAAAATTCTATTTATTAAAAATTCATCTTTAAAAAAATTTTTTACCAGTTCTTTTTTTGGGGAGTGTTTATTAATCATATAAACTAACAATGTCCATGGCGCACCAACAAATCCTATTAAGTTTTTGTTTTTTATTAAACTATCTTCGCTAACTTTTTTAATTGATTTATAAACTGGATATAATTTTTCTATAAAATCAATTTCGTCAACCTTGGATATATCTCCTAAATCTAAAGAACCTAATTTTGGACCAAAGTTTTTTTCAAATTTTACTTCTTGGTTTAATCCATATGGTAATCATTAAGATATCTGAAAAAATTATAGCGGCATCTAGGTCAAATCTTTTAAGAGGTTGTAGGGTTATTTCTGAAGATAAGTTTTCATCTAAACATAGATTTATAAAATCTGGATTTAATTTTCTAATTTCTCTAAACTCTGGTAGATATCTACCTGCCTGTCTCATTAACCATATTGGAGAATTAGTTGTCTTTTTATTTATTATAGTTTCTTGAATGGGTGTCATAATAATAAGTAAATATTTAATTATAGTATTAGTTATATAGTATGTGAATAATGGTAATTAATTGTTTTTCAGATTTTATACATGATTTATCAACAATTAATAATTTATAGAATTACCATATAGTCTTAAATTTAAGGGTTTATTTAATATTATTAGATAAAATGTATATTAATACTTAACATGTTTATTAATGTTCATAAAAATGGGTTTTTACAAAAAAAAATATCAAAAATCATTATTTTATAGAATGATAAAAATAATACTTAGTTACTTACATTTTATTCATGAGTAATACATATCAAATATATCTTATTTCTGACTCTACAGGAGAAACATTAGATAGAGTTTTTTTAGCAATTAAAGCCCAATTTAAAAATATAGAATATGATGTTAAGTCTTATTTTTTTACAAGAACAGAAAATCAAGTTTCTAAAATAATGGAAGAGGCAAAAAAAAATAGTAATGCAATAATTTTATATACAATTGTTGATACTTCACTTGCAAAATTTTTAGCAAGTAAAGGAGATGAAAAAAAAATTCCATGCTTCAGTGTTTTGGGGAGTTTAATAATGAACTTTTCTAAACTTTTAAACCAAAAGGCATCCCACGTTCCAAGCGGACAACATGCTTTGAACGAAGAATATTATGAAAGAATAGAGGCTATACAATTTACCATGGCTCACGACGATGGAAATCTTGTTGAAGATATAGATAAAGCAGACCTGATATTATTAGGAGTAAGCAGAACAAGTAAAACGCCAACATCAATTTATTTAGCAAACAAAGGTTATAAAACTTTAAACATTCCTTTAGTGAACGAGCAATCAATACCAGAAAGCTTAAAAAAAAATCCAAAACTTTCTTGTGTAGTTGGTTTAACAACTGAACCTCAGCGACTAGTTGATATTAGAAAAAATAGAATGAATGCTCTTAAAGAAAAAGAAAACACGAACTATACAAACATTAGTAAAATAGAAAAAGAAATTAACGAAGCTAAAAAAACATTTACCAAGTACAAATGGCCAACAATTGATGTCACCAGAAAATCAGTAGAGGAAACTGCAGCATCCATAATTAAGATATATGAAATAAATAAAAATAATGGTTAAAAAAATTATTCTTGCATCAAAAAGTGGTGTGAGAAAAAAAATTTTAGAAAAGAATGATATTCAATGTAAAATAGAACCATCTAATGTGGATGAGGATAGCGTTAAAGAAAGTCTGCTAAAAGAAAAAGCATCTCCAACAATCATTTCAAAAAATTTAGCAGAATTAAAAGCTAATAAAATCAGCCAAAAATTTGCAGAGGAAATGGTGCTTGGAGCAGATAGCGTAATAGATTTAGAAGGTGAAATAATATCGAAACCAAACAATAGAACAGAAGCACTAGAGACATTAAAAAGGATGAATGGAAAAACCCATCAATTGATAAGTTCAGTTTGTATTTCAAGAGGCGGGTCGATGATATGGAATTACACAGATAAAGCTTCATTAACAATGAAAAATATGACTTTTTTAGAACTAAAAAATTACCTAAAAAAGATTTCTGATGAGGACCTCTACGCTTATAATGTTTATCAAATTGAAGGAGAAGGAAGAAGTTTATTTTCAAAAATAGAAGGGGATGAGGATACAATCATGGGCCTCCCAGTTAAAAAAATTAAAGAATATCTTAATATTATAAAATGAAAAAAAATTTTTTAGTTATAGGAAATCCGATTGATCATAGTCTATCACCAAAACTACATAATTATTGGATCAAAAAATATAAAATTGATGCAGTTTATGAAAAAAAACTTTTAAATAATAATGAGATAGAAGGTATAATTTCTAATATTAGAGAAGAAAAAATTCATGGTTTAAATGTAACAGTACCATTTAAAAAAACAGTTATACCTTTTTTAGATGACTTAAGCGAAGAAGCAAAAATTTCTCAATCAGTAAACACAATCTATAAAAATGATAATAAAGTTATAGGTGATAATACTGATATAGAGGGTTTTAAACTTAGTTTAGAAGAGACAGAACAAGAGATTAAAAATAAAAAAGCTCTAATACTTGGGGCAGGTGGAGTTGTTCCTTCAATTATTATAGCCCTTAAAAAAATGCAAACTGGAAAAATTTTTTTAAGTAATCGAACAGAATTAAAAGCAATAGAGATAAAAAAAAAATTTCCAGAAATTGAAATAATTAAATGGGGAGATACTTTAGATTTTGATATAATCATAAATGCAACAAGTATTGGATTAAAAAAGGAAAATAAAATTAATATTAATTATCAACAAATTAGCAAAGACAAATTTTTTTATGACGTAATTTATAATCCGTCAGAAACAAACTTTTTAAAAAATGCAAAAAAGTATGGTGGAATAATAAAAAATGGAAAAATGATGTTTATTTATCAGGCTCAAAAAGCTTTTTTTATCTGGCATAAAGTTGTTCCAGAAGTAGACAATGAGACAATTAATCTTTTAGATGTATGATTAAAATTGCAGTGGTAGGAGATATAGGTTCCGGTAAAAGTTACATCGCAAAACTCTTTGGTTATCCAGTTTTTAATGCCGATCAAGAGGTGGCAAGCATATATAAAAAAAACAAAAATTGTTTTAAAAAATTGAAAAAAAATTTACCTAAATATTTTCCAGCATTTCCAGCAAATAAAATACAAATTATAAAAGCAATAGAAGATAGTGAAAAAAATTTAAAAAAAATCACGAAAATTATTCATCCAGAAGTTAGGAAAAAATTATCTATTTTTTTAAAGAAAAATAAAAAAAGAAAAGCCATAATTTTAGACATCCCCCTTCTATTAGAAAATAAATTAAACCAGAAAAACGATATAATAGTTTTTGTTCAATCAAAAAAAAGTGAGATTATTAGAAGACTAAAAAAAAGAGACAATTTTAATTTAAATTTATATAATCAGTTTAAAAAAATACAGTTACCACTTAGTTATAAAAAGAAAAAATCTAATCATATTATTAAAAATAATTTTACCAATAAATTTGTTAAGATAAGTATAAAAAAAATACTAAAAGAAATTATATAAAATGAAAGAAGTAATACTAGATACAGAAACAACTGGACTATTCGTTAGAGATGGGCATAGAATTGTAGAAATCGGATGTATTGAGTTAGAAAATTTGATACCAACTAAAAATAGATTTCACTGTTATCTTAATCCTGAAAGAAAAGTTTCTGAAAAAGCTCTAGAAGTTCATGGTTATACAGATGAATTTTTATCTACCCAGAAAAAATTTGCAGAAATAGTAGATGAGTTTTTGGGCTTCATAGAAAATAAGAGACTTGTAATACACAATGCCGAATTTGATTTATCTCACTTAAACAACGAATTAGCATTAATAGGTCAGGAAAAACTAAACAGTATAAATGTTGTAGACACACTTGCTTTAGCTAGGGATAAATTTCCAGGCTCTCCAATAAGTCTTGATGCATTGTGTAAAAGATACAGAGTAGATAACTCAAAAAGAATACAACATACAGCTCTTATTGACTGTGATCTGTTAGCCAAAGTTTATATTAATCTTCTTGATCAAAAAGAACCAACTTTAAATTTCAAAAACGAAGATAATGAAAAAATAATAATAAACTTAAATGATACAAATCAGTATTATAAAAAAGTAGTTAAACCATCAGAAGCAGAACTTAAGCTTCATAAAGAATATTTAAAAAATAATTTAAAGAAGAATTTTTTTAATTAGCTCTTTGTTTGTATAATTCTGTAAAATTAACTTTTTTTTCAAATTTTATTCCAGGATATCCGGAAGTCAGTTAATAAATTTAAAAATATTCTCTCTAAGTCAGGATAAATTTTATTAGGCACATCACATAGAATAATTTTTTCCATTTCTTTTTTATCAGAAACTTTCTCATCTAACTTAACTATAGATGTGTAAGTTATTTCAAAATATGCTTTTTTTAAAATTTCAGGTTGATCTAAAAATTTTATGATTGTATTAACTTCAATAATTCCATCTTTCACTGCCTTTGAAGTGATATCAATATTTAATTTGTACTTAGAAATTTTATCTTTTACAAATATGTATGTTGGAATGTCAGGTGTTTCACTCGACATATCTTTAATAAAGCTTCCAATAATTTTATAATTTTCTGTCATTTTCATCCTCTATATCTTCAAATTCACCATTAATAAAATCTTGTTTTTTATTTATAGGCTTTTTTTTAATTGAAACTCTTTTAAATATCAATTTTCTTGTTGGTGGAAATATTATTAATAAACCCAAGAAGTCTGTAGCAAAACCAGGTAAAATCAAAAGCAATGCTGCAAATGCTAAAGCTGCACCAGAAATAATCTCATAAACTGGAAGTTCATTTTTTACCATTTGAGACATTCCTGATTTTAGAGTGTTAAAACCTTCATATCTGGCGTAAATGATACCAAAAAAAGCCGTTATAAAGATAAGTAAAATTGTGTTAAAGGCCCCAATTTGAGAGCCCAACTTGATAAATAAATAAATCTCAATAATGGGAATGCCAATTAGCAATAATAAAAATGTGTTCATTTGTCTTTATTCTAAATTGCTAGTTGTAATTAATCAACATAGTAAATATTATTAAAATATGAGTTATAGTTTTGAATACATAGATATTATTCTTTTAGCAATGATTGCTGGTTTTATCTTTCTTCGTCTAAGAGGGATACTTGGTAGAAAAACTGGTTTCGAAGGAAAAATTCCACCACAATTTGAAAAAGAATTTCAAAAAACAAATATAGCACCAAAACCAGTTAGTGAAAATTTTGATGAAGTATCACAAAAAGAATTTTTAAAAGGTGCAAAAATTGCTTACGAAACAATTATTACAGATTTTAGTGATAGTGATAACAAGTTGATAGCAAGCAAACCACTTTTAGGTAAAAAAATTTATGATCAGTTTAAAGAGGCCCTTGAAGATAGAGCTAGTAAAGGTCATTTTGCTGAAATAACTTTTATAGGAATTAAGTCAGCTGTAATTAAAACTCATAAAAAAATTGAAGACAGTTTAGAAGTTACAGTGGATTTTGTTAGTGAAATTATAACATGCATAAAAGATAAAGATAAAAAGATTGTGTCAGGAGACAGCGAGAAAATAAAAACTGTTTATGATACTTGGGTTTTTTCAAAAGACGTTAAATCATCAAATCCAAATTGGCTATTAATTGATACTATTACCTAATTGATTAAGAAGATAACAGACAAAGATAAAGAAGATTGGGAAAATTTCCTAAATAACAAAAAAAAAAATCTTAATAAAAATCCTATAAAAAAAAAAGATATAAATAACCCAGATAAAAATAAACAGGACTGGGAAAACTTTTTAAATAATAAAGAGAAAATTCCTAATAAAGATTTTGTTCATAAAAAAAATATAAGATACGAGAAGATAAAGAAAATAGATCTTCATGGTTATACAATCGAAGAAGCAAATAAGGCCATAGAACAATTTATTCAAAAATGTTTTGATGAAAGTGTTACTAAAATAATTGTGATTACAGGCAAAGGACTAGGATCTAAAAATGTTGAAAATCCTTATCTTTCAAAGGATTTGAGCATACTAAAATATTCAGTTCCAGAGTTTATTGAAAATAATAAAAATTTAACACAATTTATTATTGAAACTACAGATGCTAAGATTGAAGATGGTGGTAGTGGAGCTTTTTATATCTATCTTAAAAATAAGAATAAATTTAAAGAATAAATTTAGATAAATCTGTATCTTTAACAAGTTCATCTAGATTTTGTTTTACATATACAGAATCTATTATAATTTTTTCACCAGCTCTATCTGTTGCAGTAAAACTAATATCATCTAAAATTCTTTCGATAATAGTATGTAGTCTTCTGGCACCAATATTTTCTACAGTATTATTAACTTCTGAAGCCATATTGGCAATCGCATCGATACCATCATCAGAAAATTCTAGTTCAACATTTTCTGTTTTTAAAAGAGCTACATATTGTTTGATTAAGCTATAATCTGGTTCTTTAAGAATTCTTTTAAAATCATCACTAGTTAAAGCTTCAAGCTCAACTCTTATTGGTAATCTACCTTGTAATTCTGGAAGTAAGTCTGAAGGTTTTGCTAGTTGGAATGCGCCAGATGCAATAAATAAAATATGATCAGTTTTAATTGTACCGTATTTTGTGCTAACTGTTGTTCCTTCAATTAAAGGAAGTAGATCTCTTTGTACTCCTTCTCTAGAAACATCTCCACCAGATCTATCCGTTCTTCCTGAAATTTTATCTATTTCATCTAAAAAAACTATTCCATTATTTTCTGTTGAATCTTTTGCTGATTTTATAATTTTATCTTCTTCTATTAACTTATCAGCTTCATCGTTAATTAAAATTTCATGAGATTCTTTGACACTCATTTTCTTTTTTTTCTGTTTATTCCCAACAGATTTTCCAATCATCTCTCCAATATTTATCATTCCAATATTTGCTCCAGGCATCCCAGGAATTTCAAATGCAGCTTGAGAGCCACTATCATTTACTGCTATTTCGATTTCATTATCATCTAGATCACCATCCCTTAATCTTTTCCTAAAGCTTTCCCTTGTAGCAAGACTTGCTTTATTTCCAACTAGAGCATCTAAAACTTTTTCTTCTGCTAATTTTTGTGCCTTTGCATGAACTTCTTTTCTTTTCTTTACTTTCTCCATTGCAATTGCAATTTCAAGTAGATCTCTTATAATTTGCTCAACATCTCTTCCAACATACCCAACCTCAGTAAATCTTGTGGCTTCTACCTTTACAAAAGGAGCTTCTGCTAATTTTGATAATCTTCTAGAAATTTCTGTTTTACCAACCCCTGTTGGCCCAATCATTAAAATATTTTTAGGTAACACTTCATCTTTCATTTCACCTTTTAAAGCTTGTCTTCTCCATCTATTTCTTAAAGCAATGGCAACTGCTTTTTTAGCTTTATTTTGTCCAACAACATATCTATCTAACTCAGAAACTATTTCTCTAGGTGATAAAGAACTAACTAAAGAGTTATCTTTCTTTTCAGCTTTTTCTTTTGGAAAAGGAGTAACGTTTGTATCTTTCATTAAATTTTTTCAATTTTAATATTATTATTAGTGAATACACAAATTTCAGACGCAACTTGAATTGCTTTTCTTGCAACTTCTTCAGCACTCAAATCTGTATCTAATAAAACTTTAGCAGCAGCCAAAGCATAATTTCCACCTGATCCTATGCCTATAGCATCACCTTCTGGTTCTAATACATCACCAGTTCCTGAAATTATAAAGCTATTTTCTTTATCGCCAATAGCCATTAAAGCTTCTAGTCTTCTTAAATATTTGTCAGTTCTCCAGTCTTTTGCTAACTCGACAGCTGCTCTTGGAAGATTGCCAGCATGTTTTTCAAGTTTTGCTTCTAGTCTTTCAAACAAAGTTAATGCATCTGCAGTTGATCCAGCAAACCCAGCTATTACATTTCTTTTTTCAATTTTTCTAACTTTTGCAGCAGTGCTTTTTATAACAGTATTGCCCATACTAACTTGACCATCTCCTGCAACCACCACTTCATTGTTTTTTCTAATAAGTACTATTGTAGTCATAGATTATAAATGGATATTAATTTTTATTCTTCAAGTAGTAGATTGCAAATATTGATATAATTAATTAATCCCTATATACATATTATATATTATGAGCAGAATAGGAAAAGTTTCCAGAAAAACAAAAGAAACCAGTATTAGTGTTGAAGTTAATATTGACGGTAAAGGTCAATATAAAATTGATACCGGAATAGGTTTCTTAGATCATATGCTTGAACAACTATCAAAGCATTCACTAATTGATTTAAAAGTTAAAGCAAAAGGTGACACTCATATAGATCTTCATCACACAACAGAAGATACTGGAATAGCAATAGGTGAAGCTTTAAAAAAAGCACTGAAAGATTTTAAAGGAATTAAAAGATATGCTAATGCAATGATTCCAATGGATGAAACATTAACAAGAGTTGCAATTGATGTTTCAAATAGACCTTATTTAATATGGAAAGTTAAATTAAAAGTAGAAAGACTTGGAGAGATGGACACAGAACTTTTTAAAGAATGGTTTCAAGCATTTTCTCAATCAGCAGGAATAACTTTGCACATGGAAAATATTTATGGAGATAATAGTCACCATATAATTGAGTCTTGTTATAAGGCTCTAGCAAGATCATTAAGAACTGCTTTAGAAATAGACCCTAGAAATAAGAAGAGCATTCCATCAACTAAAGGCTCATTATAAGTTTAATGAATGTCACAATTGTTGATTATAATTCAGGAAACATCAGCTCTGTAATAAATTCCTTTAAAGAAGTTGCTAAAGACAAAGTTAATATCGAAGTGACTTCGAATTTAAATAAGATTAGATCAAGTGATAAGGTAGTTTTACCAGGACAGGGATCGTTTAAGAGCTGTGCTGATGCATTAAATGGCATAAATGGCTTAGTAGAGACGCTCAATGAGTTTGCGATAACTAACAAAAAACCTCTACTTGGAATTTGTGTTGGTTTACAGATGTTTGCAGACCTTGGTTATGAAGAAACTGAAACAAAAGGACTTGGTTGGATTTCAGGAAAAGTTTCAAAGATTGATAATCAAAATAATAAATTCAAACTTCCACACATTGGTTGGAACGAAATTAGTATTATTAAAGAAAGCAAGATTTTTAAGGATATAGAAAATAAATCACATATGTATTTTGTACACAGCTACGAATTTGTTCCAGATGATAAAAGTGTAATTTCAGCAACAACAGACTATTCATCAAATATTGTTTGTTCAGTTGAAAAAGAAAATATCTTTGGAACACAATTTCACCCTGAAAAAAGTGATAAATTAGGTCTTAAAATTATAGAAAATTTTTTGAATTTATAAATATGAAAATATTTCCAGCTATAGATATTAAAGGTAAGAAATGTGTAAGATTAATTAAAGGGGATTTTAATAATAAAACTGAATATGAAATATCACCAGTTGATCAAGCTGGTAAATACAAAGATTATGGTTTTAAAAATTTACATATTGTTGACTTAGACGGTGCCCTAACTGGAGAGACAGTTAACCTGGATGTTATTAAAGAAATTGTTCATAAATTTGATTTGAAAATTGAAGTAGGGGGTGGCGTTAGAAGCATTGATAGTATTGAAAAATACACAGATGCAGGAGTTGAGAAAGTTATTTTAGGAAGTGCAGCCATAAAAGATAAAAATTTTTTAAAAGAAGCATGCCTAAAATTTCCAAATAAAATTGCCTTAGGTCTAGATGCCAAAGATGGATACTTGTCAGTTTCAGGATGGAGGGAAAATTCTAATCAATTGACTTTAGATTTTTTAAAAGAAGTAAATGATTATGGTGCTAGCAGATTAATCTATACAGACATAAATAGAGATGGCACTAAACAAAGTCCTAATTTTAAAGAAACAACTAATGTTGCAAATATATCTAATTGTCCAGTAATTATCTCTGGAGGGGTATCTTCAATTGATGATATTAAAAAAGCAAAAGGTTTAAAAAATATTGAAGGAATAATAGTTGGTAAAGCCATATATGATGGTGATATTAAATTGGACGAATTAGCGAGAGAATTAGATGCTTAAAAATAGAATTATACCCTGTTTAGATGTTAAAAATGGGAGAGTAGTTAAGGGAATTAACTTTGTAGATTTAAAGGATGCTGGTGATCCAGTAGAGCAAGCTAAAATTTATAGCGATGGTGGTGCTGATGAGATTTGTTTTTTAGATATTACAGCTTCCAATGAAAATAGAGACACAATTTATGACGTGGTTGAAAGAACATCTAAAAAATGCTTTGTGCCCTTAACGGTTGGTGGTGGGGTTAGGAAAGTTGAAGATATTAATAAATTGTTAAATTGTGGAGCAGATAAAGTTTCAATCAATACTGCAGCAGTTCAAAATCCTGAAATGATAATTGAAAGTTCAAAAAAATTTGGATCACAATGCATTGTCGTTGCAATAGATGCTAAAAAAAATGGTAATAAATGGGAGGTTTTTACCCATGGTGGGAGAAATAACACGAGCGTGGATGCAATAGAATTTGCAAAAAAAATGGAAGATAATGGAGCAGGAGAATTACTAGTTACGTCTATGGATAGAGATGGAACTCAAATTGGTTATGATAATGAATTAATACTTAAAATATCTTCAACAGTTAACATACCCATAATTGCTTCGGGCGGAGTAGGTAATTTGGATCATTTAGTTGATGGTATAAGGCTAGGCAATGCTAGCGCTGTACTAGCAGCTTCAATCTTTCATTACGGAACACACTCAATTAATGAAGCTAAACAATATTTGAATTCAAAAGGAATTCCCGTTAGGATTTAGACATGTCAGAAAATCTATTAAATTTAGTAAATACAATTAGAGAAAGAAAAAATAAGGATGAAGATAAATCTTATACTTCATCATTATTATCAGGTGGCCTGTCTAAATGTATAGATAAAATGGAGGAAGAATTTGATGAGCTTAAAGAAGCCCTAAATGATAAATCTAACATAGTTCATGAAGCAGCAGATACAATTTATCATATATTAGTTACACTTGAGGCAGCGGACATTAAGTTTGAAGATGTCCTAAAAGAGTTGGAAGACAGAAAAAAACAATCAGGTATTGAAGAAAAGAATAATAGATAATGAGCTACGACAAAAATAATATTTTTGCAAAAATTTTGAGAAAAGAAATTCCTTGTAAAAAGATATTTGAAAATGATCATGTTCTTTCTTTTCATGATATTAATCCTCAAAAAAAAATACATGCATTAGTTATTCCAAAAGGTGAATACATTAATTTAGATGATTTTAACAATAGAGCCTCAGATCAAGAGATAGTCGCGTTAAGCAAGGCTATTACAGAAGTTTCGAAAATGTTAGGTATATCAACAGATACAGGTAAAGGCTATAGAGCTTTAACAAATTTGAGTGAAGATGGCGGTCAAGAGGTTCCACATTTACACTTCCATTTATTTGGGGGAGAAAAAATCGGAAAAATGGTTGAGTGACAGAAAAAATTTATCGAAGTTATTTAGAGATAAGATCTCTAAGTGAATTAAAAGAAGTTGAGAAGCCCGCAGAAAATTACTCTGTAGAGCTTGTAGACCCAAAAGATTTTCAATTAAATAAATTTTTTTACAAAACTATTGGTAAGAATTGCCAATGGATTGATAGGCTTATTTGGACAGACTTAAATTGGACAGATTATATCTTTAATGATCAGTTATTTACATACATTCTTAAAGATAAAAGTGAAATAGCTGGCTATTTTGAACTGTTATTTAACAAACAAAGCAAAGAAGCCGAAATTGCTTATTTTGGAATTTTGGAAGAATATTATGGAAAAAAATTAGGAGGGTATTTGTTAAGTGAAGCAATTAATTGCTCATTTAATATGGGAAGCAGAAGAGTTTGGGTTCACACTTGTTCCCTTGATCACAAAAATGCGTTAAAAAATTATTTGGCTAGAGGTATGAAAAATTTCAAGTCTGAAACCTTGATTAGATGATTAATTGTTTTGAGGTAGTTTAAAAATCTTATTATCTATCTTTTGGTTTTTTTTAACAGAGGAAATAAATGTTATTGATAAATTTTGATAGATATCCTTAGTTTGCCACCCAATTAAATTTAGATTTTTCTTGTCAAAAAAAATATTAATCTCATTATTGTTCTCAAGAATTTTAAAATTTAAGTATTTGTTGTCTATATCTCTTGGCTCTAAGTCTTCTATTTTTGAAATTAGATATTCTTTATCTAGTAAAAATTCTAAAGGAGTTTTGTTAAGTGGATAACGATAATAACTTCCCTTGTTACTGGTTTTAATAACTAAAGATTTTCCATTTGATACCAATTTTTTTTTACTAGGATTGCTATATTCACAAAAAATTTTTTTAGGATATTCAATGATGCATTTTCCATCTTCACTTTTATCATTAATTGTTTGTAAAAAATTGAAACTTAAATTATTTGTAAGTTTCATTTGAGAAATTATCTTATCTTTTGTTGATGAGTTTGCTGGAAAATAAAAACTGAAAAATAGTAAAATGATTATTACTTTAAGCATTAAAGAACATCTCTTTTACCAACATGATTAGCCTTACTCACAACTCCATCGGCCTCCATCATGTCAATAATTCTTGCAGCTCTGTTATATCCTATTTGTAATTTTCTTTGTAAAAACGAGGTAGATGCCTTGCCTTCAGACCTAATAATATCAAGTGCTGCCTGGTACAATTCATCTTTATCACCTGAGCTAGATGCCTCTCCACTCAATTCTTTTTCATCTACAAAATTTAAAATTTCATCTATATAATTTGGCTCTGCTTGACTTCTTAAATAATTGTTAACTTTTTCAATCTCACTTTCTGATACAAATGGAGCATGAATTCTAACGATCTTATTTGCAGAAGACATATAAAGCATATCTCCTTTACCAAGTAGTTGTTCCGCACCTTGTTCACCTAAAATTGTTCTACTATCTATTTTTGAAGTTACTTGAAAAGATATTCTTGTTGGAAAATTTGCTTTAATGGTTCCTGTAATAACATCAACACTTGGTCTTTGTGTGGCCATTATAATATGAATTCCAGCAGCTCTTGCCATTTGTGATAATTTCTGAATATAATTTTCTATCTCTTTACCAGCAACAAGCATCAGGTCAGACATTTCATCTACCACAACAACAATATAGGGCATAGCCAAAGTGTGCTTAGCATTATAGCCATCAATATTACGCACCCCTTCTTTAGTCATAAGTCGGTATCTATTTTCCATCTCTTTAACAACCCAACCTAAGACAGAAGCAGCTTTTTTTGCCTCGGTGATCACAGGACACAATAAGTGAGGTATTCCTTCATAGGTTGATAGTTCAAGCATTTTAGGATCAATTAGTATGAACTTACATTTATCAGGTGTGTGCCTGTAAAGTAGGGATAAGATAATAGTATTAATACAAACAGATTTACCTGATCCAGTAGTTCCAGCAATTAATAAGTGAGGCATAGAAGCTAAATCTCCAACAATAGGAATACCAGAAATATTCTTACCTAGCGCAATCGGCAATCTGATATCTTTTTTATTAAAATCAGAGTTAGAGAGTATTTCACTTAAATAAACATTCTCACGACTAGAATTTGGAAGCTCTATACCAATAGTACTACGTCCTGGTATGGTAGCAATTCTGGCAGATTCAGAACTGGTGTTTCGAGCAATGTCATCTGAGAGATTAATAATTTTTGATACTTTAACACCAGCTGCTGGCTCGAATTCATTTAGTGTTACCACGGGGCCATGACTAACCTTCTTGATATCTCCACTAACCCCAAAATCTAATAAGATTTTTTCTAAAAACTCACTATCAATATAATCTTCATCTTTTAATTTTTCTCTATCTTTTTGTGTGGGGATTTTAAGTAAATCAATTGTAGGTAGCTTGAAGCGAATTTTTTTACTAGGAGATTTATTTTCACTTTTTATAAAAGGTAAATCTTCTTGAATTAAATTAGTAATTTCTTCTTGTGGTATAAACTCGCTAATTATCTCATTTTCATTAGTGTAACTCTTTTCTTTTTTCACAAAGATTAATTTAAAGAATTTTTTTATAATTTTATAAAAAGAATTAATTTTAAAATGGATACTAATTAAAAATAAAATTAAAATAATTAAAATTAACAAGTAATAAGAAATTTGAGAATTAATATTAATTAAAGAAGTTAAAAAAGTTGTCTCTAAATATTTTCCAATAAAACCACCATTTCCATTGATATAAAGGTTGAAGGCAGAAGTGTAAAAAAAAGAGAAAAATAGAGAACCAAATGAAGAATAAAGAACTGTATAAAAAATACTTTCAAATATTAAAAAAATTTTCTTTTTTAGAACTATATTTAAACCAGAAAATATAAGTGTAAATGGAATTAATAAAGCAATGAGCCCAAAAGTTTGAAAAAAAAGATCAGCTGTGTAACTTCCGTTAAAGCCAAGTAAGTTTTTAATCTCAGTATTATCTGGAAAAATGAAATTAGGGTCGTCAGGAGAAAAGGTTACAAGAGAAACCAGCAAAAAAAGACCAATTACAACAAGAGCAATACCAGCAGTTTCGATAATTCTATTTATGCCAAAATTGATTATATTGTTGGCTAATTTTTTAAATTCCATAAATAAATGAGTCTAATTAATCACTTTGTATCATCTAATTTTTATTGTTAAAATTAAAATTATTATGAATGTTTGTATTATTGGTGAAGGTCTAACTGCTCTATCTTTAGCTAAAAGCCTTATAAATAAAAAAATAAATGTTCATTATTATCACAAAAATAGAAATAGTAATTTTTCTTCCAATAGAACAATAGGAATATCTAAAAGTAATTTTGAATTTTTTAAAGAAAAAATTTTTCAAATTTCAAAAAATAATTATTGGAAAATAAATAGAATAGAAATTTATACAGATAAAATTGATACTGAAAATTTATTAAAATTTGAGAATGATAAAAATGATCTATTTTACATGATAAAAAATGATGAACTTCTAAAATCATTAAAAAGTAACCTTATTAAAAGTAAATTTTTTAAAAAAATAATATTAAAAAAAGATATTAATGAAGAGTCTTTAAATAAAAAAGAATATGATTTAATAATTAATTGTGATGCAGGTAATTTTTTAGCAAAAAAGTACTTCACAAAAAAAATTAGTAAAAATTATTATAATCTTGCTTATACCACTATTTTAAAACATAAAAAAATAGACAACAATACAGCAACTCAAATTTTTACAAAGCAAGGTCCAATTGCATTTTTACCAATCTCAAAAATTGAAACATCAGTAGTATACTCAATAGATATTAAGAATAAAAAATTTAATAATAGCGATGTAATAGATTTAATTAAAAAAAATAACCCTAAATATAAAATTAATAAAATTAATAAATTAAATAGCTTTAAGTTAAGTTCATCTAATTTAAGAAACTATCATTATAAAAATATTTTAGCTTTTGGAGACATGCTCCACAGAGTGCACCCATTAGCAGGACAAGGATTTAACATGACAATACGGGATCTTAGAATTTTAACTAAAATTATTGAAGACAAAATTGAATTAGGTATTCAATTAGATTCACTAATATTAGATGAGTTTGAAAAAAAAACGAAAGATAAAAACTTTATTTTTTCTAAAGCCATAGACTTGATTTATGAGTCTTTTAATTTAGATAAAAAAGTTCAAAATAAAAGCTTTAGCAAAATTCTTAAAGGTATAGGAAAAAATAAGAATCTAAATAATTATTTTATTAAACTAGCTGATGCAGGGATAAATTTTTAAGTCTATTGAATAGTTGTATTATGAAAATCATCAAAACTATAAGTGCTTAATATTTCTGAAATTTTATCTTTTCGAGCTTCTAAATTTTTGCTTTCTAATAAAATTTGTTTTTCTTCTAGTGAAAAAGGAGAGGCCATTGCTAGGGCATTTATTGTTTCATTTAAATCTTGTTTCTCTAAAGATTTCCAATTTATAATATATCCTTTTTTTTCAAATAATAATTTTAAATCTTTAAAGATTGATTCAAGATCAGCAAACTTTAATTTTTTTTTTTCAGGAGTTAAGTCGAATTCAAAACTATCATAACTAGTTTCACAAGTACGATAAGGTTTTGTATTTTTAATTTCTTTAGTTATCTTAAATCGTGTTATCCCATTTAATTCAATCATATATCTACCATCAGATGTATCTTTAAAATTGATTATTTTACCCAAGCAACCAATCTTATGAAGTCCAGGGATTGAACTATCATCATTGCTTTTTGGCTGTATCAAACCAATCATCTTGTTTGTTTTCATACTATCATTAATCATTTCAACATATCTTGGTTCAAATATATTTAATGGAACTGTTGTATAAGGAAATATAATAAAGTTACTTAATGGAAAGACTGGTATAGTTTTTGGTAAATCTTGTTTTTTCATTCTTTCTTTTAGCAAATTTTTGAAAATCTATATACTAATGAAACACTTTATTATTGATTGAACTAAAAAAACCATCTATTTATAGTGTCTTTATAAGCGGGTCTAGCTCATTGGTAGAGCGAATCGTTGCCAACGATTAGGTAGAGGGTTCGATTCCCTTGACCCGCTCCAAAAATTTCATCGATAGAGTATTATGATCGCAATTTGATCGCAGTTGGAGATAGTTTTTAACGCAAACCCAGAACCACGATCCCTAAAAGCTTTTTCATGATCTACGATCCTAGCATAAAAAACCTGGGCGCACTCAGGGCGCAGTTGGATGTGAATTTTCACGTTTTCAATTCAAATTATTCGCGAATAATGTTACAAAGTTCGGGGCACCTGGCAACAGAACGCCCCTTAACATTATGATACCAAGCAAGTACAAGAAAAATTATTAGATATATTATTAAAGTAAGCATCATAATAAAATGAAAAAAATTATTCAAAACACAATATTATTTCTAACTTCAATTTTTCTGACAATTGTTATATTAAATATTATTTTTATAAAAGTTTCTAATCAAAATTTATTTCCTAGGCCTCTCTCAGGTATGCTACCCAACATTCTTCTAACTTTTTACCCTAAAACATATGATTTTAAAATTACAGATAATTACATTGCAGTTTTAGGTGACTCATATTCTCAGGGTGGAGGGGATGCATATTTAAGTAATGCAGAAAGTTATAGTGTTTTACATCATATGCATAAAATTAATAAAAAAAATTATTTAAATTTTGGGAGAGGAGGATATGGTTCCATTTTAGCTATATCAAATTTTTTTAAAATAAAAGAAATTTCAAATAAAATTTTTTTTATTAAAAATATCCCAGATCCTGAGGAGATTATTTTTTTATTTTATGAGGGAAATGATTTGGAAGATAACTATTATCAATATATAAAATATCAATTAAAAGATGAAACTATAGCTCAATATACTCATAATAGAATTAATAAAAAATTAGAAATTAAGAGTTCTGAAATATTAGTAAATCAATTTATTATTTTAAAATTTTTAGATAACTTATATAAAAAAACTAAAGAAAAAATATTTCAATTATCTAGAATTTCAAACTTGAGTGATTTAAAAAAAGGAATAATAGATATAAAAGATAAACTCTTTGGGAAAAAAAAATTTCTCAATAGTCCAGGGCAAATCATTCTTCACGAAAAAAAAAATAGATTGAGTAGATCTGCTGATATTCTTGTCGATAAACCTATTCAGGGTGCTTCAATTAATTTAGATAATGCCCAACAAAAGATAGCATTAGAAATTTTTTTCAACTCTATTAAATATCTTAAAAAAGTTTTTAATAAAACAAATATTACAATTGTATATATTCCATCGCCTATTAGTAGTTATAATTGGGATGAGCCTATAATATATGATCAGCTCAATAATAGTAAAAAAATTAAAAACACAACAAATTTAAAAAATTCCTTTAATAGTCAATTTATAATTCAAGAAATAAAAAATTTTACAGTAAAAAACAAAGTTGGATTTATTGACACCTCAAAATACATAATCAGAAAAGCAAAGAATAATTTATTGCATGGACCTTTAGACTGGAACCATTTCAATTATTTGGGATATAATTATCTTGCAGAATCAATAGTATTTTATAAATAAATTATACTTAATAAAAATATTTTCTCTTTGCACCTCAATTACAAAGTCATTACAAAGAAACTATAGATTAACTATGTGCCCTACTATGTACCACTCTAAAAAGTCATATGTTATGTATTGATTTCGGTCGGACAACAGAACGTCCCTAAAAAAAATGAATATGTTATCTGGCAATGTGAAAAAGCTAAAAAAGTTTTTTCATGAACAAATTCTACATCATAATTTATTATTGCTCTACCATCGCAGTGAGAGTGGTTTTATGATCATTTGACTAAAAATAAATGTTGAAATACAATGGTTTTAAAGAGTGGGAATCGTTGCCAACGATTAGGTAGAGGGTTCGATTCCCTTGACCCGCTCCATAAATTTAAAACATACTAATTAATGAATGATTTACTTACTAAAAAATGTGTACCTTGTGAGGGTGGAATTTTGCCTTTCGATATTAGTGAAATTCATAAATATCAAAAAAAAGTGGATGGTTGGGATGTTAAAAAAAATAAAAAAGAAATATATTTTTTAGAGAAAAATTTTATTTTTAAGAATTTTATTAATAGTCAAAATTTTATAAATAAAGTTGGTGAAATATCAGAAAATGAAAATCATCATCCAGATATTTCATTTGGTTGGGGATATGCTAAAATTATAATTACCACTCACGCTATAGAAGGACTGTCAGAAAATGATTTTATTTTAGCAGCTAAAATTGATCAAATTTTTAATGTCTAAAATGTCTTGTTTTAGAAAAAACTAAAATAGTACCAGTTTGGTTTGCAAATTTTATTATTTCTTTATCTTTAATTGATCCAGAAGGCTGTATTACAGCTGAAACCCCTGACTGTACTAATTTTTCAATACCATCTACAAATGGGAAAAATGCATCAGAGGCTGCCACAACATCTTCTTTTAAGTTTTGAAATTTATTCATTTTATCTATAGCAATTTGACAGCTATCAAGTCTACTAGGTTGTCCCGAACCAATACCAACGGTTGCTTCCTGACTAGCAAGTACAATTGCATTAGATTTTACATATCTACAAACATTAAATGCAAAAATTAAATTTTTCAATTGAGATTTATTTGGTTTCTGTTTTGAAACGATTTTAAAATCTTTAAGTTCAAATATTTTTAAATCTTCAGATTGTGTTAAAATAGATTCATTTACAGAGCCAAATTTAATTAAATCTTTCATGATAAATTCTGAAGCATCAATAATTCTTATATTTTTTTTTTTTTTTAAAATTTTTAAAGCATTAATTTCAAAACCATTTGCAATGACAACCTCTAAGAAAATTTTATTAAGCTCTAAGGCTAGAACTTTATTTATTTTGAAATTACATGAAACTATTCCACCAAAAGCACTAATTGGATCAGAAGCTAGAGCTAATTTATAACTTTTTAAACCATCTTTATTGATTGAAACACCACAAGGATTGGCGTGTTTTACTATAACTGTTCCAGAGTTTTTAGGTAAAGATTTAGATATTGTTAATGCAGAAAAAATATCATTATAATTATTATAGCTTAACTGCTTACCATGAATTTGTTCAATATTAAGATTTTGAGTTTTAGAATAAATAGCAGCTTCTTGATGTGGATTTTCTCCATATCTTAATTTTTCAATTAAGTTTCCATAAATAATTTTTTTTTTGGGGAAATTATTTTTTTTAATTTTATTAAAATAGTTAGAAATTACAGCATCATAATAAGCTGTTTCAGAGAAGGCCTCTAAAGACATCTCTTGTCTAAACTCAATAGATGTTGATCCTTTATTATTTTCTAATTCATTAATTAGAGCCTCATATTGATTTGAAGATGTAATAACTGTAACATCGTTATAGTTCTTTGCTGCTGCCCTAACCATAGTGGGACCTCCAACATCAATATTCTCTATTATTTTTGAATGATTGGTTGTTTGCTCTAAAGTTTTTTCAAAAGGATAAAAGTTAACAATAACAAGGTCAATTTCATCATATTGATTAACTTTTAGTTCCTTAGTGTGAGATTTGTCGTTCCTTTTACTTAATATGCCAGCATGAATTTTTGGGTGCAGGGTTTTAACTCTTCCACCAAGAATTTCTGGTGAACCGGTATACTCAGAAACTTCTTGGCATTTAAATTTAAGTTTCTTTATTTCTTTATAGGTACCTCCAGAGCTAATTAACTCAATTTTGTATTTAGTTAAAACTTTTAAAAGGCTACCTAATTTTTTTTTATCAGATACTGAAATAAGGGCTTTTTTTATTTTTTTCATTATAATTTTGTGATTTCCCATCTTATAGTTTGATTTTCTTCATTAGTCATTCCTGAAATAAATATATTTTGATTATCTGTGAAAGAATTTTTTTCACCAAAATATAACCCTTTATCAATATTTATCATTGTGTTTTCTGAGCTAAACTTCCAGCCCTCCCCATCAAGATCTATAAATATTGACTTTCCATCTTTTGTTTTCATTACTTTAACGTTTGGTTCTAAGTGAAATCTAATTTCAAATTTTAAATTCTTAATATCCTTATTAGAAATAATTTTATCGTGTCCAATAAATTTTAATTGATCTGGGTAGAATTCTATTTCTCGGGCATGAACAATTCCATGTAGTTTTAAATAACCATCATGAGAAGCATTAATTTTCCAATAATTTTTTTCAAATACTATTTTTTTTTTTAATATCTTTAATCCTTGATTAATTCTAGATTTTTTTCCTCTGAGTTTATTAAAACTACAAGAAGATTTATCATCTACAACTAGTGTGCTGTGGACTGCACTCGATTTAGATACTTCATTTAATTGGTGATTAACCTTTTGAAAATAACCACAATTACTAATTAATTTTTTACCATTTGATATGATCTCAAAAGACAAAGCTCCAGCTTGATAATTTGAAGATAGTTTTATATTTGGGCTTGATCCAATATCCATTATCAGAGAATTTTTTTTATTGTTAAGTACTGCATAGCCACCTAGCTCATTATTTTGATTTTTAAAGTTATAGCCAAGTTTTTTTAAATAAAGGTCAAAATTATGATTATTTGTTTTGTGATTACCATTAAAGAGAAAATCTACTTTATTGTTTTGCCAAATAAAAGCGTAAGCCTGACCTAAATAATATATATTTTCATTTATAAAGTCAGGTATTTCATTTTGAGATTCTTTGAACCATTCTCTAATTAATATAAAATATTTTAAATAGAAACTTAACTGCCTAATATTTCTTGATTTTGGAAAGCCATCATTATCCAATGAATATTTTACTAATTTTTTTAGTAAACTTAACCCAGTATTTAAATAATCATTATTTTGAGGGTATGATAGGCCAGTTAAAATGATAGCTGCACAACCTATAATCTTATCATTGATTAATTCAGAGGTTTCTATTTCATTAATAAGGTGATTGATCTGTTTCTTTACAATGCCATTAAATTTTTCCTTATAATCAACGCTTCCGTCTTCATAGGTAAGCCTAGAATTTGAAATCCAAGCTATTATTCTTTTTCCAATTATATCATTTTTCCAATTTTCAGAGTTGTACCTTTCATTTGTATTAATCCATTGATAAATGACATTTTGTGTATCTTTTTTTGAAGATCTAAGGTCTAGGCTAAATAACCAAAAAAAACTGTTTAAATTCTGTTGGTCTTTTTCTTTTAAATTTGGATTATCCCAAATTTCATTTAATGAATAATTTTCTATATTAATTTTTTTTTTATCATATTTTATAAGGCCATCTAGCAAGCTAGGACTTGGTTGATATTCTATTAATTCAATAGAAGAGGGTGTAATTTTTTTATTATAAAGGTTGGAGTTTAAATAAAGACGACGAAATTTTTTTTTGATAAGTTTAAATGAATTGTTTAAAATCATTATTTTAACTTGATTTTAAAAGGTCTATATTTTTTTTTATATCTCCATTATTGTTTTTAAATATAGTTGTTCCAGATACTAAAATGTTTGCACCAGCTTCTATTGCTAATTTATTATTATCAAAATTAATTCCACCGTCAATTTCGATATCAAAATCTAAATTTTTTTGATCCCTTATTTTTTTTAATTCTTTTATTTTTTCTAAAACTTCTGGCATAAACTTTTGTCCTCCAAATCCAGGATTTACACTCATAATTAGAACTAAATCGATCCCGTTTAATAAGTCGGTTATTAAATTAATTTTAGTTTCTGGGTTTAAAGAAACACCTACTTTTTTTTTTAAACTTTTAATATGGTCAATAGAAACTGCTAAATTTTCAGTTGCTTCTGGGTGTATGGTAATAATATCTGCTCCAGCATCAGCATAATCTTTAATATATTTATGCACAGGAGAAATCATTAAATGAACATCAAATGGTAGTTTTGTGTATTGTCTTAAAGCCTTAATGATTGGAGGTCCCATTGTTAAATTTGGAACAAAATGGCCATCCATCACATCCACATGGATCATATCAGCACCACCTTCTTCTAGTCTTTTAATTTCATTGCCCAATTGACTAAAATCAGCAGATAAAATTGAAGGTGATATTTGTATTTTTTTCATCGATTACTAATATTAGTAGTATCAATTTTATTTTTAATTTGAATTAATTATTTGCCAAAAATACGATAAATTTCTGAAGCAATTTCGCTTTCTAGAGGAAAAGATAACATTCCCATGACAGAATACCCTAGTAGGTAGGGCATAAGGTAAAATCTAATCATATAAAAAAACCAGGCCACGTAAAGAGGAACAAGAGGACCTATAATAAATGAAGGAGTAATAGGTTTAAATAAACGAATTAATGGATTTGTTAATTTTACAAAAGCCTTCATAAAAAAAAATTCTGAGTTTTCTCGTTGAAAAATATTCATCGCAACTCTTCCAATTAGAGTCCACATTATAACACCTAAAATATAATCAATTATAAGAATAAAGGGATGAATTTCTGGCATAAATATAAAAAGGAATTTTGTTTAAAAATTTACTAAGGGGCGAAATAAATCGCCCCTTAGTAATAAATTTAATTAGTGTTGTTTTCCAAGTATCGTTTTACCACTTGGAATACGAAGCTCGTCAATCATATCTTGAGTAGCTCTGTCTGGCGCTTTTGTTAGTAAACTAACAACTACCATAGAAACTAAACTAACTAACGATCCAAAGATACCGAATGTAAGTTGAGTAATACCCCAGAATCCAGCTCCACCAGTACGTACCCAAATTAGATACCAAGTACCAGCTGCTAATCCTAGAAGCATTCCTGCAACAGCACCAGGACCATTCGCTCTTTTCCACCATACACCTAGTACAAGTGGGAAGAACAATCCTGACATCGCAAAGTCAAAAGCCCAGATTACTGAACCTAAGATACCTTGGATACCCATTGCGGCAATAGTTGCTCCAGCAAAACCAATTATTACAAGTAATACCCTTGCAACAATTAATCTCTTCGCAGCTTCTGCTTTTGGATCAATGATCTTGTAGTACAAGTCATGAGACAAAGCATTTGCGATTGCTAAGATCAAACCATCAGCAGTAGACATGGCAGCAGCCATACCTCCAGCAGCAACTAGACCTGAGATTACATAAGGTAATCCAGCAATTTCTGGAGTAGCTAATACAACAGCTTTACCACCCATGAAAAACTCATTTAATTCAAGAGTTCCATTTCCGTTAAAGTCGCTGACAAACATCAGGTTAGCTTGGTTCCAGTTTTGATACCAATCTATCGCTTGAACCTCAGCTATCGATTTACCAATAATCCCTGTTGAAAGTGTTGGATCAATCAGTGATAATTTTGATAATGTAGCTAACATTGGCGCAGTTGAGTATAAAATAAAGATGAAAAGTAGCGACCATGCTACAGATCTTCTAGCTGATTTTACACTTGGAGTAGTAAAGTATCTCATCATAACGTGAGGCAAAGAAGCTGTTCCTGCCATCATACAAATTGCTAGAGAAATAAATCCCCAGTTTGTTCCATTAACTGATGAGTGTGCTTTAGTTATTCCAGCCAAACCTTTTGGTACTGTAGCTAAGTCTGCAGCTGAGTTTTTAACAAACCCAAACTGACCTTCTAGTTCAGCAATTCTAGCTACTTCATCTCCCAACATTAAATGTGGGAAGAATCCAGCACCCATTTTATTACTGATCCAGAATACAGGAAGCAAGTAAGCAATAATTAAAACTATATATTGCGCAACCTGTGTCCATGTAACCGCTCTCATTCCACCAAGCATAGAGCAAAGCAATATACTTACTAATCCAACGTACACAGCAACCTCAAAAGGAATATCTAAAGCTACCGCAGCGATAGTTCCTGTTGCATTGATTTGTGCAGTCACATATGTGAATGAAGCTACTGTTAATACTAGTACTGCAGAAAGTCTTGCTCCATTACCACCATATCGTGTACCAACAAAATCTGGAACTGTGTAACAGCCAAATTTTCTTAAGTAAGGTGCTAGCAAAGTAGATACAAGTATATAACCACCTGTCCATCCAACTAGTAGTGCCATATATCCATAGCCCTTAAAGTAAATACCACCTGCCATTGCAACGAATGATGCACCAGACATCCAGTCTGCTGCAGTAGCCATTCCATTAAATACAGTGGGTACTTCTCTTCCTGCTACGTAGTACGCGTCCGTTTGAAGTGTACGTGATAACCAACCGATTATCGCATAGATAGCAATGGTGAATACAACAAAAGAAATTCCTATTGCTTTTGCAGACATCCCCATTTGTTCAGCAATCGCCATCAGTATTATGAATCCTATAAAACCACCTGTATAGATTCCATAAACTTTTGGTAGATTGTCTATAAATTTACCTTTTATCATTAGCTATCCTCTCTTTCAGTGAAACCAAACTCTTCATCTATCTTCTCTTGTCTACCTGCAAACCAGAAATTCAAAATTACAAATGCTAATAATGAACCCTGACATGTCATATAATATGACAATGGGTAACCAAAAGGTCTGAAGCTAGATGCTTCCATTTCAGTTCCGAAAAAAAAGATGCCAATCGAGAATACAAACCAGATTGCTAAAGTAACAAACAGTAGCCCCCTAGTTTTTTCCCAATGTTTTGCTTTATTTGACATTTTACTCTCCCTATATAGTTAAGAAAGAAACCTTAACCATAATGAGATAGATTGAAAGCCTTTAAATAGGTCGAATTAGAGCCATTTTTGTAATATAAACCTTAAAAAAAGTAGGTAAAATTGCTCAAATATAAACTTAAAATAAAAGACATAAAACTTGAAGATTTTAGAGTTTATTTATTTGCTTTGTTTAAAGGAGTTCTTCCAAAGAAAAAAATCAAGAATATAGAAGACCTTACACCGTTTATTCAAACAAAATCAGCCTGGGTGTCACAAGTAACTTTATATAATTACTTAAAAACAAGAATGGGAACTAAGTGGGTATTACACTTTGATGATGAAATATTTTTAGCATCCATTAACAAAGCTAAATGGAATATTTATTCTATAGCACTTCAAGATCTTACTTTTTATAGCCTATCATATTTGAATGTTTTTTGTAATTATAAGGACATGAGTAAAGCAAATGAAATTTATGATGAAATTTTGAACAAAGAAACAAAAAATGAAATGCCGGAAGAAATTATTTTACAAGCAAAAGAAAAATTTAAAGAACGATTAGAAAAGATTGATTGGAATACATATTATAAATCTTGGCCATTTAATGAAAGTGCTCTAGCCTTATATAAGTGGGCACCAGTGGCTGAAGAATTAAAAATTTTAGATAGAAAGATTGTATTAAATTCTATGATCTTAAAATGGGAAAATATTGAAAAAGAATTTAAAGAATTAATTAAAATCTAAATATTTTTTCTATTATCAACTAAGCTTTGAACAACACTTGGGTCAGCTAAAGTGGATGTGTCACCCAATTGATTATGTTCGTTAGCAGCAATTTTTCTTAAAATTCTTCTCATAATTTTTCCAGATCTAGTTTTAGGTAGTCCAGGTGAAAAATGAATAATATCAGGTGTTGCAAGTGCTCCAATTTGTTTTCTTACCCAAAGTTTTAAATCTCTTTCAAGATCTAAATCTGATCTTTCCCCAACATTTAGAGTTACATAGCAATATAGACCGTTACCTTTAATATCGTGTGGGTATCCAACTACAGCTGCTTCAGCAACTTTTGGATGAGCAACAAAAGCACTTTCTATTTCGGCAGTTCCAAGGTTATGACCAGAGACAATAATTACATCATCTACACGACCAGTTATCCAGTAGTAACCATCTTTATCTCTTTTAGCACCATCGCCTGTAAAGTATTTTCCATCAAACTGAGAAAAATAAGTATCAATAAACCTTTGATGATCACCATAAACAGTTCTCATTTGTCCAGGCCAAGATTGAGAAATACACAATCTTCCTTCACCAGCTCCCTTAATTTCTTTTCCATTTTTATCAACTATAGAAGGCTTAATTCCATAAAAAGGTTTACTTGCAGAACCAGGTTTTAAATTCATAGCTCCTGTTTGAGGACTAATTAAAATTCCACCTGTCTCTGTTTGCCACCACGTATCAACAATGGGACATTTAGAATTTCCAATTATTTTGTAGTACCACATCCAAGCCTCAGGATTAATAGGCTCTCCAACAGTTCCTAATAATTTTAAAGATTTTCTTGAAGTTTTCTTAACAGGTTTATCACCCTCTCTCATTAAAGCTCTAATAGCAGTTGGTGCTGTATAAAAAATATTAACTTTATATTTATCAATAATTTGCCACCATCTTGAATTGTCAGGGTAGGTTGGAATTCCTTCAAACATTATTGTTGTTGCACCATTAGCAAGAGGACCATAAATAATATAACTGTGACCAGTAACCCAACCAATATCAGCCGTACACCAATAAATATCTTTTGGTTTGTAATTAAAAATATATTGATGGGTCATAGATGCATAAACCATGTAGCCACCCGTTGTATGTAAAACTCCTTTTGGTTTTCCAGTAGAGCCAGATGTGTAGAGAATAAATAAAGGGTCTTCCGCATTCATTTCTTCGGGTTCACATTTATTTGACACATCTTTAATTAAATCGTCATACCAAACATCTCTTCCTTTAACCCAATCAACCTTGTTTCCAGTTCTTTTTACAACAATACATTTTTTAACATCTGGACATTTTCTTAACGCTTCATCAGTGATAGCTTTTAGAGGAATGGTTTTACCCCCTCTAACACCTTCATCTGCAGTAATGATATACTGTGACTCGCAGTCATTAACTCTACCAGAAATAGAGTCTGCTGAAAATCCACCAAAAATAATAGAGTGAACTGCACCAATTCTAGCACAAGCTAGCATTGTTACTGCAAGTTCTGGAATCATAGTTAAATAAATTGTAACTCGATCACCTTTTTTAATTCCTAGTTTTCTTAAACCATTTGCAGCTTTAGAAACTTCAGTATGTAATTGTTTGTACGAAATCTTTTTAGTATCTTTTGGATCATCACCTACCCAAATAATAGCTGTTTTATCTTTTTTATCCTTAAGGTGGCGGTCTATACAATTGGCAGAAGCATTTAATGTTCCGTCTTCATACCATTTAATCTTAACTTCTTTTTTGCTATATTTTACGTCCTTAATTTTTTTGTATGGTTTAATCCAAGTGATTCTTTTTCCTTCAATCTTCCAAAAGTCATCATTTTTTTTAATCGAGTCAGAGTATTTTTTTTGATATTTTGCTTTATTTACTAGAGCACTTTTTACCCACTCAGGTTTAGTCTTTATAATTAATTCTTTTTCTTGAATTTTTTTTAAAACTTTTTTTCTAATAGGCTTTATTTTTTTTTTAGGCATGAATTTTTTTATTTAAATACTACTCATCTTATTTAAAATTTTCCAGCTTTTAGAGTCTATGGGCATAACAGATAATCTGCTTTGTTTAATAAGTGATAAATGGCTAAGAGACTTGGTTTTTTTAACCTCTTCAAGAGTTACACTTTTCTTTAATTTTTCTTTAAACTTTACTTGAACAGCTACAAATCGCCCATCTTTGTCAGTTTTATCTAAGAAAGCTTCTTTAATAACCTCAACTATACCAACAATTTCCTTACCTATATTTGAGTGATAAAAAAAACAAAGGTCTCCTTTTTTCATTCCTCTTAAATTTTTAGCTGCTTGATAATTCCTTACCCCATCCCAAGGAGCACCCTTAGCACCAGCTTTTTTTTGTTGGTCAATTGACCAAACGTCAGGTTCAGATTTCATTAACCAGTATTGCATCTAATTGTTTTCCCAGAGTTTATTTATTTTTTTGAACATAGCACTTTCGTTTTACATCAATTAAAACAAATGTGTACCATACGATAGTATGTATTAATAAGCGCCAATCAATAGTTATTATTGATTTATTATTTTAATGAATTTATCAATTTGTTTTCAACAAGCAATCCATTTGCATATGTTAAAAAATCGCCAGGTATGTTATTCTTAAAGCATGTTTTGCAATTAAGATCATTAAATTTTTCTTTATTAAATATTACATGTAGAAAAGCTTTATTTACATTTGAAAAAGGATTTCCAAAATTCAACCTTTCTCCTTTATCAAAAGATACTCTAATAATGTCACTTAGCTTTTTTGAAAGATTTTCTGCTTTTTCAAAATTATTTTCCTCTACTTCTTTTAATATTTCTCTCAAAACCTTGCCAAAACAATTTGCTGTGCTTAATAAAAATCCATCATATTTACCTCTTGGTTTAATATGATCAAAATAGTTTTTCTCTGCACCTCTTAAAAATTTTAAATCTCCAAAATCAATTTTTGAATCAATAACTTTGTCTTCATCACTTGTATCTTTAAATAAAACAATTCTCTTTTTAAATTTATCTTTTAAATACTTTAAAGTTTCTGGTTTAATCTCACACTTAACAACTTGTGGTAATTGATAGATGGAAATTGGCAACAATGTATTTTCAATAATCTTTTCAAAATGTTTAATAATTCCGTTTTGAGTTATTGTCTCATTTACTGGTGCACATAAAGTTAATCCAAAAAAGCTTGCTTCACACGTATGATCAGTTAAATAATCTTCAATAAGCTTAGCCCTATGTAAAACTTCTTTGGTCGTATTACCAAATGCACCAAATAATATTTTGTTTTGATCAGTTAAAAAATTTTTTTCAGTTAATATTTCAAGCCAATCGTTTATTAATTTATCACTTAATATCCAACCATCCCCTGTAGTTCCGCATACCAAGAATTGTTTTACACTTGGCTCTAACCACTTCATGTGTTTTTTTATAAGTGCTTTATTTAATCTTAAATTATCAGCTAATTCGTAGTGCGTAAGAATGGGAGCCCACAAAGGGTCAAAATTGTTCATGACGTGAAAATACATTACTTAAAAAATAAATATTATCTAATATTGCTAATTATTAGTTGATTTTTAATATATTATATTAAATATTATAAAATTATTAATAAAAATTATTAATTATATGGATTTGCTTGATAAAAAAATAATAAAAATACTAAAAAATAACAGCAAAGCTACGCTTCAAACAATAAGCGATCAGATAAATTTAAGTATTGCCCCTACCGCAAGAAGAATTAATCAACTTGAAGCAAAAGGTATAATTAAGAATTATACAGTAAATATTGATGAAAATTCTTTTGGTTACAAGTTTCCAGCCTTTATTTTTATAAGCTTAGAAAGACAACAGTCTAAAAACTTTGATAAATTTGAGGAAAAAATATTGAGTTTTCCAGAAGTAGTTGAATGCTGGTTAATGACAGGAACTAAAGATTATCTTATTAGAATTGCCGTAAAGGATGTGGAAGAATTTGAAAACTTTTTAACAAAAAAACTTACTGTTATTGAGGGTGTTTCATCGGTAGAATCTTCTATACCGTTGCGTCGTGTAAAATCTGATCATGCTAGAATTTATTAAAAAAGTCACACTATGCGATGTACCATACATAGATATTTATTAATGGCCGTCAATCAATGCTGTTTATATATTAAATAAAGTAAAAAGCTGGTAGGAGTCTGTGGAGTCTTGCTGATGTACTGTAAGCTTTGGTTTCATTAGCCGGTACTGCACTACAGTTTTACTCCAGCACCTTTTAAAAAAGCAGCATCTACATCTAAAGGCCATCTAGGTTTTGCGGGACTATCTAATTCACTAAACTGTTTTAACTTAAATTTCTCTAATCCAACCATTGCAATCATTGCAGCATTATCTCCACACAAATTAATAGGTGGAAATATTGCTTCAAAATCTTCTTCTTTACAAAGATTAGTTAGAACCTCTCTAATTCTTTTGTTTGCAGCAACACCACCCGCAACTACAAATTTATTTTTATTTGTTGTGTTCATTTTTTTAAACTCTTCAAAAGCAATTTTACTTTTCTTATATAGTATTTCTTCAATTGTTTTTTGAAAAGATGCTGCAAGATCATATTTTTCTTGTTCAGTTTTTATTTGTTTTGATATTTTTAAAACAGCAGTTTTTAAACCTGCAAATGATAAATTACATCCCCCTTTATGAAAAATTGGCTTGGGTAATTCATATTTATTGGGATCACCTTTTTTTGCATATACCTCAATTTGGGGCCCACCAGGAAACTCTATTCCCAATAACTTTGCTGTTTTATCAAATGCTTCACCTACAGCATCATCAATAGTTGTTCCTAATCTTTTATAATTTCCTAACCCCTGAACGCTTAAAAATTGAGTATGGCCTCCAGAAATTAAAAGTAATAAGTAAGGATAGTTTAATTCAGAATTTAGTTTTGGACTTAACGCATGTCCTTCTAAATGGTTAACAGCTATAAAAGGTTTGTTGAGAGAAGAGGCCATTGCTTTCCCAAAACTTAAACCAACAGATAGACAGACTATAAGACCAGGTCCTGCAGTTGCTGCTACCGCATCTAGGTCCTCCATTTTTACTCCACTTTCATCAAGTGCTTTTTTTGTGATTAAATCTATTTTTTCCATATGAGATCTCGCAGCAAGCTCGGGCACAACTCCGCCAAACTCTTTATGAACATCTACTTGACTCGAAACTATACTTGATAAAATTGTTGGCATACCTAGCTCATTTTCAGTTATGATGGAGGCAGCCGTTTCATCACAGCTTGATTCAATTCCTAAAATTATGGGTTTTTTATTCATTAAATTAGTTTTTATTAATAATACATTCTCAATATAAGTATGAAGTATAAAGCAATTAAATGAAAAATAGAAAAATTATTATAGGCTCTAGAGGTAGCAAATTAGCACTAATCTATGCAGAAAAGGCTAAAGAAAAAATTCTCAAACATTCAAAAGATTTTGGAATTGAAGAAGTAATCATTAAAGAAATCGTAACCAAGGGTGATCAAGTTCAAGACAAAAGATTATCTGAAGTAGGTGGTAAGGGACTTTTCTCAAAAACTATAGAGGTTGAATTATTAGAAAAAAAAATAGATATAGCTGTGCATGCGTTAAAAGATATGCCGTTCTGAAGAAACTAAAGGACTGTTAACAGATTGTTTTTTAGAAAGAAATGATCCAAGGGAAATTTTAATTAGCAAAGATAATAAACATCTAAAAGATTTAGCTCCAAATTCAATTATTGGAACATCTTCTTTTAGAAGAGAATTTCAGATTAAAAAAATAAGAAATGATCTTGATTGTAAATTAATTAGAGGAAATGTTGATACAAGAATAAGAAAACTTAACGAAAATTTATATGATGCAATTATCTTATCTTATGCTGGAATTGATTCTTTAGGATTAAATCAAAATATCTCTCAAACTTTTTCTACTTCAGAAATTATACCTTGTGCAGGACAAGGAGTTATTGCTTTGCAATGTAGAAATAGTGACGAAGAGTTAATTGAGCTATTAAAACAAGTTGATCATCAATCAACACACAGTACAATAAAAGCTGAAAGAAATATTTTAAAGGTTTTAGAAGGGGACTGCGAAACAGCAGTAGGAGCATTTGCTAGTATTGAGGGCAATAAAATTATTCTTGAAGTTGAGCTTTTTTCACTAGATGGCAGTAAAAGATTTCATTTAAAATCATCTGAAAGTATAGACAAAGCAGAAGAATTGGGAATAGAGATGGGAGAAACTCTAAAAAAGATGTCTAATAATTCTTACAAAAAATAATATGCATATTTTATTCACACGACCCTTAGAAGATTGTCATGAAATGATATTAAAATTTCAATCATTGGGTCATGAAATATCTCATTTACCTTTAATTAATATTGAAGGTCTGAAACATGAAGTTCCAAACTATCCTGAGTTTAAAGGAATTATTTTTACTAGTGCTAATGCTATTAAATTTTTGGATATAAAGAACATTGATAAAAAATTAAAATGCTTTTGCGTTGGAAACGCTACAGAAAAAAAAGCTAGAAGTGTTGGTTTCCAAAATGTTTTTGCAGCTGAGGGAAATGTAAATAATCTTAAGGAATTAATCTTACAAAATTTCAAATCTTCTGAAGGAAAGTTAATTTATATAAGTGGAAAAATAATCTCTAGCGATTTAGATAAGGAACTTATTTCGAGTGGGTACACAATAGAACGATTAATTAATTATAGAGCCAACGCGATCGAAAAATATGATGAAGGCTTTATCGAAAAACTGAAATTGAAAATGCCTGAAATCACTTACATTTATTCGCAAAATAGTGCTATTAATTTTTTAAAAGTAATTAAAAATTATCAGCTAGAAACCTTATGGATGAATACTAATTTGATGTGCATTGGAGAAAAAACCTCTTCAATTCTTAATGAAATTAAATGGAAAAAAATTTTTCTTTTTAACCCTGGAGAAGAAGAATTTTTGCTATATAAAATTTAATTATGGACATATTTAGTAATTTTAGTGACCTGTTTATTTCTGTTTGGTCTAAAGGAATTCGTGGAGTTGATATTTTTCAAATACTAATTGGTATTGGAATATTTTTTATTTTTTTAATTTTTAGAGGAATAATAAGTAAAGTTATTATTAAAAGATTAGAAGCAATTTCAAAAAGAACTACAAATAAATTAGATGACACATTCGTCCATGCAATGGAAGGGCCAGCTAGATTTTTACCAATTGTTCTAGGTTTTTTTATTGCAAGTTATTATATGTCTTTTGCAGATGATGGCAGAGCTATAGTTGATACAATTAATCGAACATTAATTACAATTTTAATATTCTGGGTTATCCATCAAATTATTGAACCAATTTCATATATTTTAAGTGGGCTAGATAAAATGTTAACCCGTGAGTTAGTGGGATGGATTATAAAATCCTTAAAGATTTTAATTTTTATTCTAGGGTTAGCAGCTGTTCTTGAACTTTGGGGAATAAAAATTGGACCAATTATTGCAGGACTTGGTTTATTTGGTGTTGCTGTTGCTTTAGGTGCACAAGATTTATTTAAAAATTTAATTTCAGGGATTTTAGTTTTAGTAGAAAAAAGATTTAAAATTGGAGATTGGATATTAGTAGAAGGTATCATTGAAGGGATTGTTGAGAAAATTGGTTTTAGATCAACAGTTTTAAGAAAGTTTGATAAATCTTTAGCTATAATTCCTAATTTTCAGTTTGCTGAAAATGCAGTTATCAATATTAGTGAGACAACTAACTGGAGAATAGATTGGGCAATAACACTTCAATATGACACTACTGTTGATCAGCTAAAAAAAATAAGAGATGAAATTGAAGGCCACATTAATAAAAATGATGATTTTGATAAAGCTGTAGGAGTTGCGGTTAGAGTTGAAAAATTTTCAGATAGTTCGATTGATATGAGGGTTAGATGTTTTACTACTTCTAATAGTTTTTCAACATGGTTGGAGGTTAAAGAAAAACTTGCAATTGAAATAAAACAAATTGTTGAAGGAAACAAAGCAGCTTTTGCTTTCCCAAGTCAGTCAATTTATATTGAGAAAAAATGATAGCCATTTTTTACTTAGCTCTTCAAATATTAAAGCTTTATTCTTATGTGGTAATTGCAAATGTAGTTATCAGCTGGCTTGTTTCTTTTAATATTATAAATACTCAAAACAGGTTTGTTTATTCAATATTAGAAATGACTTACCGATTAACTGAGCCAATGCTTAATAGAATAAGACGATTTCTCCCTAACTTAGGATCATTAGATATTGCACCAGTAGTACTACTGTTGTTGATTTGGTTTATAGAAATGTGTATGAAACTCTACATTGCACCAATGATTTTTTAGGGAAATTTATGATCTTAATAGATGGAAAAAAAATAGCAGCTGAACTTAGAGAAGATCTTAGAAGAGAAGTTGTAGAGTTAAAAGCTAAACATAATAAAATTCCAGGACTTACAGTAATATTAATTGGAGATATGGCTCCTAGTCAAATTTATGTTCGTATGAAAGAAAAAGCTGCGGATGAAGTGGGGTTAAAATCTGAAGTAATTAGATATCCAGAAGCTGTGGAAGAAAAAACAGTATTAGATAAAATTGAAGAATTAAATAAAGATGAAAGTATTTCAGGAATTTTAGTTCAATTGCCTTTACCAAAACACATCGATAAGCAAAAAGTTATTGAAACTATTTTGCCAGGTAAAGATGTTGATGGGTTTCACCCAATGAATGTTGGTAATCTTTCATCAGGCTATGAAAGCTCAGTACCTTGTACTCCGTTAGGATGTTATTTAATGATTAAAAAAATTGAACCAAATCTAAGTGGAAAAAAAGCAGTTATGATTGGTAGATCAAATTTAAATGGCAAGCCAATGGCACAGTTACTTTTAAAAGAAAATTGTACGGTTACGATAACCCATTCAAAAACTAAAGATTTAAAAGCAGAATGCTTGGAGGCAGATATTATTGTTGCAGCGGTTGGTATTCCAGAGCTTGTAAAAGCAGACTGGGTTAAAAAAGATGCAATCGTAATTGATGTTGGAATAAATAAAACTGAAAACGGTATAGTTGGAGATGTTGCTTTTGAAGAAGTGTCAAAAGTTGCAAGGGCTTTAACACCTGTTCCAGGTGGAGTAGGGCCAATGACTATTGCCTGCTTGCTAAAAAATACTATTGAGTGTTTTAAAAGAACTCAAAAATAAAAATTTTCCATTTCCCTCTAATAATTCCTTAACATTTGAAAAAGGAAATATTTATTTTTTATTAATTTTTCCTATGACTATCTTACAAATAAATAACAAAAAATGACCAGTCATTATTTAAGTAACTTTGAAGTGACTAGTAAGCTTATAATTAGTTGATAAAAGATTATTTATGTCCATATGCACCAAAACAAAAATTTAATTAAAAAAACAACATAAATGATAAAATTTTTAATTTTCTTATTCTCAATTATTATTTATAACTCTTCAATAATGGCTATAGAAAAAAAACCTTATCATCATTTACCAGATGGAACTTTTAGAAATCCAGAAGGATCGCCAGTTAGAACTAGCCAAGCCAAGTTCTCATACACACAATTCATTAAATTGAAAAAGAAAATAGACATGAATGTTCCAAAAAAACATGTTGTAGCTAAAGAGAAAGTTTTATCTGATTTAGAAAAGTATAAAAATGAAGATTATATTGCTTGGATTGGTCATGCTACATACTTAATTAAGTTAGGAGACACAACGATTATAACAGATCCTGTATTCTCTAAAAATGCAGGACCTTTAATTTTTGGCCCAGATAGATTTACTGAGCCTGCCTTAAATTTAAATGAAATTCCAAAGACTGATTTATTATTATTAACACATAATCATTATGATCATCAAGATATGGGAACCATTAGAAAGTACCCGTTTAAAAATACAAAAGTTTTAGCACCTCTAAATCTTGGAAAATATTTTACAAAAAATAAATTTAAAGATGTATATGAAATGGATTGGTACGAAGAAATTAAAGTTAATGAGGATATAAAAGTAACATTACTCCCAGCTGTTCATTGGTCTAAAAGAAGCCTAACGGATATGAACAAAACACTCTGGGGTAATTTCTTAATTGAATATAAGGGTAAAAAAATCTTATTTGCTTGTGATACTGGTTACGGAAATATTTATAAAGAATTAGGTGAAAAATATGGTCCAATTGATTTAACAATGATTAATATTGGAGCTTATGACTTTAAGCCTATGTTTGATAAATCGATTTATCACACAACGCCAGAAGAAGCTTTAAATGTAGCTAAAGATTTAAGAAGTAAAAAGGTTATGGGAACACATTGGGGAACTTTTGTTTTATCTTTAGAGCCAATTATGGAACCACCTATACGATTTAAAGCTAGTGCAGAAAAATATGGTTTTAAAAAAGAGGATGCTATTATCTTTAAAATTGGAGAGATAAACTCTTTAAAAAATATATTATCAAATTAAGATTATTTTTTTTCCATTAACCATAAAGCATTTTCACTTAAGAAAAATATTTTACCATTAGATGGATGAACTTGAATATCCCTTATTCTTCCAACATTGTTTTTAAATACAAGATCTTCTTTAACATTAGTTAGATCATTAAATATTAATTTTCTTAAAGATTTATCTTTTAAAGAAGTAACTAGCGCATGCCCATTCCATTCTTTAAACTCATTTCCTTTGTAAATTGTAATAGCACTAGTAGCTATAGAAGGTACCCAATATTGAATTGCTTTAGTAAAACCTGGCTTCCATTTAGGACCTATCTTTGTTCCTGAATAATTCTTTCCACCCCAGCCTAAAATTTTCCATCCATAATTTTCTCCTTTTTTGGCCTCTCCAAACCAATCACCACCTCTTGCTCCATGATTACTTAAATATATTTTTCCATCATAATTGGAGAGTGTTAAACCCTGCGGATTACGAACACCTATTTGATAAATTTCAGGTAACCAGTTTTTCTTACCTTCAAATTTTGGATTATCTTTTGGAATACTACCGTCAGTATGAATTCTAATAATACTACCAGGATGTTTTGTGGGGTCTTGAGCAATCATACCTTGGCCCCTTTCACCAGCTGACGCATAAATATAATCATCCTTAATCGCTAATCTTGAACCAAAATGATAACCAGAATCTATAGGAGGGTTTGCTTGAAAAATATTTTTAAAATCTAATTCTTGTTTATTTAATTGTGCTTTTGCAATTGATGTACTTGTTTTTGAATCTCCCCTATCTTCCGAATAAGAAATCCACAGAGTATTATCTTGGTAAATAATATCTAATAAGCCACCTTGGCCGACTTCTAAAAAATTAAGATTATGTTTAATCTCTATAACTTCTTTTGAAACAACATTAACAATTTTAATTTTTCCACTTTTTTCAGTAATAATGATTTCATTATCATTAATAAATGAAGACCCCCAAGGTTCATTTATTTCTATTATTTTAGTGAATTTATAATTTTCAGAATAACTATTTGATGAAGAAAAAATTAATAAAAAAACTAAATAAAATAAGGCTTTCATAATAAATTTTTATAATTCAAGATTGTTTGATTTAAAAGAATATTGTACTTTATTATCTTATTATTCAAATATGAAAAAATTATTAATTATTTTTTTATTAATTCCAACTTTAGCTATTTCCGGAACTTTTATAAATGAAGATCGTGAATTTGTTTTAAAAACAAGTTCTAAAAGTGGATTTAAGTTTCATAAGAATTCTATGGGGCATAACGATTATAACTTTCAATACATCAAAGATAAAACAAAAGCACGTGCTGGAAAATACTATCAACGATTTGAAGTAAGAGATGGTGATTGTTTTGGAAATGATGGTTGGAATGATTGTAAAACTAATCGAGAAAGAGTTGAGTTTTCAGGAAAGCCATCACAACGTCCTAAAAATATAAAATGTTATGGATATAGCTTGATGCTATCTAAAGATTTTATTGATGTTTACCCCACAAATACAGATTTGGGTCAAGTGCACCAAAAAGGTGGCCCATCTGGAACTGCTGGTGGTCTTCCTTCTTACCCACCTTTAATTCAAATTGGGGCACGTCAAGGATATTTGTTTTTTAATTGGCATGAACTTAGTGGTTCAGCAAAAAATGTTATTGATGAGTCAAGATATCATAGATTAAAACCCTTAAAAGATATGAAAGAAGTTTGGACGGATATCTCTTTTTGTTTAGATTTTAAAAATAAAAGAATGGATGCATGGGTAGACGGCATCAAGAAAGTGGAAATCTTAAAATCTCCAATTTTTTTTAAACCAAAAGAAATATATTTTAAACATGGTATATATCGTAGCTTTATTAGTAGGTACAAACAACGTAACGACGGCAAAATGCCAACTCAAATTGTTTTCTATGATGAAGTTAGAAGAGGAAATTCAATTGAAAAAGTGGATGTCAATATAAATCCAAAGCTTAAACCTGTTGATTAAGATAATTTAGATCTTCCACCATCAACGGCAATTACTTGCCCAGTAATCCAAGAACTATCTTCAGTAATCAAAAATTTTGCAAGTGCTGCGGAATCTCTTCCTTCACCCAATCTTTTAAGAGGATGTGCTTTAGCAATACCCTCCGCAATCGCAGGATTTTTTAACATTGGTTCTGCGATTTTAGATTTTGATAAACTGGGTGCAATACAATTTACCCTAATATGTGGAGCAAACTCAGCAGCCAGTGTAACAGTTAACCCCTCAACTGCAGCTTTAGCAGAAGCAATAATTGTGTGATTAGTAAAACCTCTTTGAGCGGCAACAGTGGAAAATAAAACTACTGAACCTTTGTTCTTTTTTAAACTTTCCTGAAATCCTTTTATAGCTTCAATGGCTGAATAAAGGTTTAGTTTCATACATTTATTCATATCTGCTTCTGTAACCATTCTTAATGGTTTTAAATCAATAGATCCTACACAGTAAGCAATACCCTTAATTTCATTAACATCTGATTTTACTTTTTCTATAAATCCATCTTCTAAAACGTCAGCAACTGTATGTGAGCAGCCTAATTTTTCTGCAATAGCTTTAACTTCAATTTCATTTCTTGCTACAAGATGAATATCATTGCCTGAATTCTTTAATTGTTCTGCTAAGCTAGAGCCTACAGAACCTGTCGCACCAAAAATAAGATATTTTTCTGACATATAATTTTTATTTAGTTATATTTAACTATGAAATTGTTTTTTATACTTGGTAATCAATTATTTCCATTAAAATACGTAGACCGCTTCAAAAAGGACCACTCTTTTTACATGGCAGAAGACTACGAGCTATGTACTTATGAAAAGCATCATAAGCAAAAGATACTGCTATTTCTATCTTCTATGAGGTCATATGCAGATATGCTTAAGGTGAATAAATACAAAGTTGAATATTCTAAAATTGAGGACAAGGATTTTAAAGACACTTATTTTAAGAAATTAAAAATTATCATTGATAAAAAAAAAATTACTGAAATTTCAAGCTTTGAGGTTGAAGATAAATTTTTTGAAAAGAAAATTTCGCAATTTTTAAAAAAAGAAAAAATTAACTGGAATATTGTTCAAACTCCAATGTTTTTAAACTCAAGAGATGAGTTTAAAAGTTATTTAGCAAAATCAAAAAAACCTTTTATGGCAACATTTTATAAGGAGGTTCGTAAAAAATCTGGAATATTAATGGGAGCCGATGGAAACCCTATTGGAGGTAAATGGAGTTTTGATGAAGATAATAGAAATAAATTACCAAAAGATATATCAATACCAAAATTTCCAAAAATTAACGAAACTAATCATACTAAAAAATTAAAACCAATTATTGAAAAATTATTTAAAGATCATCCTGGAAGTACAAATAATTTTTGGTTAGCAACAGAATACAGTGATGTGGTTAAACTTTTAGATTTTTTTATTAAAGAAAAATCAAATTTATTTGGTGACTATGAGGATGCCGTTAATCAAAAAGATAATATTCTATTTCATAGTGCATTAAGTCCGTACATTAATTTAGGATTGATAACTCCTGAAATTATTATTCAAAAAATTTTAGAATTTCATAAAAAACACAAAATTAGAATGAACTCGCTTGAAGGTTATATTCGTCAGATAATAGGCTGGAGAGAATTTATACGTGGAATTTATCAAGGTTACTCTGATGAAATGGAAACTAAAAATTTTTTCAAACATGAAAGAAAAATGAAAAATTCTTGGTATGAGGGCACAACGGGTTTACCCCCATTAGACCATGCAATTAAAAATGCTGTTAATCATGGCTGGTCTCACCATATTGAAAGATTGATGATTTTATCAAATATAATGAACCTTTGTGAGGTGAAACCAACAATTGTTTACAAGTGGTTTATGGAGATGTTTGTGGATTCATCTGACTGGGTGATGGTTCCTAATGTTTATGGAATGGGCTTATTTAGTGATGGAGGTATTTTTGCAACAAAACCATACATTTGTGGATCAAGTTATTTTATGAGGATGATGGATTTTAAAAAAGGGGAATGGTGTAATACGATGGATGGTCTTTATTGGAGATTTATAGATAGAAATAGAAAATTTTTTTTAAAGAACCCCAGACTATCAATGATGGTTTATGTTTTTGATAAAATGAAAGATGAAAGAAAGAAAATGATTTTATCAGAAGCAGATAAGTTTATTGTGAATAATACAATTTAAGATGCAAGATTTAAAGATTATTCAGGACTTAAAAAAAATTTGTAAGACTTCAAGTTATAAAAAAGACAAAGAATTAATCAAAAAACATAGTTCTGATTGGAGAGGTAGATTCTCTAAAAATGCTTTAGGTGTAGCATTTCCCACTTCAACTAAGGAGGTCTCTAAAATTATAAAATATTCAAATAAAAAAAATATCAAGCTTATTCCACAGGGTGGAAACACAGGATTGGTTGGAGGAACATCACCCACTCAAAACAAAAAAGAAATAATTATAAATTTTGAAAAAATGAATAAAATAATTGAAATAGATAAAGAAAATAGATGCATAGAGGTAGAAGCTGGAACAATTATTGATAATGTAATTTCTGCAATAGATAAAGAGGACTACTTATTTCCTTTAAAAATGAGCTCAACAGGTTCCAGTCAAGTCGGAGGCGCAATTGCTACGAATGCTGGAGGAATTAATGTTGTCAAGTATGGCTCTATAAGACAAAATATTTTAGCACTAGAGGTTGTTCTTGCAAATGGTGAATCTTTAAAATTAGGTTCAAAAGTTATTAAAGATAATACAGGATATAATTTGAAAGATCTTTTTTGTGGTTCAGAAGGGACACTAGGCATCGTTACGAAAGCAACCTTTAAGATATATCCAAAGCCTAAAGATCATATTCATTGTTTTATTTCATTTAAAGACTTAAGTGATGTTTTGACTATAAGTAATTTTTTATTAAATGAATTTGATGAAAAAATTGAAAGTTTAGAATTAATTCCAGATTTATCTTTTGAACTTTGTATTAAGCATAAACTTTTAAAAAAAAGTTTTTTTCAAAAAAAAAGTAAATATTATTTGCTTTTAAAGCTATCATTATTTGAAGATAAAACTATTTTTATGAATAATTTTGAAGAAATAGTATCAAATTTATCAGATAAGTTTGATGAATTTCTAATTGCTCAAAATGAAAATCAATCTAATGATTTTTGGAAGTTTAGAGAAAGCTTAACTGAAGCACAAAAACTTGATGGAAAGCTTATTGGTTTTGATATTTCTATACCAATAAATAATATGAATTTATTTTTTAAAGAATCAAAAAAAGAATTAAATAAGATATTACCTAATATAAAATTTCATACATTTGGGCACTTGGGAGATTCAAACATTCATTTTAATCTTATTGAACCAGATAATTTTAAAAAAAATTTTTATAATTATGAAAAAGCATTTAAAAATGAAATAAATAAAATATTAATTAAGGTTAAAGGATCAGTTAGTGCTGAACATGGAATTGGGTTACTTAAAAAAGATGATTTAAAAGAAACAAAATCAGCATCTGAGATAAGAATTATGAAAAAAATTAAAAAATTGTTTGATCCAAAAAATATTTTAAATCAAAAAAAAATTTTTTAAAAAATATTAGCAATAGTTTATGTTTTTTATAAAATGAAAGATGAAAGAAAGAAAATGATTTTATTTGAAGCTGACAAGTTTATAAAATTAAATACAAACTAAATTATATGTATATTTCAATTACAGGATTAAAAACAAAAAATTTTTTATCTGAAATAAAGTTTTGGATACTCACAATACCAGCCTTTAGAGCAGCTCAAAAAGCAGAAGGTAATTTATTTTGTGAAACAAAAAGAGTAAATGGCTATCAACACACAATAACGGCATGGAAAGATAGAAATATGATGATTCAATATTTAACAAGTAAGGTACATGCAAAAGCAATGAAAAATTTTAGATCAATTGCAACTGGATCAACCTATGGCTATGAAGGTGATCAAATACCATCTTGGAAAGAAGCTATAGGACTTTGGCAAAAAAATTATAAAGAATATTAAATTGAAAAAAGAAAATCTACCATCAAAAATATGCCCAGTTTGCAGAAGACCTTTTGTTTGGCGTAAGAAATGGAAGTTAAATTGGGACAGGGTAAAGTATTGCTCTAAGAAGTGTTCGAAGTGATTTACTTATCTTTATTTGCTATATCTTTTTTAGCTGCAACCATTTTACCATTTTCATCTGAATTCACATTGGCAGGGTTAATTGCAACATCAAATTATGATAATTTATTATTATTAATAGTTGCAAGTTTTGGAAATGTTTTGGGGTCAGTTGTTAACTGGGCTCTAGGATTTTATTCAAGAAATCTTACTACAAAAAAATGGTTTCCATTTAAAGAAGCACAAATAGAAAGATCATCAAAATGGTTTGATAAATTTGGTAAATTGTCATTATTATTTGCTTGGGTTCCTATAATAGGTGATCCACTGACTTTAGTTGCAGGCTTATTGAGAGTTAGATTTTTAGATTTTATAATTTTAGTAGCAATTGGAAAAGTAAGTAGGTACCTTATTGTTTTCTATTTGATGAGCTAAGTAATGAATATAATAGTTTTACAACATATAAAAATTGAAGATCCAGGCTATATCAAAGATTTAATGCTAGCTGATGGCTTAAACTTAACTACTGTAGAGTTGGATGAAGGTGAAAAAATTCCAAGTGATTTAAGTAAATTTGATGGAATGTTTTGTATGGGTGGTCCAATGGATACTTTTATGGAGCAAGAATACCCATGGTTAATTGAAGAAAAAAAAGCAATTAAAGAATTTGTCATTGATTTAAAGAAGCCTTACCTAGGTTTTTGTTTAGGCTGTCAGTTATTAGGAGAAGTTGTCGGTGGCAAGGTAGTAAAATCTAATCCAGCAGAAATTGGAATAATGGATATAAATTTTACTAAAGAAAAAAATGAAGATATTTTATTTTCAAAATTTCCAGAGCAAATTAAAAGTTTACAGTGGCATTCTTATGAGGTCCAAGGAATAGATAACAATAAAGATGTTACTTTATTAGCTTCATCACCTGTAACTAAATATCAAATTTTTAAATATCAAAATCATGCTTATGGAATTCAGTTTCATATTGAGATTAAAGATACAACAGTTAATGAGTGGGGCTGTGTGCCTGAGTATAAAAAAGCCCTTGAAGACAAACTTGGTGAGGGTGCTTTGGATAAATTTGATGAAGCAGCTAAAAACAATATGGCAGATATGAATAACTATTCTAAGATTCTTTATAATAATTTTAAAAAGCTTTTATGAAAAGATTAAACCTAGGACCAAAGGTAAAATTTAAAAAAGCAAAATTACCTACGAAAAAAAAATTATTTGGGAAGTATACAATTCTTGAACCTTTAAATGTCACCAAACATTCAAAAGAATTATATATTCAATATTTAAATGATAAAAAAAATATTATATGGACTTACTTGCCTTATGGTTCATTTAAAACTTATGCTGAATTTAAACATTGGTTAAAGACTTTTTGCTTAAATAGTGACCCATTTTTTTATGCAATCTATTCAAAAAGGCACAAGCAATATTGTGGGATGGCTAGCTATTTGAGAATAGAGCCAGATCATGGCTCTATAGAAGTGGGGCACATAAACTATTCACCTCTTTTACAAAATTCAATTGAAGGAACTGAAACGATGTTTTTAATGATGAAAAATGCCTTTGATACGTTAGGAAATAGAAGATACGAGTGGAAATGTAATAATTTGAACTCTGCTTCTAAAAAAGCAGCCATAAGATTAGGATTTAAATTTGAAGGCGTTTTTAGGCAAATGTTTATATTTAAGGGTAGAAGCAGAGATTCAGCATGGTTTTCAATTATAGATAAAGAATGGAAAAAATTAAAAGTAGGTTATAAAAAATTTTTATTACCATCTAATTTTAAAGATTATAAGCAGATAAAAAAATTAAAATTGTAATATTATTTTAAAGAGATAGATAAATTGGATGTCAGAGATTTTTATTCAAACTTTTTTTCTATATTTTATTGTTATAGATCCATTGGGAAATACTCCTTTGTTTTTAAGTATTACTCAAAATATGGATACAAACAAAAAGATAAGAATAGCATTAAGTGCAACAATAATAGCTTCAATCATATTATTATTTTTTGCATTACTTGGAAGTGCATTACTAAGTTATTTAAATATTTCTTATCCAGCATTCACAATTGGTGGAGGAATAATTTTATTAATTATTGCAATAGAAATGTTGTTTGACAAGCGTCAACAAAGAAAAGAAGAAGATATAGATCTTAATTCAGATAACGTTAGTGTTTTTCCTTTAGCAACACCTATTATTGCAGGGCCAGCCGCTATCACTTCAGTAATAGTTTCTGTCTCAGATATTGGAACTAATTTTACCAATCAGACTGCAGGAATGATTGCACTAGTATCTGTTTTATTTTTAACTTTTATAATTTTTTTTATAGCTTCAAAATTTTCTAAAATAATAAATAAAAAAATAATTGGAGTTATTTCAAGAGTGGTAGCTATTATTCTTGTTGGATTAAGTGTTCAATATATTTTAGATGGTATCAAAACCTTTTTAGCTTAAATCATTTTAATTATTGGAATGGTTTGATGGTTTTAGTTTAGTGTTTGTTTTTTTGAAGCTCATAAATAGAAACATAATGTTTCTTTTTGGGTAATGGTATTATTGTGGGGACTTTAGTTAATCTTGGTTTTATAGATTTTTTTCCCACAATAATATTTTTATCATAATTTTCCAAGTCAACTTCTGGATGGGGATTTCCATCATTAATTAATGGCCATGCATCACACGCCCTATAACCAAATAAAATCAAAGGTCTTGAGCTATCCATGTGATTGTGACCAGACCCGTGAACTGATCTGCAATGAAAAAAAACAACCGTTCCAGCTGTCCCAGTTATTGAAACACTTTTATTTATTCCAATTTTATTTTTTTTCAAATCTATTTTTCCAATAAAAAAGTTTTCTTTATTGTGGTGATTATATAGTTTTTTTTTATGAGAATTTTTTATTATTTTAAGAGGCCCATTTTTTTCAAAGCAATCATCTAAATAGATACCAACAGTAATTAAATCATCGTTAGTATGAGGATAAAATGCCCAGTCTTGATGCCACCCAATCTCACTTCCTTTTTTTTTGTTAGGAAGTTTAAAGTTTAATTTACCTAAATGAAATCTTACAGATCCACCTAATAATTTTTTAGCAATTGAAATTATTTTTTTATTTCTTGATAGATCATAAAAAATTTTATGTCTATTTTGAGGATTATTTAATCTTAAAATTTCTCTATTTTTTAAAGAATTGGAATTATAAACAAAGTGATAGTTGTCATAGGATTGAGTTTTATTCAAAGTATTTTTTTTATTTTTTTGCTTTTCTTTTAATACAATTTCATTAACAATTTTATTTATCTTACTTATATTTTTTTGAGAAATTAAATTTTCTTTTATAAGATAACCGTTTTGTTTAAAAAAATTCAATTCATTCATATAATCTTAATATATGAAAAAAAAAACTTATTTCAATATTCTATTTGAAGGATGAAATTATCTTTGGAATATAATTCTTAAAATTAAAAAAACCTTTGTTACAGTATTGCCAAGATAATTGATCAAGATTTCTATATAAAAAAACCATTTTAATATTATTTGAATTTAAATAATCTAAGTTTTCACCAACTGCGGGATACAAGCTATAATAATTTTCAATATTTTTAACTTCACTTATATCAATAACTTCACAATCAATAGATTTATCTTTTAATCTTTGCTCTTGGTCTTTCATTAGAAGGGACTTAAATTTCACCAATTTTTCACTCAGTTTAATAGACCTATTTTCATTTTTGTTAGAAATTATATAAATCTTTTTAAAGTTATTTTCCTGAAAGTCTGTAATTTCAAACGAGAGATTGTTTTCAAAAATTAAAAGATTTTTTTCTTCAAGGTTTTGTGGGTTATTAAAGTTCCGTTTAATTAAAGGGTAGGACTTGTTGGAAATCTTTGGAGAAGCATTTTCATTTAATTTTATGTTTTGAAATCTATTATTTGTAAATTTATTTATATTCCATTCACTTGCAAGATAATGCTTGCCTTGAGTTTGAACACCGGCTACCCATCTCCAACCAAGGGTATTTGATGCAGTGTCACCATCATAAAGATGTTGCATAAAAAACTCAGCCCCCAATTGCCATGGTAATTCTAGAGTGAATATCCAAATACTAGCAAACCACATTCTTGTGTGATTATGAAGATAGTTATTTTCTTTAAGTTCATTTACCCATTGATTAAAGCATTCTATGTTTGTTCTCCCCTCAATAACGTTTAGATAATTTTGGTCATTTTTAAATTCATCTCTAAGTTTATCTAATTCTATTAAGTAATCAGACCAAACATTTGGTCTTAACTCCAACCAACCTTTCCAATAAACACGCCACATTACTTCCTGAATAAATTTTTCATTTTTCACAAATGAAAACTTTTTAAGGGATTTATTAATTACTTCTAATTCATTAATTATTCCGTGAGTTATATAGGGAGATAAACAAGAAATATTAGATCTATTATCAGATCCAAAATCAAAATTTCTTAGTTTTGAATAATCTGTAAGATTTTGTTCTATAAAATTATTTAATTGATCAACGGCTTTAGCCCTTGAAGCTCCAAATATCATATTAAACTATTTAGATTTTCTTTTCTTTAGACCTAATTTATCACTGTGTCTTAATCTAAGAATAACTATTGCAGATGCAATTAGAACTATGGCTATAGCTTCATAAACTAATGCTGATGGATCCATTTCTTTTCCTTGCAATATAATAAATCGAGCCAGGGCAGTTATCGCAATTAGAAGAGGCAAAGTTATGCTAATTGATTGCTGGTCCCAAAAAACTCGAACCATTGCTAAAACTTCCAAATAAAGAAACATTAAAAGTAAATCTGCCAACGTTACAGATTGATTTAGAAACATATTTTTAATTTCCATACCAACAGCAATTACAGTGCTTACTAAAATAATGCACATTAATGCTAACTGTAAATTTTTTGCTATTTTTTCCATTACTTATCTTTACTAAATGGTAGCCATTTTTCAAACACTGATTTTGATGGACCATCATAAGGGATTGAATAAGAACTAGGGTTTGGACTTGTTAAAATCTCTATTCCCTTAGAAAATACAAAAATAAATACAATGACAAAAACAATAACCATAATTTTAAATGGATCAAAATTTTTAGTTTTGAATACACTACTAGATTGTGCCTCTGCTTTATGAAAATGTTTAAAAGTCATATAGACTGCAAAAATAAGTCCAACGTGTGCTATGTAAAGACCAGCCCAACCAAAGGCAAAAGTTGTATAAGAAAAAATATATAAACTAAAAACAGTTGTCCAAACAAAGCTTAGAACTAATAAAATTTGTAACCTCACAGACCTTGGCAAAGCTCTTAGATCATTTTTACTGTCATCAAATAAAATATTTGCTGCATCTATCATCCAATTTTTTAGTGCTTCCATATAGCCAGAATAGATATTTATACGTTAAAGGCAAAGGATAAAGTGTCCTTTAATTTTTAGCTTAAATTGGACTTTATTGCACTTTCCAAATTTGCAGAGCTTTGGGCACCTGAAATAAAATCTGTTCCTATTTCAAAGAAAGGCACTCCATTAATTTTTTTTTCTCTCGCAACTGAAATGTATGAATTAACTTCTTTAATATTTTTTAAATTAAAAAAATCATTAATTACATCTGCATTAATATTAAATTCTTTTCCAATACTAATTAAGATTTCTTTATCTCCAATATCAAGACCTTCAATAAAATATGATTGATATATTTTTTCTTTAATTTCGTTGTGCACATTAGATTGTTCGGCTAATTTTATTAATAGGTGAGAAAATACTGTATTGGGTGTTTTCTTTATCTTATCTAGATTAAAATTAAGATCTTCCTTTTTAGCCTCATTAGTCATTTGATCATACATTGGTTGAGCAAACTTTTTTCCACCAAACTTTATTTCTAGATATCTATCTCTTTCAATTCCCTCTTTAGGCATGTCGGTATTTAGTTGAAATGGAACATGCTCTATCTCAAACTTAGTTTCAGGAAAGGCCTTTAAAGCTTTATTTAATCTTGTCTGACCAATAAAACACCACCCACAAATTGTGTCAGCAAATACTTTTATTTTCATTAATTTATGAACGAAGCTTTTGTTTATGAAAGTTAATAAATCTTTCTACGTTTGATTTATTAAAAGTTTTATTTTCTTCAAAAGAAACTTTTTTCATTGAGTAAGCGCTACTTTTTGTTTGTCTAGACATTATGGTAATATTACCTTTGTATAATTTAAGTTTTACGGAGCCATTTACTTTATTCTTTTTAAGGTCAACAATTTTTTGAAGTTTAAACCTTGCTTTTGAATACCAATATCCATTGTAAATAAGTTCAGCATACTTTGGCATAATCTCATCTTTTTTATGCATAGTTTCTTTATCCAAAGTAACAGACTCAATTGCTCTATGAGCAGACATTAACAGTGTTCCACCAGGTGTTTCATAAACACCTCTAGATTTAATCCCAATAAATCTGTTCTCAACTAAATCAACTCTACCTATTCCATTTTTGCCAGCAACATCGTTAAGTTTTTCTAATAAATTTCCAGGTGATAATTTTTTACCATTAACAGTTATGGGGTCTCCATTTTTAAACCCTATAATTACAAATGAAGCTTTGTTAGGTGCTTTTTCAGGAGATACCGTTCTTTGAAAAAGAAATTCAGGAGCTGAATTTTTTGGGTTTTCTAAAACCTTACCCTCAGTTGATGTGTGATATAAATTATCATCAATAGAAAAAGGAGGAGCACCTTTTTTATCTGTAGGAATTGGAATATTGTTTTTTTTTGCATATTTAATTAAATCTGTTCTAGAATTTAATTTCCATATTCTCCATGGTGCAATAATTTTTACTTTTGGACCAAAGTAATGATAGCCCAATTCAAATCTTACTTGATCATTTCCTTTGCCGGTTGAACCATGTGAAACAGCATAGGCTCCAAATTTTTTAGCAGCAGCAATTTGACGTTTTGCAATTAAAGGTCTTGCAATTGAAGTACCCAATAAATAAACACCCTCATAAATTGCATGTCCCCTGAGCATTGGAAAGACATAATCTTTTACAAAAATATCTTTTAGATTTTCAATAATAATATTTTTAACACCTAGTCTTTTGGCATTTCTTATAATTTTATTTCTATCAATTTCTTGACCAACATCAGCAGTATAGCAAATAACTTCTGCATCATAATTTTCCTGAAGCCATTTTAAAATAATAGAAGTATCTAGTCCGCCTGAATATGCGAGAACAATTTTTTTTTTTGATTTCATTTACTTAGCTACAATTTGCTTTAGTAGCATTATAAGCTTTAGTAAACCCTAGTAGAGAATAGTGGTCAATTGTTGAAGAGCCGTTTTGAGTGTTGCCTGTAATCATTATTCTAGAACCTCTCTTCATAGTTTTAATCATTTTAATCTCAAGTTTAGTACTAGTTATCCATGCAAATCCTTCTTGGAGAATATCAAATTTATATTTATTTTTTCCAGATTTAGCTAATACAGAATTTTTATTATTAAATTCATAACCACCAGTAACACTTATTTCATTTGTTATTTTTTCCCCAGGTCTAAAGCTGATAAATAACCTTGCTTCTCTAGATTTTTTTTGGGTGATTGTAATACTGGAACTGATTGAGCAAAACAAACTTTACCTGAATCAGAATTTACCACATAAGTTTCCCAGTCTTTATGTGTTCCCATTTTTTTTACTTCTTCAGCACTAACCTGACTAATAAAAGTAGTAACAAAAATTATGATTATAAAATTTTTAATTATGGACATGGGTTAGAGTAAATTGTTTGTACTTCATTTATTTCTTTAATTGCTTCATCAGTTAAATCTATATTTACACTTTCCACGTTGGTTTTCAACTGCTCCATAGTAGTTGCTCCAATAATAACGCTTGTCATAAAAGACTGTATTTCACAAAATTTTAAAGACATTTGAGTTAAATCAAGGTTATGTTTTTTAGCTATTTCAAAGTATGCATCTACTGCTTTATTAGTGTTGGGTTTTTCGTACCGAGTCCAAAAACTACCATCACGTTCAATTCTTGAATTTTTTGGCATTTGATTGTTCCTATATTTTCCAGATAAATATCCACTTGCTAAAGGAGAGTAGGCCAATAAACCAATTTTATCTCTTACAGAAACTTCAGCAAGGCCAACTTCATAAGTCCTATTTAATAGATTATAAGGATTTTGAATTGACATCATTCTTGGAAGCCCTTTTTCTTTTGATAATTCTAGATACTTAGAGACACCCCAAGGTGTTTCATTGGATAAACCCACTTCTCTAATTTTACCAGCATCAACAAATTTTTGTAAGCTGCCCAAGACATCTTCAAATTGATTCCACTCACTACTGTCATCATGTTCATAACCTAATTTTCCAAAAAAATTAGTATTTCTCTCTGGCCAATGAAGTTGATAGAGATCGATATAATCTGTTTGTAGTCTTTTCAGACTATCATTTACAGCTTGAGTCATTTTCTCTATTCCGTAATTATTTCCACCACCTCTTAAATAAGCCCTCATAGGTCCAGCAACTTTAGTTGCTAAAATAACCTTGTCTCTCTTGTTTGTTTTTTTAAACCAATTACCAATTATAATTTCAGTATGACCATAAGTTTCTTCTCTTGGCGGAACAGCATAAAGCTCTGCAGTATCCCAAAAGTTTACACCTTGATCCAAGGCATAATCCATCTGCTCAAAACCCTCATTTTGGGTATTTTGCTCACCCCAAGTCATTGTGCCGAGACAAATAGTGCTTACTTTTAAATCAGTATTTCCTAATCTTTTATAATTCATAATTATTAAGCCTTATTAAGACATCTTGAAATAATAGTAAAAGGCTATTATATGTAAGGCATGATATTCAATAAACAAAATTTGCTAAACAAAGTAAAAGAAGCGCAACAATCAACGGTAGTAATGGATGAGGGCTTAAGAGCCTACATGCTAAAAGTCTACAACTACATGGCTTCAGGTATTTTACTAACAGGACTTATATCTCTAATATTTTTCAAACTATCTGTAGTAACAGATGCTAACGGATCAATTACATCATTAACAAGCCTAGGAAATACAATATTTCTTTCAGGTTTTAAATGGGTAGTAATGCTTGCTCCACTTGGAATAGTTTTTTATATGAGTGCCAGGATTAATAAAATGTCAGCATCAGCTGCTCAAACAACTTTTTGGGTTTTTGCTTCTTTAATGGGGCTATCATTATCTTCAATATTCTTAGTTTATACTGGAGCGAGTATCACTAGAGTATTCTTTATTACCTCTATTACTTTTGGTGCAATGAGTATTTATGGTTACACAACTAAAAGAGATCTTACAAAATTAGGATCATTTTTAATGATGGGCTTAATTGGTATTATTGTTGCATCAGTTGTTAACATGTTCTTAAAATCTTCAATGATGGACTTTGTAATTTCAATTCTAGGTGTTTTAATTTTTGTAGGCCTTACTGCTTATGATACTCAAAAAATTAAAAACATGTATGTATCAAGTGATACAGGTGAATTGATGGGTAAAAAAGCTGTAATGGGTGCCTTAACTCTTTACCTAGACTTTATAAATTTATTTATAATGCTGTTAAGATTATTTGGACAAAGACGATAGTCTTTTTATTTCTTAAGGTTTTTCCAATTAGTATTTTTAAGTAAAATTTCTAGATCGAAAGAATTTTTTAAAACTTTACCATTAGAATCTGTAATTAAATATTTTAGATTTTTATTAGTGGGTTTAAAGTTTTTACAAATTTTATATAAAGCATTCTCTGCTGCATTTTTAAAAACACTAAAACCAACCTGTCTGTTAGAAATATTTAGACCATAGTCTTTCCATGACCCTTCAGAGACCATCTTTGCATATAGGTCTAAAATGATTTTAAGTTCTTTTTTTTCAAAAAATTGTCTTTCTTCTATTTGTTTGTGAGGGTTATTTACGACTAGTTTTAAGTTTCTATTCATCAAGTTTGTGTTTATTAATTAATGATATCTGAAACCCTGTAAAAACAAGGGTTATTGGCAGCATTCCCCAAACCTTAAAGTTAACCCAAAATTCTTCTGTTTGTGTTCTCCAGACGCATTCATTAAGGATTGCAAGGCAGAAGAAAAAATACATCCATCTTTTGTTTAGTAATTCCCAACCCATGTCAGTTAGGGCAATTGATTTACCCATAATCTTTTTAAGAACAGGCTCATTTGTAAAATATTTTCCAAAATATAAAGCAAGGGCAAATAAAATATTAATAATTGTTGGTTTCACATAAAGAAAAACTGGATCATTAAAATAAATTGTTAGACCCCCAAAAAATGTAATTAAGACACCACTTATTAAAGGCATCATAGGTATTTTTTTTTCAAAAAACCAAACAACTATTAGTGCAATTAATGTTGCAACTATAAGTGGAGGAATTGCAACTGCTAGGTTCTTATCATTGTTATAATAATAATAAAAAAATATAGCTAAAGGCCCAAAGTCTGTGGCAAATTTAAGAAAAGATTTATTCACTTGACAGATATTAACATATTAAAAAAAATATAAATGTTTTTTATTGATTTTTATTTTTAAACCCCCATATTAATAGCTATGGCAATTCAAAAAGCAAAATTTTCAATAGGCGATATTGTAAAACATAAACACTTTGAGTTTAGAGGTGTAATTTATGATGTGGATTTCGAATTTAATAATTCTGAAGAATGGTATCAATCCATTCCAAAGAATGTTCGTCCTAGAAAAGATCAGCCCTTTTATCATCTGTTAGCTGAAAATGATGAAATTACTTATGAGGCATACGTTTCAGAGCAAAATCTATTAATGGATGACTCAGAAGATCCAATTAAACACCCTTTAATTGAAGAGATTTTTTCTGGCAAAAGAGGCTCTAGCTACTTTAAGCCCTCTAATTAATTCTTTTTTTAAACACAATTAATTCAAATCTTCGACATATATAGTTGTTAAATATAATTATGTTCTGATCAAGAGTGTTAAATAACGTTTTTATCATTATTGACTCCCTCTGCATTCTTGATCAGGATGAATTTCCATAATAAAAATTAAATTACCTTTTTTTAATATATATAATTTAAAAATGTTTAAATATTTTGAGCCTAATAAAATTTTTGCAGTAACCTCTAAAGCTCCAAAGTATGTTTTGTTTTTATTTATTATTGTCTTAACAATTGGTTTAACCGAGGCGCTCATACTCTCACCTGAAGATTATAAACAAAGTGATGCAGTAAGAATTATGTATGTTCATGTACCGGCTGCTTGGATATCACTTGGAATATTTTCAAGTTTAGCTTTGTTGTCTGTTGGAAGTTTTGTTTTTAAAAATAAAAATTTTGCACTAATTGCTAAAAGTTTAGCACCTTCAGGATTTATTTTTAATATTATTGCATTAGTTACAGGTTCAATTTGGGGAAAACCAACCTGGGGTACCTGGTGGGCTTGGGATGCAAGAATAACCTCTATGCTAATTTTAGCATTATTTTATGGAATGTATTTATTGGCTTGGAGAATTTATGAGGACAAAGAACAAGTGATAAAGGTCACTTCTTTGATTGCAATTTTAGGAGTGGTAAATGTTCCCATCATTAAATTTTCTGTAGATTGGTGGAACACGTTACATCAACCAGCTTCAATTAATATTTTATCAACCAACACAGCAATTCATCCATCAATGTTAGTCCCATTGGGTATTATGACTGCGGCATTTGCCCTTTTTTCATTACTCATTTTTTTGATGAAATATAATACCGAACTGATAAAAGTTAAAAATAAAGGATTAGATAGATTATGATAAATGAAATAATTTCAATGAATGGATACGGAGCTTACGTATGGTCAGCTTTTTCATTTACATTGATCAGTTTTACAGCCTTGTACTTTGTAACTAAGTTACAACTTTCAAAAGAGCAAAAGAGATTTGTTTCTAAATTTGGTTCTCTAAACGTTGAGAAAGCTAAAGCTGCGAGATCACAGAATATTAATAGAGAAATATTATCTAATACATCAAATATTTAACTAATAAACCATGTATGGTAAAAAAGTTAAATTACGACTTGTATTCTTAGCTTTAATCTTAGCCTCAGTAATTTTAACAGTTTTTTTAATTTTACAATCATTAAAAGAAAACGTTGTATATTTTCAGTCTCCGTCTGAAATAAAGTCTTTAATAGAATTAAATAATAAAAAAATAAGAGTAGGTGGGATGGTTAAAGAACAGTCAATTTTTATAAATTCTGACGAAGTTAATTTTATTATTACTGACTTTAAAAATGAAATTAATGTTGTTTATTCAGGGGCAGTGCCTAATTTATTTGCCGAAGGAAAAGGAGTGGTTGCTGAAGGTTTTTTAAAAGATAAGAATTACTTTACTGCTACTAAAATTTTGGCAAAACACGATGAAAATTATATGCCCCCAGAAGTTAAAGAAGCCATAGGAGATAAATAAATTGCTAGCTAATCAGATAGGTTATTATTCTTTAATTTTAGGGTTACTACTTTCGGTTTTACTTTGTGGTGTTTCAATTAAAGATTTTAATAATAATAATAAGCAGATTAGCCAAAATATATTATCTCTATCATTTCTACAGTTAGTTTTTGTAATTGTGAGCTTTTTGAGTTTGATTATATCTTTTATAAACTCAGACTTTAGTAATGAGACAGTCTTTAATAACTCTCACACAACTAAACCATTATTCTATAAAATCTCAGGAACTTGGGGAAACCATGAGGGAAGCTTATTACTATGGTTATTAGTATTAACTTTATTTATTTTTCTATTTTTAATTAAATCAAGAGAGCAACCTAAAAAATATAGAATTTTAACCTTATTATTTCAGCAAATAATAATTATTGGGTTTTTTTTATTTGTATTAATGACATCTAATCCTTTTAATTATTTATTTCCAATCCCTAATGAAGGCCTTGGTCTTAACCCAATTTTACAAGATCCAGCTTTAGCAATCCACCCCCCAATTTTATATTTAGGTTATGTTGGTACATCTATAATATTTTCATCATCTCTTGCTGCAGTTACGCAAAACTATGTTTCAAAACAATGGGGACAGCATATTAAAAAATGGGTTTTAGTTTCTTGGATTTTTCTAACTATAGGGATTATGCTTGGATCAATTTGGGCTTATTATGAACTAGGATGGGGAGGTTTTTGGTTTTGGGACCCAGTTGAAAATGTTTCTTTAATGCCATGGTTAACATTAACTGCATTGTTACATTGCATTGTAGTCTTAGAGAGAAGAGCTGCATTAACATCTTGGGTAGTTATATTATCTATTACAACGTTTACTCTAAGTATGTGTGGAACTTTTTTAGTAAGGTCTGGAATATTAAATTCTGTACATACATTTGCCAATGATCCCGCAAGAGGTATTTTTATATTAATATTTTTATTTGCATTAATTGTTTTATCTTTAGGAATATTTTTTATATTTCACAAAGAAAATAACAAAAGCTCAAATAATTTCTTTTGGCTTAGCAAAGAAACCTCCATCTTAATAAACAATTGGTTTATGATGTATTTTCTATCGGTTGTTCTAATCGGTACGGTATACCCAATTTTTCTAGACGTAATATCTAGTGAAAATATATCAGTAGGACCTCCCTTTTATCAAAAATTAATCGTACCTTTTTTAATACCATTTCTATTATTCATGTCACTTGGACCACGACTTAAATGGATTAAATCAAAAATTGAAAATAAGAAATCACTTATTATCACATTTATAATTTCAGTAATGTTAACTTTTTTTATTATTAAAAATTTAACTACAGACTTACTTTTTTATACAGTTTTAATTTCTGCTGCTTTTTTTCTATTCTTTACAACTTTAAAAGAATTATTTATTAAAAGATTTAATAATGTCTCTCAAACTGTCTCACACTTTGGTTTTAGTTTATTAATATTAAGCATTCTATTTAATAGTATTTTATCTTCAGAAATTATAACAAACATAAAAATTGGTGAAAGATACGATTATAATAAAGGAGAAATTTTTTTTAAAAAAACAGAAGAGAAAAAAGAAAGTAATTTTAACTCAATCATTGCCTTTTTTGAAATAAAAGACAAAAATGGAAAGACTATTGAATTAAACCCTGAGATTAGAATTTATAATCAGCCTGTAATTATTACTAGTGAGGCAGATATAAAAACAACACTATTAGAAGATAAGTTTCTAGTAATGAACCTTGTAAAAGGTAATGAATATTTTAATATTAGATATCAAGTAAAGCCATTTATGGTTTGGATCTGGATTTCAGTTTTATTATTAAGTCTTGGTGGGTTAATGAGTTTATTTAAAAGAAAGATATGAAAAATAAGTTTAGCTTATTTATTGTAATTATATTCTTAAGTTTTTTTTTTGTTATTTTTTATAAAGGATTAAATACTCCAAATAACTACACTCCCAAGGTTAATGAAAAAAAAAATATCCCAACCTTTAAAGCTAAGGACTTTTATTCAGATAACTATATTAATTCTGATAAAATTTTTGAAGAGAGCACTTTTTATATTGTAAATATTTGGGCGTCGTGGTGTGTACCTTGTAGAGCAGAACACCCATTATTAATGCAACTAAGTGAAAATCAATCAATTAAACTAATTGGATTAAATTATAGAGACAATTATGATAATGCAAAAAAATTTATTGATGATTTTGGTAACCCATATTCTAGAATTTTAATTGATAAAGATGGAACTTTAGGAATTGAATTTGGGGCTTATGGAGTTCCAGAAACTTTTTTAATAGATAGAAAAAAATTTATAATAAAAAAATTTATTGGTCCAATTAATCAAGAAATTGTTAATGAAATTAAATCAATTATTAAATGAAAATTTTAAAAATATTTATACTCCTATTTTTAGTCACAAACTTTTCTGAATTAAAATCAGATGAAGTAAACGATGTTTTAAAAAATAAAATTTTAAAAAATATCCGTTGTTTAATTTGTCAGGGTCAGTCAGTATATGACTCAGAATCTGAGTTTGCTTCTAGTATTAAATTAATTGTTGATAGAAAAATTAATGAAGGATTAAATGAAAAACAAATATATCAATTTTTAAGAGAAAAGTATGGTGATTGGGTCATTTTTGACCCCCAATTAAACAAAAACACTTATGTTTTATGGTTATTACCATTATTATTATTTTTATTTGGTGGTGCAATAATATATAAAAAATTAAAAATTTTTAAAAAATAATAAATCTAATTTTTATTCAAGAAATTAACCAATGAACTTAAAAGACTGCCATAACTTTAGTGATTTTAGAAAATTAGCAAAAAAAAAATTACCCTCACCTATATTTCATTACATTGATGGTGCAGCAGATGATGAAACTACTTATGAAAGAAATACGAGTTCGTTTAATGATGTTGACTTAGTTCCTAATGTTTTAAGAGGTGTTGAGAATGTTGATTTATCTACTACTATTTTTGGAAAAAAATTAGATCTACCTTTTTATCTTGCACCAACAGCGCTACAGAGATTATTTCATTATGATGGAGAAAGAGCAGTTGGAAAAGCAGCCCAAAAATTTAATACGATGTTTGGTGTTTCAGCTCTTGCAACTGTGAGTGTTGAGGAAATAGCCTCACTAGTTGATACACCAAAAATGTTTCAGTTTTATTTTCATAAAGATAGAGGTTTAAATGATTCCTGTTTGGAAAGAGCAAAAGCAGCTAAATTTGATGTTATGGCTTTAACAGTAGACACAATAACTGGAGGAAACCGTGAAAGAGATTTAAGAACTGGATTTACATCACCTCCAAAACTTACACTTTCAAGTCTTTTTAGTTTTGCAACAAAACCAATGTGGGGAATAAATTATTTAACAAAAGGTAAATTTGAATTACCTCATCTTCAAGATTATGTAAAAGAGGGCACAGACACCAATACCTCAATAGGACAATACTTTTCTACCATGTTAGATCAATCCATGAACTGGAAAGATGCTGAAAAACTTTGTTCTCAATGGGGTGGGCATTTTGCACTTAAGGGAATTATGAGTGTTGAAGATGCAAAGCGTGCAGTTGATATTGGATGCACTGGAATAATGGTTTCAAATCATGGGGGAAGACAACTTGATGGATCGAGAGCACCCTTTGATCAGCTTGCTGAAATAGTTGATGCAGTTGGGGATAAATTAGATGTAATTTGTGAAGGTGGATTTCAGAGAGGAACTCATATGCTTAAAGCGTTGTCATTAGGTGCAAAAGCATGTTCAGGAGGAAGACTTTATTTATATGCTTTAGCTGCTGGAGGACAAGCAGGTGTCGAGAGAGCTATTGAAAAATATAAAGCAGAATTAGTAAGAGATATGAAATTAATGGGATGTACCAAAATAAGTGATTTAAATAGAAACAACTTAAGGTTTAGATAATTATGAATTTAAAAGACTGTTATAATTTTAATGATTTTAGAAAATTAGCTAAAAAAAAATTACCCTCACCCATCTTTCATTATATTGATGGTGGTGCTGATGATGAGTAAACATTAAGAAGAAATACTGAATCCTTTAATGACTGTGATTTGGTTCCTAATATTCTTGCAAGTGTTGGCAAGCCAGATTTATCAACAACTGTTTTTGGAAAAAAAATTGATATGCCAATTTTTCTTTCACCAACTGCAATGCAAAGACTTTATCACCACGAGGGAGACAAGGCATCAGCAAGAGCTGCAGAAAAATTTGGAACTTTTTACAGCATGTCAACAATGGCAAATAATAGTATTGAGGAAATTGCTTCCATTTCAAGTGGTCCAAAGCTATTTCAACTTTATGTACATAAAGATAACTCTATTACAGATGACTTAATAGATAGGTGTAGAGCATCTAACTTTGATGGAATGTGTTTAACTGTTGATACTTTGGTTGCTGGTAATAGAGAAAAAGATCATAGAACTGGATTTACAACTCCACCAAAACTTACATTGCAAAGTTTAATAAGTTTTGCCCTTCATCCACAATGGGTATTTAATTATTTTACTCATGGAAAATTTGAAATGTCTAATGTTAAAAATAAAACAGACAAAGGAACTAATATTGCAAAATCAGTAATTGAATATATTAATGAACAGTATGATCCAGCAATGAGCTGGAAAGATGCAGAATATTGTGTGAAAAAATGGAATGGTCCTTTTGCATTAAAAGGAGTGATGTCAGTTGATGATGCAAAAAGAGCAATAGATATTGGTTGCACAGCAATAATGATTTCAAATCATGGTGGAAGACAACTAGATGGATCAAGATCACCCTTTGATCAAGTTAATGCGATTAGAGAGGCTGTTGGAGATAAATTAGAGATTATTTTAGATGGTGGAGTCAGACGAGGAACCCATGTTTTAAAAGCTTTAGCAGCAGGTGCTACAGCATGTAGTTTTGGAAAAATGTTTTTATTTGCATTGAGTGCTGGGGGTCAACCGGGCGTGGAACGTCTATTGCAAAACATGCATGATGAAATTAATAGAAATATGGTATTAATGGGCTGTAAGAACTTGAAAGAATTAAATATGTCAAAATTAATCTATAGAAAATAATTTTTACTTATTAAGATTATATATAAAAAAAATAAATTAAATTATAAAATATTATACTAGAATTAAATTGTTATGAAGTTAGCAAAAAATTTACAAAGACTAGGAACTGAATCTGCATTTAGTGTTTTAGCTGAAGCAAAAAAATTAGAAGCACAGGGTAAGCCTATGATACATTTAGGTTTAGGTCAGCCTGACTTTAAAACTCCACAACATATTGTTGATGCTGCAAAAAAAGCTTTAGATGATGGTCATCATGGGTATGTTTTATCTAATGGAATCTTAGAATGCAGACAGGCAGTTAGCAGAAAAATCAAAAAACTTTATAATAAGGATATTGACCCTGAAAGAGTTTTAATAATGCCAGGCGGCAAACCAACCATGTATTATGCAATACAGATGTTTGGTGAATCAGGTGCAGAAATTATACATCCAACGCCTGCATTCCCAATATACGAATCAATGATTAATTATACAGGTTCAACAGCAGTTCCATATGACTTAACAGAAGATAAAGATTTAAAATTTGATCCAAAAAAAATTTTATCACTAATCACTGATAAAACTAGATTGCTAATATTAATTAACCCAAATAATCCAACAGGAAGTTTTGTTGAAAAATCTGCAATAGATGTTTTAGCAGAAGGGTTAAAAAAATATCCTCATGTAGCAATCCTTAGTGATGAAATTTATAGTAGACAAATTTATGATGGAAAAGAAATGCCAACATTTTTCAATTATCCTGATTTGCAAGATAGATTAATAGTTTTAGATGGTTGGAGTAAAGCTTACGCTATGACAGGTTGGAGAATGGGGTGGAGTGTGTGGCCAGAAGAATTAATACCACATGTAAACAAACTAATTATTAATAGTGTTTCATGTGTTAATGCTCCGTCACAATTTGCAGGAATTGCAGCTTTAGATGGACCAGACGATGCAATCCATGAAATGATGGTAAAATTTGACCAAAGAAGAAAATTGATTCATGAAGGTTTAAATAGTTTACCGGGTATTGAATGTAGTTTGCCAGGTGGAGCTTTTTATGTATTTCCAAAAGTTATAGGTACTGGCATGAATGGTTCTGAATTTGCAAAAAAAGCTATGCACGAAGCAGGTGTGGCCATAGTCCCAGGAACAGCTTTTGGTAAAACTGCTATAGATTATGTAAGATTTAGTTTTGCAGCCTCAGAAGATAGTATTTCTCAGGCATTAGAGAATATTAAAAAGATGTTAGGCTAAAAATTTTTTTAATTAAGATCAAAAATTTTACCTGGATTCATTATATTGTTTGGATCAAGACTTCTTTTAATTGATTTCATCAAAGGTAAATTGTCTGGGTGTTCCTTAAGAAGATAAGCTTTTTTCTGCAATCCAATACCATGCTCACCAGTAATTGTTCCCTCAAGTTCCAAGGTCTTATCTATAAGCTTATCACTAAAATCTCTAATTTTTTGATAAGAACCTTCAACAGCTGGGTCATACATTATGATTGCGTGAAAGTTCCCATCTCCAACATGACCAACCATTGGTGCCTTAAGACCAAATTTTTTTATTTCTGTTTCAGCAAAATTAATACACTCAACTAAATTTGAAACAGGTACACATACATCTGTTGAATAAATCTTAACATTTTTACCTTGTGCTTTTACAGAATAATAAACGTCATGCCTTGCTTGCCATAATTTATTTCTATCCTCAAGTGACACAGCCCATTTAAAATCACTTCCATTATTATTTTTAGATAATTCTTCTACAATTTTAATGGCTTCTTTGTTTGATTCTTCACTACCGTGAAACTCAAAAAAGAGTGTTGGTTTTTCCTCCATATTTTCTAATTTTGAATAATTAATACAAATCTCCATTTGGTCTTTATTTAACATTTCTATTCTTGCTATTGGAACGCCATATTGAATAACCTCTTGTGATGTCAAAACTGCAGTTTCAAGATCAGGAAAATGACATACTGCACTCATTATACTTTCAGGTATTGGTGATAGTCTTAAATGTACTTCAGTGATAACCCCTAAAGTTCCTTCAGAACCTATAAATAAATTTGTTAAGTTGTAGCCTGCAGATGATTTTTTTGTGCGAGTTCCAGTTTTAACAATTTCACCACTTGGTAACACTACAGTCAAGCCTGATACAACTGTTCTCATGGTTCCATATTTGACAGCCATTGTTCCTGAAGCTGAAGTCGAAGCCATTCCACCTAGTGCTGCATCTGCACCTGGATCAATTGGAAAAAAAACACCATCATCTCTCAGGTGTTCGTTTAGTTGTTTTCTAGTAACATTTGCCTGAACTCTACAATCAAAATCTCCAGCATTAACACTTAAAACTTTATTCATTTTTTCCAAAGATAAAGTTACACCATTTTCATTTCCAACAGCATTACCTTCTAAAGATGTTCCGGTTCCAAAAGGAACTACAGGAATTTTATGCTTATTGCATAAGGATAGTATTTTTGAAACTTCTTCGTTTGTTTCTGGAAAAACTACAGCTTGAGATAAAACTGCTTCATAAGCATCCTCTCCTCTTGCATAGTTTGCCCTAGTAGATTTTGAAATAGAAAACCTATCTTTTAAAAGACTTGAAAGTTCTGTTTGTAATGTATTGTTTTCCATTATTTTTTTAAATAGTATAACAACCTTAAATTAAAAAAAAATAGTCTAAATTATGAAAAAAATTTTAATTACTAGGAAACTTTTAAAAGAATCTGAAGAAAAAGCCTTAAAAACATTTGATTCAAAACTTAATGGCAATGATGAGTTATATTCTCAGTCAAAACTTATTGAATTAAGTGAGGGCTATGATGCAATATTAACTTCTTTAACTGATAAGATGGATGAAGATACTATAAGCAAACTACCAGATAGTATTAAGGTAATTTCTAATTTTGCAGTTGGTTTTGGAAATATTGATTTAGAAGCAGCTAAAAAAAGAGGAATAGCAGTAACTAATACGCCAGAAGTTTTATCGGACGCTACAGCTGAGATTGGGATTTTATTAATTCTTGGAGCATGCAGAAGAGTTCCAGAAGGTATTCAAGCTGCAAAAGAAAGTAATTGGAAATGGTCAGCAGATTATTTGATTGGAAAACAGTTAACAGGTTCAAGACTTGGAATTTTAGGTATGGGAAGGATAGGACAAAAGATTGCAAAAATAGCAAAATCTTTAGGTATGATTATTCATTATCACAACAGATCAAAACTAAGTGATGAAAAAGAACAGGGTGCTATATATCACGATAGCATCAAAAGTCTTTTTGGAGTTTCGGATGTATTGTCTATTTGTTGTCCTGCAACAAAAGAAACAGAAAATTTGATTAATAAAGAAACATTAGAATATTTTCCAACAGGTGCTGTTATAACAAATGTAGCTCGTGGAGATATTGTTGATGATGAAGCTTTAATTGATGCACTAAATAGAAGAAAAATTTATGCAGCAGGACTTGATGTTTATAAGGGTGAACCGAATTTAAATCCTGGTTATCTTAAAATAAAAAGTGCATTCATATTACCCCATCTTGGAAGTTCGACTAAACACACAAGAATTGCTATGGCTAATCTAGCTATAGACAATATTGATGAGTTTTTTAAAACAGGAAATTGCAAAAATAAAGTAAATTAGTTTCTTTATAATTTTCAATTATGAATAAAGTTATTCTGCCTAGACAAAAAGCGATAACTATATTTTTAGTTTTCGCTCTAGGTTATTATATTTCTAATTTATTAAGAGCAATTACAGCAACCATTTCGCCTAATCTTATATCAGAATTTAATTTATCAGCTGGAGATTTGGGACTTTTGGGTGGTGGATATTTTTTAGGTTTTGCTGCTGTCCAAATTCCACTAGGATACCTATTAGATAACAAAGGTCCAAAAAAAATAGTTTCATATTTTTTACTTATAGCGGTATTGGGCATGATCTCATTTTCTTTATCAGATAATTTTATCACACTCCTATTATCAAGAATTTTAATTGGAGTAGGTGTGGGTGCTTGTTTGATGGGTCCATTAACTGCTTATAGAATTTGGTATCAAGACGAAACACAGCAAAGAGCAAACTCATGGATGTTAATGGTAGGAGCAATTGGAATGCTCTCTTCTAGTTTACCTGTACAATTTTTTTTACCAATAGTTGGATGGAGAATGATATTTATCACTTTAGCTCTATTAACTATATTTTGTATTATCTTAATTATTTTTTTTATACCTAATTGGAATAAAGCAAACACCCAAAGTAATTCAAAGGATAATGGTTCTTTAAAAGAAATTTGGAATAATAATTTTTTTAAAAGTTTAGTTCCAATGGGATTTTTTAATTATGGTGGATTATTTGCTATTCAGACACTTTGGGCAGGACCATGGATGGTTAAAGTTTCTGGATATACACCTGAGCAAAGTGCAAATGGTCTTTTCATAATTTATTTTTCTCTTTTAATATCATTCCTATCTTGGGGTTATTTAGTTCCTAAAATTTCAAAAAATGTTTCAGATGCAATAAGATTATTGAAATTTGGTGCGCCGTTAAATTTAATTGTACTAGCTTTTATAATTTATCTTGGACCTAAAGCAGGGGCATATCATTGGGCTTTTTTTGCAGTAAGCTCTGTTTTTTTATCTTTAACCCAACCAGCGGTAGGTATGGCTTTTTCATTTTCGAATACAGGAAAAGCACTGACTTCGTTTAATTTACTTCTTTTTATTGGAGCATTCGCACTTCAATGGATTATTGGGGTAATTATTGATTTAACTATGAACTTAGGTTTTTCAGAAATTTTAGGCTTTAGATTTGCTATGATATTTTTTTTATTAACTTCTTTTTTTTCTTACTTATTTTTCTTAATAAAAAATTCTAAAAATTAATTTTAATTTAAGTGTTTGTAAATTGTTGTACGTGAAACACCAAGCTTTCGAGAAACTGAAGTTCCATCAGAAAAGGTAAACCTTTATATTCCTCCAGAGAAATGTTGTGTGTATGAAGATGAAAAATTAATATAGATAGATTTAAAGCCTACTATTTACATGCTTATTTCCCGTATATATTAAGTCATCAATTAAGGTATAGTTAATTTATGAATTTTAGACTAACCAAACTTAAAGAAAAATTATTTCCACTGGATTAAACATGGTTTTAAATGTTACTAAAAAAATTAATTTAAGTACTGAAGATCTAAAAAGACAAAAAAACATAATTAGCAAATTAAACCTAGCAAAACTTCCTTTCGATATATCGCCAGATAGAATGTGTGCTCTTAACTTAGAAATGGCCAGACATTCAAGTGCTGTCTTAAAGTACCAAGAGGATAAATCTGGTATTAAATGGATTTTTTCTTCAATTAAAAAATATAAAGTTTTTTTAATAATATTTGAATCTAATGAGTTAGGAGAAGAGATATATAAAGAAAAAATTTCTAGCAAGCTACCAGAGTATTCTTATAAAACAGTTGCTCAAATAGTTGATGATGGAATAAAATTAAATTTTTTTATTAAATTGGATGCAAGATCAAAAACAACAACAGATCAAAAAATTAGGAATGTTAGACCTTCAGAGGAAGTTATTATTGAATTTATAAACTGGAAAATTGACTTACTAGCTTCTTTAATGAAATTCAAACAAGATTTAATCAATTAGGGTTAGTGCAATACCAACCCTAAATTTAAGGGTCTTTAACGATTATAATATTTAATTATAATCAAGAGTTGTTTATTTAAAAAAAATGCCTTTAAAAACTAGAATTACTTACGGTAATTTTTTGCTTATAATATTAAAAAAATAATCTTTGGATAAACCAATAAAAGCCAATAGATGCGATAATCATTGAAATCGGTTTAGTAACTCTATTTTGGTACCATGATTTTTTTTGGAATAATAGTGCAATAAAAATATATGAAAAAATAATTACACTGATTTGACCAAGCTCAACTCCAACATTAAAAGAAATTAAACTTGAAATAAATAGGTTTGTTGAAATTCCAATTTCATTCAAAACTCCTGCAAAACCCAAACCATGAAGTAGACCAAAAATAAAAATTATATAGGGTCTTGTTCTTCTTATACTTTCAGTAAACAAATTTTCAATTGCTATAAAGCAAATAGATAGAGCAATGATTGGTTCAACAATAATTGCTGGAATTGTTATTATTTTTAGTGCACCCAAGAACAAAGTAATTGTGTGGGCTAAAGTAAAAATTGAAACTTGTAAAACTAAAGGCCTCAGTTTTGGAGATAAAAGAAATAACGCTAGTACAAATAAAATGTGATCCAAACCTTTTGGTATAATGTGCTTAAATCCTAGCAAGGTATATTCTTTAACATTTTGAAAAAGTCCCACCTCTATTTTATTCTTTATACTAAACCATTTAGATTGTTTACCCCCCTCAATCAATTCAGTATAGAGAGGTTCATTATGAATTGAATTAATACGTAAAATAATTGATCCTAAATTTTTATCCCAATAAAATTTAAATCGTTCTTCTTTAATATTTTGAATATCAAAAGTAACAGTAGTGTCTCTAATTATGTCAGTATTACCCACTTCTGGTATGACTACGCTTATCAAGGTTAAGTTTAAATTTGAAATATTGGATGTTAGATTAATTTTATTATTAAAATTTTTGATCTTAGAGTTAAATTGATGCAGTAAAACTGCTGGGTTCATTCTTCTTAAATCCTTATATTCTTCAGATTTTTCAGAATTTTCTGTATTAGAATGTTTTGTTTCTATGCCTGCAATAATAGCTTCTAAATTTAATTGGATTGATAGATTTGCGTTTGTGATATTATCTTCCTCATAAATATTAAGATTTGCAATTGCTGGACGCAGTTCGTGAGCATAAGATGATTTAATAAAGAATAGTATGAATATAAATATCTTAAAAAACATTAATTTATTAAAGCAGTTTCTATATTTATTTGTAATCATATTTTTAGTAACTTTTTTAAAAATTAAAGTACATGCGCACGAGTTATGGCTTGAACCAATTAATTTTAATTTTAATAACAAGGAATTATTTAAAACTAATATTAATATTGGTCAAGATTTTATGGGTTCTCCTTTTGGGTTTTATAGCCCAAATAAAAAAAGCCTATATTTAGAAAGTAGAAATAAAGTAACACAATTATCACAGAGGGATGGAGATTTTCCAGCAATTCAAATATTAATTTCAGAGCAAGGATTTCATGTTTTAAACTATGAAACTAATAATGAATTCTTAAAGTATGACTCTGTTGAAAAGTTCGAAGATTTTGTAAAAGAACAGGGCCTTCAAAGCACTATAGATAAGTTTGATAGAAATAAAATTCCTACAGAAAATTATAGAAGGTTTGCAAAAGTATTAATTACTGATGGAAATAAAGGTTTTTTTATTCAAAAATCAAAATTAGATTTTGAAATTATTGCCTTGAGCACACCTTACAAACTTAAGAATAGTTTTTTTGAATTTCAACTTTTTGAAAAAAATAAGCCATTAGGAAACTGGCAAATTACTATTTTTAGTAAAGATGAAAATAATACTTATAAAGAAAAGATCAAAACCAATTCAAATGGAGTAGGAAAAATAAGAACTATTGAAAATAGAACTTATTTATTAAGTGCTGTTAAGCTAAATAAAGCAAATTATTTCCAAAAACTTAAATTCAAATCAGATTGGTTTAGTTTGTGGGCAAGCCTAGTAATAAAAAAATAAACGTCTTAATACACTTGTTGGTTGTATACATCTTTGTCTCTACCTAATATTAAGCTTATAATCATGGTTTATTTTATAACTTGGAGTTAAATATTCCGTAGACACTCATATCTAACTGTAGGTAGTATGAGTTCGGTTAATTAACTAATAATAAGGGAGAGAAATAATGATTAAAGATAAAAAATCTTTGAGGGCTACAACACCTTCAAGACGTAAGTTCTTTAAAGCGGCAGCAGTCACAGGTGCAGCAGCAGCAACAGCTGTAGCAATGCCTAATATTGCAACTGCAGGATCTCACGCTACTGTATTAAAGATGCAAGCTGCTTGGCCATCAGGTGCAAACATCTTTTTTGAAATGGCGCAAGACTACTGTAATATGGTTAGTGACATGTCTGGTGGATCACTTAAAATTGATCTTCAGCCTGTTAACTCAATTGTTAAAACTTCAGAAATTGGAGCAGCGGTAAGCGATGGAATAGTTGATATGGGTCACTGGGTGACTGCATATTGGTATGGTAAAAACGCTGCAGCTTCACTTTTTGGAACTGGTCCTTCATACGGAATGTCATCTCAAGAAGTTATGGGATGGATGGAACGTGGTGGTGGAAGAAAATTATATGAAGAAGCAGTAGCTAGTGTTGGATATAACTACACTGGATTCTTTCATATGCCTATGCCAGCACAACCTTTTGGTTGGTTCAAAAAGAATGTAACTAAAGTATCTGATGTTAAAGGTATGAAGTATAGAACAGTTGGTCTAGCGACTAACGTTTTAACTGCTATGGGAATGGTCGTAAGACAATTGCCAGGTGGTGAAATCCAACCAGCAATGAAAACTGGTTTGATTGATGCTGCAGAGTTTAACAACCCAACATCAGACTCACAGTTTGGAATGCAAGATGTCTCTAAACACTATCACTTAGGAAGTTTTCACCAATCTCAAGAGATGTTTGAAATTCCTATGAACACGAAGAGACTAAAAAGCCTTTCACCTGCTCATCAAGCTATCTTAAAAAACGCTGCTTATGCTGCGAATACAGATAACTACTTCAAAGCACTTGTTAGATATTCTGACAGTTTAGCTATGTTGATGAACGAGCATAAGGTTAATGTTTACCAAACGTCTGATGCCATTTTAGCTGAACAGTTAAAAGGTTGGGATAAAATTGTTGGAGAGTTCTCTGCAAAAGATGCATTCTTCAAGAGGGTTATCGATTCTCAAAAAGCATATGCTAAGAAAGTAATGAAGTACTTGCTGATGAATCAGCCTAATTACAAACTAGCTTATGAAAATGAGTTTGGTCCAATTGGAAAAGTTAAAATCTAATTAGCTTTTAAATAATTTAAAAGAGGGGAGTTTTGGCTCCCCTTTTTTTATAGTACAGTTTTTAAAAAATTAGGGTATTCTATTTAAATCATGATGAGAGCTTACATAAAATTTGCTGACACATTAAGCACTTCAATAGGTAAAGCTTTTTCTTGGTGTATTGTCATTTTAATGGGTGGAACTTGCTATGAAGTAACAATGGCATATATATTTAACAAACCAACACTTTGGAATTTTGACTTTAGTATGCAGATGTATGGTGCAATATTAATGATGTCAGGTGCTTATTGTTTGGCAACGGAATCTCATGTCAGAGGAGATGTGATTTACAGGTTATTCAAACCAAGAACACAAGGTTGGATTGATTTAATACTTTATTTTATTTTCTTTTTTCCTGGCGTAATAGCTTTAGCATTTTATGGATTTGAATATGCGGCACTTGCTTGGAAGATAAAAGAAACTAGTTGGAGTAGCCCAGCACAGATTAATATTTATATGGCAAAATCCTTGATACCAGCAGCAGGAGTATTCTTAACTATACAAGGAGTTGCTGAAGTATTTAGATCAATCATTTGTATTCAAACGGGACATTGGCCTGCAAGAATGGTTGTTGCAGAAGAAACAGAACAAATTTTAATGAGAACAGCTCAGGACGAGGATCAAAAAGATGTTATTTAGTTTAACAAATCCGGAAGTAGCTATCTTCATGATGGGGATATTTTTATTTGCGGTACTATTAGGGTTTCCAATTGCATTTACTTTAATGGCGATGGGAATAGGCTTTGGATATTATGCTTATTATGATCCTGTTTTAATGGATCATATTTTTGATAATAGAATATTTTCATTATTTGTAAAAAATACCTACACAGTTATGGATAATAATGTCCTCACTGCAGTCCCCCTCTTTTTATTTATGGGGTATTTAGTTGAAAGAGCTGGAATTGTATCAAAATTATTTTTTGCAATAAGACTTGCAGCTCATAGATTGCCAGCTTCAATGGCAGTAGCTGCATTAATAACTTGTACTTTATTTTCTACAGCAACTGGAATTATTGGTGCTGTTGTAACCTTAATGGGCTTACTTGCTTGGCCCGCAATGGTTAAAGCGGGATATGATAAAAAATTTGCATCAGGAGTAATTTGTGCTGGGGGATGTCTGGGTATTTTAATACCACCAAGTATTATGTTAATTGTATATTCAGTGATTGCACAATTATCACCTTTAAGATTATTTGCTGCAGCAATTTTCCCAGGACTTTTACTTGCAAGTTTATATATAGCTTATGTTGTAATCAGAGCTTGGATAAATCCATCAATTGCACCCAAGCCAGATGCAGCGGACATTCCACCAAGAGCAGAGATTTTAAAAGAAGTACTAGTTTCTTTTGTCCCTCTTTTTGGCTTAATAATGTTGGTACTTGGAACAATTCTGGCAGGTATAGCAACACCAGCAGAGGCAGCAGCAGCAGGAGCATTTGGAGCAATACTCTTATCCTGGTTTTACAAAACTCTTAAGTGGCAAAGTTTTAAAGAATCTGTCTTTCTAACAGCAAAAACCACAGCAATGATTATGTGGTTATTTATTGGTTCATGGACTTTCTCTTCAGTCTTTTCTTATTTGGGTGGTCATGAAATTTTTGAGCATTTTTTCAAATCAATAGAAATAACAACTTGGCAATTCTTAATTATTACACAAATAATAATTTTTCTTTTAGGATGGCCGTTAGAATGGACTGAAATCTTAATTATATTTGTACCAATATTTTTACCGTTACTTGAGGTATTTGATGTTAATCCATATTTCTTTGCAATGTTGATTGCTCTTAATTTACAAACATCTTTTTTGACACCACCCATGGCCATGTCTGCCTATTATTTAAAAGGTGTACAAAAAAACAATGTTGAGCTGATGGAAATATTTGCAGGAATTATGCCATTCTTGGGCATAGTAATATTTGCAATGTTCCTTATGTATATGTTTCCAGGTATTGCTTTGTGGCTACCAGAAACATTATTTGCAAACTAGGTAATTTAAAATTATGAACATATTTTCTCTTACAACTAATAAGCTAGTAGAACATTTAAAAACAGGCCAAATTTCCTCTGTAGAAGTTTGTACACAATATATTGAAAGAATTGAAAAATTTGAAAAAGATATCAATGCTTGGGAATATTTTGATAAAAAAAAACTTTTAGAAAAAGCAGAAGAAGCGGATGAACACAGAAAATCAGGAAAGCCTCTAGGTTCTTTACACGGACTACCCATTGCAGTTAAGGATATAATAGGTACTTTTGAAATGCCTACTGAATGTGGAACTCCATTAAGAAAAAAAATGCCTAGTTCTCAAGACTTCTGAAGTTGTTAATTTACTTAAAATTGCAGGAGCAATAGTTATGGGAAAAACTGTAACTACAGAACTTGCATATTTTCACCCAGGCAAAACCACTAACCCTCACGATAATTCAAGAACACCTGGTGGATCTTCAAGTGGTTCTGCAGCTGCAGTTGCAGCTCATATGGCACCACTATCAATTGGATCACAAACTAATGGATCAATTATTAGACCTGCTTCTTATTGTGGGGTTGTTGGGTATAAACCATCTTATGGACTAATCTCTCGAAGTGGAGTTTTAAAACAGTCAGACAAGTTAGATCACATAGGTGTTTTTGGAAAAACTGTTGAAGATGTTGCCTTATTAACAAAATCATTAATTAAAAAAGATTTATATGATAGTTCAACTATTCATTATTCATCTGATGAAATGCTAAAAGTTTGTAAAAAAGGACCATTATACGAACCAAAATTTATCTTTTACAAAACTAAAAATTGGAAAAATGTAGATAAAGAATCCCAAAAGTCTTTTGAGTTTTTTATAAAAACATTCAAAAAAAATATTGAAGTATTTGATACACCTTCATATTTTGATGATATTCCAAAATACCATAAAATAATTCATGAAACAGATATGGCTAATAATTTCCAAGGTTATTACAAAAAATCTAAGAAAAAACTTTCTAAAGAAATGGTTGGTGCCATCGAAAGAGGTTTAAAATACTCAGCAAAAGATTATGTTGAAGCAATGGACTTTATGAAAAGAAGTTACGAATCTTTTAAAGAAGTGTTTGAGGACTATCATGGTGTGTTAAGCCCATCCACAACTGGGGTTGCACCTAAGGGTTTAAAGAGTACAGGCAGCCCAGAATTCTGCACTACTTGGACTTATATGGGTTTACCTTCTATTTCATTACCTTTACTTACAGGTGCTAATAATTTACCATTAGGAGTTCAGTTAATTGGAGACAAGCTAGATGATTTAAGATTTTTAGGTGTAGCCAATTGGTTAGAAAAAAATTGTAAAAAATATGCTAAATAATATAACAAAATTTCTAGGTACTTTTCTTGCTGCAATTTTTCTTATCGGTTTAGCGACCACATTGACAAGATCATCAATGATAGGTTTTTGGGATGTATTGCCAGTATTTATTTTGATGGCTATTGCAATTTTTATGATGGTCTACGAAGCCTTTTTCGACAAAAACTAATTTTCTACTTGTAGTGAATAATTCTAAAAATAATTATTTACCTTTTCTATTATTATTTATCCAGCCAATTTTTATGGCTAGCAATTTGATAGTTGCAAGAGGAGGAGTTGAGTATGTACCACCAATTTCTTTAGCTTTTTGGAGGTGGGCAGCTGTCTTCTTAATGTTACTCCCTTTTACTTTTATCTCATTAAAAAAAAATTTTAAATTTGTAAAAAAAGAATACAAAAGAATATTTTTTATTGGATCAATGGGCTGTGGTGTTTGTGGAGCTTTTCCATTTTTAGCAGGACAAACGACGACTGTTACTAATATGGGAATTATTTATTCATCATCTCCAATATTTATAATTCTAATCTCCTGCATTTTTTTTAAAGAAAAAATAAATTTTCTTAGAATTGTTGGTCTGGCTTCTTGTTTAATAGGTGTTTTTGCTATCATTATTAAAGGTGATTTATCTCTGTTAATTAGCCTAAAATTTACAATTGGTGATTTATGGATGCTAGCTTCTTCTATTGGGTGGGCTCTCTACTCTATTTACTTATTTTACTGGAAAACTAATTTAAAAATTTTTGATAGATTTACTTTGATTGCTTTTTTCGGTGTAGTGAGTTTGCTTCCATTTTATTTAATAGAAGAGACTTTCTTTGTAAGAACTGTTTTTAATTCAGACTTTTTTATGTGGGTTTTATTTGCAGCTATCTCACCAGGAATTATAGCTTTCACGTTATATACAATGGCCCAGAAAAGTCTTGGAGCATCAATTACTGGTTTCACTTTATATATTTTTACCGTCTACAGTGCTATTTATGGTTATTTATTTTTTAATGAGCAGTTAGAGTATTATCATTATTTAGGAACCAGCTTAGTTTTTGGTGGAGTTTATTTAGTTAAAAAAAAAAGTAAATATGAAAAAAAAAATTAAAGAGTATTTATTGAAAATAATTTTAATTATACCGATAGCATACTTTTCTTTACTTTTTATTATATTTATATTTCAACGAAACTTATTATATGAGCCAAAAGAAAATAATTACTTTGGTGACGAATTAAAAGTTAAAATAGAAAAAGTAAAAATTAAGACGAGTGATAATTTTGAATTACTTGGATGGTTTCATGAAAAAGATCTTAGCAATTTTAAAACTATAGTTTTCTTCCATGGCAATGCAGGAACATTAGAAAATAGAATACATAAAATTAATCATTTTAAAGACATGAATATAAATTTCCTAATAATTTCTTGGAGAGGATTTAGTGGAAACTTAGGCAAACCATCAGAAAAAGGTTTATATGAAGATGGTGAAAGTGCAATTAATTGGTTAAAAAGAAAAGGCCTTAAAGATAATGACATTGTTCTGTATGGTGAGTCTTTAGGTACTGGGATCGCAACTCATATTGCTCAAAACCATAAATTTGCAGGCGTTATACTAGAATCTCCATTTACATCTATGGTTGATGCAGCAAAAAATGTGTATCCATATTTTCCAATTAGATTTTTACTTAAAGATAAATACGAAAGTGATAAAAAAATTAAAAATCTTAAGTCCCCAATTCTGATTATGCATGGAGAAGAAGATAAAATAGTGCCATTTTGGATGGGTAAAAAGATGTACAAGCTTGCTAATGAGCCAAAATATTCTTATTTTTCTGAAAAAGACAATCACATGATGGAATATAATGAAAAAATGATTTTAGTTTTGAAAGAATATTTAAAGAGTTTAAATTAAGCCACAATCTGACCAAATAATTTACAAATTTCATTTCTATAAATAGATAGTGAAAAAATTTATTATAACATCATTTTACTTAATATTTATTTCAAGTTCTGTAATTGCAGAAGATATAGAATCTTCAGCAAATACATTTTTTCATATAGGTCAAATGAACTCTCATAATAAAAGTTTTACTCTTTTTTTTAAAACTAGAGATAAAGCTATTTTAGCAAGAGGTGAGGATTATAATTATGTTACAGATTTTCCTCAAGATTTATATATCTATAATTATAAAACAAAAATTTCATTACCATTAATTTCATATGAATGGTTTCCATCACAGGCAAAACATCTCTTAGAAGGTTACGACTATCCAGTTTTCCCAGAAGACTTTGCATACTATCTATTAAAAGATAACAATACTTTAGTAATGATTAGCGCAATTAAAAATATAAAAAAAAATTTTAAATTTGATATTGCTAATAAAAAATTAAATTCCTATCCATCAAATGGTAAGTTTGATTTTATAATTTCATCAATTGCAAAAAATTGTGGACATTCAAATCTTAAAGAAAATTATAAATGTAGTTACTACAAGCCTTTAATCTCTAATAACCTGATTAATTAATTTGAGTAAATGCTTCAGCAAATTTTTCTGCATTAAAAATTTGTAAATCATCTTCTTTTTCACCAAGTCCAAGTGCAATTATTGGAAGCTTATATTTTTTAGCAAGTGCTAATAAAATTCCTCCTTTTGCAGTGCCATCTAATTTTGTCATTATCAAACCAGTAAGAGGTATAATCTTATTAAATTCTTCCACTTGATTGATAACATTTTGGCCAGAGGTTGCGTCAAGTACCAGGATTACATCGTGAGGAGCATCTGGATCTATTTTTTTAGTCACATGGGCAATCTTTTTGTATTCTTCCATTAAATTTTTTTTATTTTGCAATCTCCCTGCTGTATCAATTAAAACATGACTAAAATCACCCTTTAATGCTTCTTCAATTGCTTTGTAGGCAACTGATGCGGGGTCAGATCCTTGAGTAGACTTTGTAATTTGTACATCGATTTTACCAGCCCAGCTTTCTAATTGTTCTATAGCAGCTGCTCTAAACGTATCACAGGCAGAAAACATAACTTTGTTACCATTAGATTTTAAAATTTTACCAACCTTTCCAATAGTTGTTGTTTTTCCAACCCCATTAACTCCTGACACTAGGACTGCGTTGAGTTTTTCTTTTTTATTAAAAAAATTCTCATTTTCCAAAGGTTTCATTAAAGTGATTATATAGTCTCTTAGAATTAAATTTACCTCATTCATAATATCTTTTTTTGGGTCAATTTTTTCTTGAGCAATAATTTTCTTAATTTCTTCAGCTGCAACAAGACCAACATCAGATTGAATCAAATATTCTTCAATTTGATCTAATGTTTTGTCATCTATTTCTTTTTTTACAATTATATCTCTTAAACCAGATGTAAATGCAGAAGCGCTTTTTTTAAAACCAATTTTAAATTTATCAAAAATTCCCATTATAATTTAATATCAATATTTTTGATATCAGACACAGGTCCTTTCATATGAATGCTATTTTTCTCATCAATAGAAATTGTTAAATTACCTAATGCAAATTCTATATTGGTGGTTTTTTCTACTAGATTATTAATATTAGCTGCAACAGCTGTTGCACAAGCTGCAGTACCACAAGCCTTGGTAAGTCCAGCTCCTCTTTCCCAAACTTTTACTTTTATTAAATTTTTATTCACAACTTTAGCCAGGGTCACATTGCATTTTTCTGGAAACAGTTGATGATTTTCAATTTTTGGACCAATACTTTGTAAGTCAAATGCTTCAATATCGTCTACAAAAAAAATTATGTGTGGATTGCCAACATTTACAGCTGTACCACCAATATGTTTAGTGTTATTTTTATCTACAATTTCAATTTTTAAGTCTTGTGTATCTAGCTGCTTACTTAAAGGAATCTCCTCCCAATTAACTTTTGGTATACCTATTTCAGTTTCAACTAAATTACTTCCTAAGATTTTTGATTTTAGAGAGCCAGAAGCTGTTAAAAGCGTTATTTCTTTTTTACCACTTTCTTTTGATAGAAGGTCTGCCACACACCTAGTGCCATTTCCACAAGCACCAGATACACTTCCATCTGAATTATAGAATTCTACATCTGCATCTATTTCTTTATTTTTCTTAATTAGAATGAGTTGATCACATCCAATGAAACTACGATCACATACTTTAATTATTTGATCTTTGTTTAAATTGAAGTCCTGGCTTCTTTGATCAATAATTACAAAATCATTGCCCAAACCATCCATTTTAAATGCTTTAATATCCATATGTAGATATTTAACTTATTTATTGACTTTTTGAACCTCTATTATAGGTTGTCTTCGTTTCCACAAAAACGTTAAATTTGTGGTGTCTTTGGAGACAAAGAGATCAACACTAGTCAGCGATATTCGCCCACTAGTGCGAAACTGCTGTGCGTAATAAATATGTTTGAAAACTTAACAAATAAATTCGAAGAAATTTTTTCTTCTTTAAAAAAAGCAGCTTCACTTGATGAGAATCAAGTAGATGAAGGCCTAAGAAGTATTAGACAGGCTTTATTAGAAGCCGATGTGTCTCTAGATGTAACTAAAGATTTTATAAAAAAAGTTAAGCCAAAGGTTATGGGTCAAGAAATAATTCGATCAACCTCCCCAGGAGATATGGTTGTTAAAATTGTTTATGACGAACTAGTAAGCCTTTTAGGTGAAAGCAACACAGATATTAATTTAAATGCAGTTCCGCCAGTTCCAATGATGCTGGTAGGTCTTCAAGGTTCTGGTAAAACCACTACAACAGCAAAATTAGCCAAATATTTAGAAAAAAATAAAAAGAAAAAAATAATGATGGTCAGCCTTGATGTGTATAGGCCAGCTGCACAAGAACAACTAAGATCATTAGGAGAACAAAATGATATTTTAACACTACCTATTATTGAAGGGCAGCTACCAGCAGATATTTGTAGAAGAGCAGTTAGTGCTGCAAACCTAAATGGTGCAGAGATTATATTATTTGATACAGCAGGCAGAACACAAATAGACCTTCAGATGATGAGTGAGATTAAACAAATAGAAAGTATAATTAACCCAACGGAAGTATTTTTAGTTGCAGATTCTTTAACGGGACAAGTTGCTGCAGAAGTGGCAAAAGAATTTAAGAATACTGTAAATTTGACAGGTATTGTTTTAACAAGAGCTGATGGTGATGCAAGAGGTGGTGCGGCCCTTAGTATGAAATATGTTTCTCAAGTGCCAATTAAGTTTTTAGGGGTAGGAGAAAAAATAGAAAATTTAGAGGTTTTTCACCCAGATAGAATAGCTAATAGAATATTAGGTATGGGAGACATCGTTTCTCTTGTCGAAAAAGCTGCAGAAGATCTTGGTGAAGAGAATATAAAAAAAGCAGAAGAGAATTTAAAAAAAGGACAATTCTCTATGGAAGATTATTTAACACAGCTTAGACAAATGAAAAAAATGGGAGGCATAGAAGGAATTATGTCGTTTATGCCAGGTGTTTCTAAAATGAAATCACAAATGGATGCTTCGGGAATTGATGAAAGCGTTATTACTAAAAATGAAGCAATCATTTTATCTATGACAAAAAAAGAAAGAGGAAATCCTAAAATCATTGATGGTTCTAGGAAAAAAAGAATTGCTAATGGCTCTGGAACAGATGCGGCCACTATCAATAAATTGCTTAAGCAATTTAAAATGATGTCTGAAATGATGAAGAAGATGTCAAAAGGAAACCTGAAGGGTATGTCTGATAAAGGAATACCTCCAGAGCTACTAAATCAACTTAAATAAAAAAAGGAAAAGAAATGATAAAAATAAGACTATCAAGAGGTGGAACAAAGAAAAGACCAGTATATAAAGTAGTTATAGCCGACAGTCGTCGTGCAAGAGATGGAAGATTTATTGAGAAGGTAGGATTCTTTAATCCTCTTTTACCAAAAGATAAAAAAGAAAGAGTAGGACTAGAAGCAGAAAGAATTAAATATTGGTTAGGTCAAGGTGCTCAACCAACTACTAGAGTTGCAAGAATTTTAGGTGAAAATGGTATTATAGCAATGCCTGCAAATGGTAGTAATCCAAATAAAGCTATTCCTAAAAAAGAAAGAAAAAAAGAAGGAGACGAAGTAGCTCCAGCAGCAGCAGCTCCAGCAGCAGAAGCTCCAAAGGAAGAAGCTCCTAAAGCAGAAGCAGTTCCAGCAGCAGAAGCAGCTCCAGCAACAGCAGCTCCTAAAGCAGAAGCAGCTCCAGCAGCAGAAGCAGCTCCAGCAACAGCAGCTCCAGCAACAGCAGCTCCAGCAGCAGAAGCTCCAAAGGAAGAAGCTCCAAAGGAAGAAGCTCCTAAAGCAGAAGCAGTTCCAGCAGCAGAAGCAGCTCCAGCAACAGCAGCTCCAGCAGCAGAAGCTCCAAAGGAAGAAGTTAAATAGTTGGATTCATGTGGCAAGCTCAGATATTCACACTCTATCCTGATTTTTTTCCTGGCCCTTTAAGTAAAGGGCTATATGGAAAAGCTTTAACAAATAAAATTTGGGATTTAAAAGTTGTAAATATTAGAGAGGCCGCTGAGGATAAACACAAAACAGTAGATGATACTCCTTTTGGAGGTGGATCTGGAATGCTATTGAAAGCTGACATCTTAGCAAAATCTCTTGATGAAAATAAAAAAGAAGGTGAAAGAATTTTTTATTTATCACCAAAAGGAAAAAAGCTTGATCAGAAATTGGCACTAGAACTATCTAAAGAAAAATCCATTAGTTTAATTTGTGGTCATTTTGAAGGTGTTGATGAAAGATTATTATCTACAAGGAATATAGAAGAACTTAGCATAGGAGATTTTATTTTATCTGGAGGTGAAACCGCAGCATTTGTTGTGTTGGATAGTGTTCTTAGGTTGCTTCCAGGTGTCTTGGGAAATGAACGTTCAAAGACTGACGAGAGTTTTGAGAATGGGCTTTTGGAGTACCCCCAATACACAAAACCTCAAATTTGGGAGGAAAAAAGTGTTCCAGAAGTGTTATTATCAGGAGATCACAACAAAATTAAAGACTGGCGTTTATCACAATCAGAGGCTATAACACGCGTCCGAAGACCAGATTTGTGGGAAAAATATAAGAAAAACTAACCTAATAAATACTACTATGAAAACAATTGAAGAAATAAACCAACATAACGTTAAAAAAATACTAGCTGAGAAGAAAATTCCAGATTTTTTTCCAGGAGACATAGTAAAAGTTGGTGTTAGAATTACAGAAGGTAAAAAAGATAGAATTCAATATTTTGAAGGTGTGTGTATTGCTAGAAAAAATAGAGATTTAAACTCTTCATTCACAGTTAGAAAAATTTCATTTGGTGAGGGTGTTGAAAGAACATTTCCACTGTATGGTACTGTTATAGATACAATTACAGTTATTCGTCATGGTAAAGTTAGAAGAGCAAAATTATATTATTTAAGAGATAGAACCGGTAAATCAGCTAGAATTGCTGAAAGGATTAGAAAAAAAATTGGTATAGAAGTTGATGTGAAACCAAAAATGGTAACTGAAGAAACTTCAGCACCAATAGCAGTAGAAGCGGAAAAACAAACAGAGGTTCAAGCAGAACCTGAAAAACAACCAGAAGTTCAAGTAGAACCTAAAACAGAAAAATCAGAAGAAAAAAAATAATTTTTTTTTCAATGCCTTTAACTCTTTACGATAAAATTTGGAACGATCACCTAGTAGATCAGCAAGATGATGGCACGGCATTATTATTCGTTGATCGACATTTAGTACATGAAGTTACAAGTCCACAAGCTTTTGAAGGATTAAGAAACTCTAATAGAAAAGTTAGACAACCCGGCTTAACTCTAGCAGTTGCAGATCATAATGTTCCAACTACTGATAGATCTAAAGGAATAGCAGATGTGGAATCTAAAATTCAAGTAGACACTTTAGAAAGTAATTGTAAAGAATTTGGAATTCAGTATTTAGGAATGAATGACAAGAGACAAGGAATTGTTCATATCATTGGTCCAGAACAAGGTTTTACACAACCTGGAACAGTAATTGTTTGTGGAGACAGTCACACAGCAACACATGGCGCATTTGGTGCTTTGGCATTTGGAATTGGTACTTCCGAAGTGGAACATGTCTTAGCAACACAAACATTGGTTCAAAAAAAAGCAAAGAATTTTAGAATTAATGTTAATGGAAAACTTCCAATTGGTGTTACCTCTAAAGATGTAATTTTACAAATTATAGGAAACATTGGAACTGCAGGAGGAACAGGGTCGGTTATTGAGTATGCTGGCAGTCTAATTTCATCTTTAAGTGTAGAACAACGAATGACAATTTGTAATATGACTATTGAGGGAGGAGCAAGAGCAGGATTAATTGCTCCAGATGAAAAAATATTTGAATATTTAAAAGGTAAACCGATGTCTCCAAAAAATGAAAATTGGGATAAGGCTATGAAATATTGGGAAAGTTTAAAAACTGATGATGGAGCTAAATTTGATAAAGAAATAGATTTAGTAGCAGAAGACATTTTACCTATGATTACCTGGGGAACTTCTCCACAAGATGTAATCACCATAGATGGCAAAGTTCCAAATCCTAAAAATGAACAAGATGAAGACAAAAGGAACTCTTTAGAAAGGTCATTAAATTACATGGGTTTAGAGGCCGATACACTAGCTACAGACATTAAGATTGATAAGGTTTTTATAGGAAGTTGTACGAATGGAAGAATTGAAGATTTAAGGGAAGCTGCGAAAATATTAAAAGATAAAAAGAAAGCATCCCATGTTCATGCAATGGTTGTTCCAGGCTCAGGCTTAGTTAAAGAGCAGGCAGAGCAGGAAGGCCTAGATAAAATATTTATAGCTTCAGGTTTTGAATGGAGAGAGCCCGGTTGCTCAATGTGTCTTGCAATGAATGCAGATAAATTAAAACAAGGAGAAAGATGTGCTTCAACTTCAAACAGAAATTTTGAAGGAAGACAGGGTAGAGGTGGAAGAACACATTTAGTCAGTCCTGGAATGGCAGCAGCAGCTGCAATTTCTGGAAACTTAGATGATGTTAGAAAGTATCAAAACTAAAATGCAAAAATTCAACTCACTTACAAGTATCCCAGTATATTTACCAATAGTAAATATTGATACAGATATGATTATTCCAAAACAATTTCTTAAAACAATTAAAAGAACAGGGTTAGGAAAAAACTTATTTTTTGAAATGAGGTATGATGATAATGGAAATGAAATAAAAGATTTTATTCTAAATCAAGAACCTCACAATCAATCAAAAATCTTAATTGCAGGAAAAAACTTTGGCTGCGGTTCATCAAGAGAGCATGCGCCATGGGCACTTTTAGATTTTGGAATTACATGTGTGATAAGCTCTAGTTATGCTGATATTTTTTACAGTAACTGTTTCAAAAATGGAATTTTACCAATTACTTTACCAGAAGAAAAAATAAAAGAATTATCAGAATATTCAAAAAGAAAAGAAGAAATTTCAATAGACCTAAATGAAGAAAAGATAATTTTTGGAAATAGTGAAATCAAGTTTGACATTGATCCTTTTAAGAAAAAATGTTTATTAGAAGGGCTTGATGATATTGCGCTGTCATTAGCTAAAAAAGAAAAAATCACAACCTTTGAAGAAAACTTAAAAAATAGTAAACCATGGATATTTAATGATAAAAATTAAAAAAAGAAAAATTTTACTTCTACCTGGGGATGGTATTGGACCTGAAGTTATTCAAGAAGTTAAAAAAGTTATTTTATGGTTGAATTCAAATAAATCTCTAGATTTTGAAATTGATCAAGATTTAGCTGGTGGTTGTTCTTATGATAAACATGGAACACCAATTACAGATGAAGTTTTTTACAAAGCTTTAGAAAGTGAATTTGTTATGCTGGGTGCAGTTGGTGGACCAAAATGGGATAACTTAGATTTTTCAAAAAAACCAGAAAGAGCCTTATTGAAATTAAGAAAAGAATTAAAACTATTTGCAAATTTAAGACCTGCAATTTGTTTTGAGCAATTAGTTGACGCCTCAACCCTAAAACCAGAAATTGTATCTGGATTAGACATTATGATAGTTAGAGAATTAACAGGTGGAATTTATTTTGGTGAGCCAAGAGGAATTAAGCCAATAGAAAATGGTGAAAGAAAAGGGATTAATACCCACTCATATACAACTAGTGAAATAGTTAGAGTAGCAAAAGTAGCTTTTGATCTAGCAAGAAAGAGATCAAATAAGGTTACCTCATGTGAAAAGTCGAATGTAATGGAAGCTGGACAACTTTGGAAAGAAGAAGTTCAAGAACTACACGACAAAGAATATAAAGATGTAGAATTAAGTCATATGCTTGCTGATAATTGTGCAATGCAATTATTGAAAAACCCAAAGCAATTTGATGTAATTGTTACTGACAATTTATTTGGAGACATGCTTTCCGACCAAGCCTCAATGTTAACGGGGTCTCTAGGACTATTACCATCAGCTTCTTTAGGTGCAAAAAATAAAGATGGGGAAATGAGAGCTATGTATGAGCCTATTCATGGTTCAGCACCAGATATTGCTGGAAAAGAAATTGCAAACCCAATTGCATCAATTTTAAGTTTTGCAATGGCCTTAAGATACTCATTGGATTTAGATAGTGAAGCTGATGCTTTAGAAAAAGCTGTGCAAGATGTCTTAAATGATGGCCTTAGAACAAAAGATATTCTTTCTGAGGGGAAAAAAGAAGTATCAACATCAGCTATGGGTGATGCGATAATTTCAAAATTGCAATAATTAAATAATTATTCTAAAGTTCCGGAATGCCAAATTATACTGCACCAGTGGAAGACATGATGTTTCTTTTTGATAAATTAAGAAATAATAAAAATTATAATGATCTTGAAAAGTATAAAGAAGTTAATTCAGAATTAGTAAAAGATATTTTAGATGAAGCAGCTAAGATTAATCAAAACTTGATATTACCATTAGCAAAATCAGGTGATGAGAACCCAACAGTTCTAGAGAATGGTGTGGTTAGAACACCGCCTGGCTATAAAGAAGCTTATTCTAAATATATAGAAGATGGTTGGACTTCACTTTCTTGTGATCCAAAATATGGAGGACAAGGAATGCCAAAAACTGTAAGTGCTTTTTTTGACGAAATGTTATCATCTGCAAGTTTGTCATTTAAACTTTATAGTGAGTTAAGTATTGGTGCATATAATTGTATTTCTCATCATGCTACAGATGAAATAAAAGAAAAATACCTTCCGAAAATGGTTGAAGGAAAATGGAGTGGTACGATGTGCCTTACCGAACCAGTTTGTGGAACTGATTTGGGACTTTTAAAAACTAAAGCTATTGAGCAATCTGACGGAACTTTTAAGTTAAGTGGGCAGAAAATTTTCATTACTTCGGGTGATCAAGACTTAACAGAGAATATTATCCATTTAGTTATTGCAAGAGTAGCTGACTCTCCAGCGGGAACAAAAGGAATAAGTTTATTCTTAGTACCCAAGTTTGCAGTAAATGAAGATGGATCTGTAGGGGCAAGAAATGGAGTTTCTACAGGGTCTATAGAAAGTAAAATGGGAATTAAAGGTTCTGCTACATGTGTATTAAACTTTGATGATGCAACTGGTTATATGATTGGATTAAAGAATAAAGGTTTAAATGCAATGTTTACCATGATGAATTTAGAGAGAATTGTTGTAGGAATTCAGGGCTTAGGAATTTCTGAAATTGCCTATCAAAATTCTTTAAGTTACGCGAAAGAAAGGAAACAAGGAAAAACAAATAATACAAAATCAACTAATGGAGCAGATTTTATAATTGAACATGCTGATATTAGAAAATCTTTGCTTAATATGAAATCTATTATTGAAGGTGAAAGAGCTTTATGTTTTTGGTTATCTCAACAAACAGAAGTTAGTCTTTATCATCCAGACGAAAAAATAAAGCAGGAAGCATCAGATATTGTGTCGTTAATGACACCAGTGGTTAAAACGATGTTTAGTGATATGGGAATGGAAATAACAAGTGAGGCTATGCAGGTTCATGGTGGTTATGGGTACACAAAAGACCAAGGAATAGAACAACTATATAGAGATAATAGAATCACCCCAATTTATGAAGGAACAAATTCAATTCAAGCAGCAGATTTGGTTTTTAGAAAATTGGTAAATAAAAATGGTGATATAATTAATAGGTATTTAGAGATGATCAAGAATGATTGCAGTACTGAAAATGAAAAATTAAAACCTTTCATAAAAGAATTAAAAACACACCTAGAAATTTTATCTTCTTTTACTGGCTGGATTAAAGAAAAAGTTCAAAACTCAAAAGATGATGCAAGTGCAGCATGTAATGACTACTTAAAAGCATTGGGCTTTGTGTCTATAGCACATGCGTGGATAAAAGTTCTAGAGGTAAGCTTTAAAGATTATGAACAAAACAAAGACTTTTATGAGGATAAAATACAAACTGCAAATTTTTATTTTAAAAGAGTTTTACCAAGAGCCGAAAGTCACTTTAAAACTGCTACATCAGGAAGTGACTATATAATGAATTTTAAATTCAGTTAATATGAGTAATTACGATACAAATTTAGATAAAAATGAGGCTAATTTTGTTCCTCTTTCCCCTTTAACATTTTTAGAAAGAACTAAAGATATATATCCAAATTATGAAGCCTTAGTTTATGAAAGTAGGTCGTACACCTGGGGAGAGGTTTATAAAAGATGTGTTAAGTTTGCTAGCGCACTAGATAAATTGGGTGTGAAAACTGGAGATACAGTTTCTATAATGGCTTTCAATACACCAGAAATTTTTGAAGCACATTATTCAATACCAATGGTGGGAGCAGTGATTAATGCAATCAATACAAGACTAGACCCTAATACAGTAAGTTATATTTTACAGCATAGTGATGCAAAGGTTTTAATTGTAGATAGACAATTTCACGATGTAATTGAGAAGGCTTTAAAGAATGTTAAAAATAAAATTACAATTATTGATATTGATGATCAAGGTATAGATACAAGCTCTTTCAAAAAAATAGGAGAGCTTGAATATGAAAGTTTTTTAAATACAGGTGATGAAAATTATGAATGGAAAAAACCAAAAGATGAATGGGAAGCAATTTCATTAAGTTACACGTCTGGAACCACTGGAAATCCAAAAGGAGTAGTTTATCATCACAGAGGCTCATATTTAATGTCAACTGGTAGTGCCACAGCCTGGAATATGCCTAACAAAATAAATTTTTTATGTGTTGTGCCAATGTTTCATTGTAATGGCTGGTGCTATCCTTGGACACTAGCAATGTTACATGCAAGAGTAATTTGTTTAAGAAACATCGATGTAAAAAAAATGTTTGAATTAATTGATAAATATGAAGTAACTCATTTTGGTGGAGCCCCAATAGTATTAAATATGATTGTTAATGCTCCAAAAGAAGATCAAAAAGTCCTAAAAAGAAAAGTAAATGTTTTAACCGCAGGTGCACCGCCACCAAGTATTATCTTTGAGAAAATGGAAAAACTTGGTTTTGAAGTGATGCACGTTTATGGATTAACTGAAACTTATGGTCATATGTTGCAGTGTGCATGGAATGAAGATTGGAATTCTTTAGAAAAAGATAAAAAGAATGAAATCAAAGCAAGGCAAGGTGTAAGGTACCCAAACACAGAGGGTGCTATTGTAATGGATCCAGAAACAATGAAGCCAGTGCCCAAAGATGGAAAGACTATGGGTGAAATTATGATCAGAGGAAATATCGTAATGAAGGGTTACTACAAAGATAAAGAAGCAACAGATAGGTCAATGGCAGGTGGATGGTTTCATTCAGGAGATTTAGCTGTGACCCATCCTGACGGATATATTAAAATTCAAGATAGATCTAAAGATATTATTATTTCTGGAGGAGAAAATATTTCTTCAATAGAAATTGAAAATGCAATTGCAAAACATCCTTCAGTTTCTTTAGCAGCTGTAGTTGCTAAGCCTGATGAAAAATGGGGAGAAACTCCTTGTGCTTTTGTTGAATTGATTAAAGATAAGCCAGCAACTGAAAAAGAAATAATAGATTTTTGTAGAGAAACATTAGCTGGATTCAAAATCCCTAAAAGTGTTATTTTTTGTGATTTACCAAAAACTTCAACAGGAAAAATCCAAAAATTTGAACTAAGAAAAAAAGTTAAGGAATTAAGTTGATCTTTCAGGTAGACAATAAGAATGTCTTTGTATCGGATTCAGGGCAAGGTATTGATAAAAAAAAAGTCACAATAGTTTTACTTCATGGAAGTGGTCTCTCACATATTGTTTGGTCTTTAACAGAGCAGTATTTATCAAATCAAAATTATAATGTTTTAGCAATTGATTTACCTGGTCATGGAAATTCTGAGGGTGATTGTTTAAAATCGATAGAAGAAATTTCAGATTGGTTAGAAAAAGTTTTTAAAGAACTTAATGTTTCTGAATTAACAATAATAGGTCATTCTCAAGGGTGTTTGGAAGCATTGGAATATTATTCAAGATATCCAAAAAGAGTTAAAAATTTAATATTTGTTGGTGGTTCTTATAGAATGCCCGTTAATCAAGATTTAATAGATCTTGCTGAGAGTGGAGATGATAAAGCAGTTAAATTAATGATGAAATGGAGTTATGAAAACTCTAAAAAGTTTATTGGAGGTAATCCTGTAGAAAAAATTATTAATTCTCCAAGAGATATTAGGGAGGTTTTAGCCATTGATCTTGTAGCTTGTAATAATTATAAAAATGGATCTGAGGCTTTAAAATCAATCAAGTGTCCCACATTATTTATTTTTGGTGAACAAGATAAGATGGTTAACCTTGAAAAAGGCAAGAAATTTGCTGAACTTATTCCTAATTCAAAAACTCATATAATAAAAGAATGTGGACATATGATTATGTTTGAAAAAGCTTTTGAAATGAGAGAAAAGATCTCTGAATTTTTAAAAAAATGAAAAACTTTTCAATAGCAAAATCTAGAAGATTAAGAAGTACTCCTTATACTGCAAGAATAGAGAAACAAGGGGTTACAGCATACACAATTTATAATCATATGCTGTTACCTGCTGCATTTGGATCAATAGAAAATAGTTACAAACATTTAAAAGAGCATGTTCAAGTATGGGATGTTGCTGCAGAAAGACAAGTAGAAATATCAGGAAAAGACTCTGCGGAGTTAGTGCAATTGATGACATGTAGAGATTTATCAAAATCTAAAATTGGGAGATGTTATTATTGTCCAATAATAGATGAAAATGGAAATTTAGTTAATGATCCAGTTGTTCTAAAGCTGGATGAAAATAGATGGTGGCTATCAATAGCAGACTCGGATGTAATTTTTTTTGCCAAAGGTTTAGCGTCTGGACATAAATTTGATGTTAAAATTATAGAACCAGTGGTGGATATAATGGCAATACAAGGTCCGAAATCATTTGCATTAATGGAAAAAGTTTTTGGAAAAAAAATTACTGAACTAAAATTCTTTGGATTTGATTATTTCGATTTTGAAGGAACAAAGCATCTTATAGCAAGGTCAGGATGGTCTAAGCAAGGTGGATATGAAGTTTATGTTCAAAATACAGAGTCAGGACAAAAATTATATGACTATCTTTTTGAAGTTGGAAAAGAATTTAATGTAGGACCTGGGTGTCCAAACTTAATAGAGAGAATTGAGAGTGCGTTACTATCTTATGGAAATGATTTTGATAACAGTGATAATCCATTTGAATGTGGTTTTGATCAATATGTTAGTTTGGATAGTGATATAAATTTTTTAGGAAAAGATAAATTAAAAGAAGTTAAATCAAAAGGAGCCCAAAAGAAGTTAATGGGTATTAAAATTGATATAAAAGAAATTAGTCTCACAGGATCAAAAAATTTATATGATGAGAAAAATAATATAATTGGTGAATTAAGATCGGCTTGTTATTCACCTCATTTTCAAATGGTTATTGGAATAGCAATGATCCAGAAGTCTTACTGGGAAGTATCTCAAACCTTTAAAATTCAAATAAATGACAACACTTTTCGTGGAAAAGTTTGCGATTTACCCTTCATCTAGTATAAAAGCCTAATAACATCATGAATATAGCAATTGTAGGAGCCACAGGTAATGTTGGAAGAAAAATTCTCGAAGTTCTAGAGAGAAAAAAACTTCCTATAAAGGAACTATTTTTAGTTGCTTCACCAAGAAGTGCTGGTCAAAAAATAAATTTTAGTGGCAAAGAACATGAGGTCTTTAACCTTGAAACATTTGATTTTTCAAAAATTAAAATTACTTTCTTTGCAGCAGGTGGAAAAATTTCAGAACAATATGCTTTAAAAGCAGCAAAGCACTCAATAGTTATAGATAATTCTAGTTTTTTTAGAATGGATCCTGATGTGCCATTAATTATTCCACAGGTAAATCCAGAAGCAATTAAGAGTATGAAAAAAAATATAATTGCTAACCCTAATTGCTCAACAGCTCAGTTAGTAATTGCTCTTAAACCGTTACATGACTTATTCAATATTATACGAATAGTTGTTTCGACATATCAGTCTGTTTCAGGTGGTGGCAAAGACCCTATGGATGAACTAATAGAACAAACTAAATTATCCCTAGAAAATAAACAAATTAAACCTAGAAATTTTACTAAACAAATTGCTTTTAATGCCATTCCTCACATCGATGTTTTTGCAGATGATGGTTACACTAAAGAAGAATTAAAAATGACCAATGAAACTAAAAAAATTCTTGGTGACAAAATAGAATTAACAGCAACATGTGTAAGAGTTCCAGTTATGGTTTCTCATGCAGAGTCAGTAAATATTCAATTTGAAAAATCATTTTCTTTAGAAAAAGTTAGAGACACTCTTAGTAAAGCAGAGGGCTGTAAAGTTTACGATAAAAGAGAAGATGGAGGATATAGTACTCCAATTGAAGCAGAAGGTAGAGACGAAACTTATATTTCAAGAATAAGAGAAGATAAAACTAACAAGAATTCATTAAACCTATGGATTGTTTCTGATAATTTACTTAGAGGAGCGGCATTGAATGCTGTTGAAATTGCAGAAACTTTAATTAAAAACAATCTTAATGGAAAATAATAATCCTTTATCACCACATATTCAGATCTACAGATGGCACATATCTTCTTTAGTATCTATTTCACATAGAATTACAGGAATAATAAATATAGCTGCCATAACAATAATTTGTTTTTGGATTGCATCCTTACTACTAGGTGAAAATAGTTATGAGTTTACTAAGGTATTTTTAAATTCTATTTTAGGAAAATTCATAATTTTAGGTTTAACATGGTCATTTAGTTTTCAGATATTAAGTGAAATAAGACATTTAATTATGGACCTAGGATATGGGTTTGAATTAAAAGTATCAAAGATAACAGGATTAATCGTGATCATTGGTTCATTTTTTTTAACAATTTTAATTTATTTAATTGGAAAGCAATTTATTTAGCATGAATAACGTGACTAAAAAATGGCTATTGATGAGAATAAGCTCTGTGGTGTTGATACCATTAATGACATGGTTTATTTTAAATTTAGTTTCAGTTTTCAATAAAGATTATGTTGATATTGTTAATTTTTTTTCAAATCAGCCATCTAAAATTTTAGTTTCTTTGTTGTTAGTTTTTGCCTATTTTTTTTCAGCTTTAAGTATTAGTGAGGTATTTGAAGACTATATACAGGATGAAAAAATCAAAAATGTCGCAAACAAAGCACTCAATATTTTTGCTATACTAGTTCCATTAATCACAATAATTGTAATATTTAATTTAAACTAATGAGCTCATATAAAATAATAGACCATGAATATGATGTTATCGTACTTGGTGCGGGAGGCTCAGGCTTAAGAGCTGCTGTTGGTTTAAGTGAAGCTGGTTTAAAGACAGCCTGTATTTCAAAAGTATTTCCAACAAGAAGTCATACCTCTGCTGCTCAAGGAGGAATTTCTGCATCTTTAGGGAATATGGGTGAAGATGATTGGCGTTGGCATATGTATGATACTGTCAAAGGGGCTGACTGGTTAGGTGACCAAGATAGTATTGAGTATCTTTGTAAAGAAGCTCCAGCAGCTGTTATAGAATTAGAAAAATATGGAGTTCCATTTAGTAGAACTGATGATGGTAAAATTTACCAAAGACCTTTTGGTGGAATGACAAAAAATTATGGTAATGGAATTGTTCAAAGAACATGCGCAGCCGCAGATAGAACTGGACATGCAATACTTCATACCCTTTATGGACAAGCTTTAAAACATAACACTGAATTTTTTATTGAATACTTTGCTCTAGATTTATTAATGAAAGATGGTGAATGCAAAGGTCTTATTGCTTGGAATTTAAATGATGGAACAATTCACAGATTTAGAGCTCATAGTACAATAATTGCAACAGGTGGTTATGGAAAAGCTTATTATTCTGCAACTTCAGCACACACTTGTACTGGAGATGGAAATGCAATGGTTTTAAGAGCAGGTTTACCATTACAAGATATGGAATTTGTACAATTTCACCCAACAGGAATTTATGGACATGGAACTTTAATTTCTGAAGGTGTTAGAGGAGAAGGTGGCTATTTAGTTAATTCAAAAGGTGAAAGATTTATGGAGCGTTATGCACCAAAAGCTAAAGACTTAGCATCTAGAGATGTAGTAAGTAGATCAATGTCAATTGAGATTAATGAAGGAAGAGGTGTGGGTAAAGAACAGGATCATGTTCACTTACACTTAAGTCATTTAGATAAAAGTATTATTGAAAGTAGACTTCCAGGAATAACGGAAGCAGCAAGATTATTTGCAAATGTTGATGTAACTAAAGAGCCAATACCAGTAGTGCCCACTGTTCATTACAATATGGGAGGTATCCCAACAAACTATAAAGCTGAAGTATTAACAGGCAATGATTCTGAAACAGTTCCAGGATTAATGGCAATTGGTGAGGCTGCCTGTGTTTCTGTTCATGGAGCAAATAGATTGGGGTCTAATTCTTTAATTGACCTAGTTGTATTTGGAAGAGCCGCAGCTAGAAGAGCTGCAGAACTTGTAAAACCAGGAACTCCACACGAGGATATAGGAGAGACTGAAACAGAAAAATGCTTAGAAAGATTTGATAAATTAAGAAACTCTAATGGTGAAAACAGTACTGCAGAACTTAGACTTTCAATGCAAAAAACTATGCAATCAAAGTGTGCTGTTTTTAGAACAGAAAAAACACTTAAAGAGGGTGTTGATGATATTAGAAAAGCATACGATGGAATGGAATCAATTTCTGTAAAAGATAAGTCACTTGTTTTTAACACCGATTTAGTGGAAACATTGGAGTTTGATAATTTGATAAGACAAGCAATTACAACAGTGGATTCTGCTTATAATAGACAAGAGAGCAGAGGTGCACATGCAAGAGAAGATTTCCCAAAAAGAGATGATGAAAAATTTATGCAACACACTATTGCTTGGTGCAATGGAAAAGATTCAAAAATTGGTTATAGACCAGTTACTAAATCAACTTTAACAAATGAAGTTCAATACTTTCCACCACAGGAAAGAGTTTACTAGTGGTTCAAATAAATTTACCTAAAAATTCAGAAGTTCAAAAAGGTAACTATTATCAAGATAAAACTGGATCAAAAAATATCAGAAAAGTAAATGTTTATAGATGGGATCCCTCAAATGGAGAAAACCCAAGAGTGGATACTTATGAAGTTGATATGGATAACTGCCCTTCAAAAGTATTGGATATTTTAAATAAGATTAAAAACGAAATTGACCCATCATTGGCTTATCGTAGATCTTGTGCACATGGCGTTTGTGGATCTTGTGCAATGAATATGGATGGGAAAAATGGTTTAGCATGCACAAAACCTCATTCAGAAATTGAAGGAGATATAAATATTTATCCACTACCTCACCTAAAAGTTAAAAAAGATTTAATTGGGGACTTAAGTGGATTGTACAAACAATATGAATCAATTGAGCCTTGGTTGAAAACAAATACAAAAGTTGAAACTACAGAAATTATTCAATCTCAAAAAGATAGAAAAAAATTAGATGGTGCATACGAATGTATCATGTGTGCATGTTGCTCCACTTCTTGTCCAAGCTATTGGTGGAATGAGGATAAATTTTTAGGTCCTGCAGTTTTGCTTCAAGCTTATAGGTGGATAGTAGATAGTAGAGATGATGAAAGAAAAGAGAGATTAAAAAAAGTAGCTGATGAACTTAAGTTGTATAGATGTCATACTATTATGAATTGCACCAATGCTTGTCCTAAGGGATTAAATCCAGCAAAAGCCATAGCTGAATTGAAAAAAATGCTTGCAACAAGCTAATTACCCCTTTAAATAACACCATTCATGAATTTATTAGAACATTTTGTTGGTGGAAAGCTAATTTCAGGCTCATCTGACAGAAAAAGCAAAATTTTCAATCCTGCAACGGGTGAACAAGAATCCGAAGTAAGGTTAGCTAGCAAAACTGACCTTGATCAAGCTGTAGAAGTAGCAAAAAAAGCTTTTGAAACTTGGTCACAGAAACCCCCCCTTCAAAGAGCAAGAGTGATGTTCAAATTTAAAGAGTTAATAGAAAAAAATACTGATGAACTTACAAAATTAATAGTTTCAGAACATGGTAAAGTTTATGAAGATGCCAAAGGTTCTTTAACAAGAGGACTAGAAGTAGTTGAGTTTGCATGTGGAATTCCACATTTACTTAAAGGAGAATTTTCAGAAAATGTAGGAACTAATGTGGATAGCTGGTCAATGCGTCAACCACTCGGAGTAGTTGCTGGTATTACACCTTTTAATTTTCCAGCAATGGTACCGATGTGGATGTTTCCTATTGCTATAGCTTGTGGTAATACATTTATTTTAAAACCATCAGAAAAAGATCCATCTTGTCCACTAAGACTTGCAGAACTACTAACAGAAGCTGGATTACCAGATGGTGTTTTTAATGTTGTTAATGGAGATAAAGAGTTCTGTTGATGCAATCTTAACAAACAAAGATGTCAAAGCTGTAAGCTTTGTAGGTTCAACACCAATTGCTAAATATATCTATGAAAATTCTGCAAAAAATGAAAAAAGAGTTCAAGCTTTAGGTGGTGCAAAAAACCATTTAGTTGTAATGCCTGACTGTGACCTTGATGGCGCAGTAAATGGATTAATGGGTGCTGCATATGGGTCAGCAGGAGAAAGATGTATGGCACAATCAGTAGCAGTAGCTGTAGGTGATATAGGAGATGAGTTAGTTGCTCGTTTATCAAAAAAAGCTGAAGCATTGAAGGTAGGGCCTGGTATGGACAAAACATCTGAGATGGGTCCACTAGTTACTAAAGAACATTTAGAAAAAGTAAAAAGTTACGTTGATCTTGGAGTTGAAGAAGGTGCTAAATTAATTGTTGATGGAAGAAATATAAAACTTCAAGGATATGAAAATGGCTTCTTTATAGGCGGCTGTTTATTTGATCATGTTAAAAAAGATATGAGAATTTATAAAGAAGAAATATTTGGACCTGTTTTATCAGTCATAAGAGTTAAAACTTTTGAAGAAGCAACAAAACTAATTAATGATCATGAGTATGGTAATGGAGTAAGCATTTATACAAGAGATGGTGATTCAGCCAGAACATTTGCTAGTAAAATTCAAGTCGGTATGGTTGGAATTAATGTTCCAATACCTGTGCCAATGGCTTTTCATAGTTTTGGTGGATGGAAAAGATCATTATTTGGAGACAGTGCAATGCATGGTGCTGAAGGAATTAAATTTTATACAAAACTTAAAACAGTAACATCAAGATGGCCCTCTGGAATAAGATCTAATCCAGAATTTATCATGCCAACAATGAAATAAGGAAAAAATGAAAAAAATATCTTTAATAGGAGCAGGTCAAATTGGGGGCACTTTAGCTCACTTAATTGGAACTAAAGAAGTTGCTAATGAAGTTGTATTGTTTGACGTTGCAAGTGGCATAGCTAAAGGTAAAGCTTTAGATATTGCTCAATCTTCTTCTGTTGATGGCTTTAATGTAAAATTTTCAGGAACAGACAACTATGAAGATATAAAAGATTCTGATGTAATAATAATCACTGCAGGCATTCCAAGAAAACCAGGAATGAGTAGGGATGATTTATTAGGTATTAATTTAAAAATTATTAAACAAGTAGCAGAAGGTGTTAAAAAAAATGCACCTAATGCATTTGTTATATGTATCACTAATCCGTTAGACGTCATGGTGATGGCCTTTCAAAAATTTTCAGGGTTACCAGCAAATAAAGTAGTTGGAATGGCAGGAATTTTAGATAGCTCGAGATTTAAATTGTTTTTATCTTTAGAGTTGAATGTTCCTGTAAAAGAAATTGAAGCAATGGTTATGGGAGGTCATGGAGATACAATGGTTCCTTTACCAAGATTCACAAAAGTTTTAGGTAAGCCATTACTAGACTTAGTTAAAGAAGGAAAAATATCTCTAGAAAGATTAGAAGAAATTAACCAAAGAACTAGAGATGGAGGAGCTGAGATTGTTAAATATTTAGAAAAAGGTTCTGCATTTTATGCACCAGCAGCTTCGGGAGTGCAAATGGCAGAAGCATATTTAAAAGATGAAAAAAAATTACTTCCATGTGCAGTTCATTTAAATGGAGAATATGGAGTTAGTGATGTTTATGCCGGTGTACCAGTAATAATTGGTAAAGCTGGTGTTGAAAAAATAGAGCAAATTGACTTGGATGAAAAAGAAAAAAAAGAATTTATGCACTCGATAGATGCTGTGAAAGCATTATGGGAAGCTGCATCAAAAATAGACCCAGACCTATCTAAATAAATCATGAACATTCATGAACACCAAGCAAAAAAAATCCTAAAAGAATATGGAGCAGTTGTGCCTGAAGGTGTTTTTGGTTTCACAGTTGATGAGTTGCTTGAAAAAGCAAAATCATTAAAAACAGAAAAGTTTGTATTGAAAGCACAAATCCATGCTGGTGGAAGAGGTAAAGCAGGAGGTGTAAAAATTTTAGATACTATTGAAGAGCTAGGTGTTGCAGCAAAAGAATTATTGGGAAAAACACTTGTAACACATCAAACTGGCCCTGAAGGTAGAGAAGTAAAAAGATTATATGTGGAAGTATCTTCCAACATAGATAAAGAATTTTATCTATCGTGCTTAATTGATAGAGCAAGTTCAAAAATTGTATTTATTTCTAGTGATCAAGGTGGAATGGATATTGAAGAGGTTGCAGATAAAACGCCTGAAAAAATTATAACAACAAAAGTAGATATTGTTAATGAAATCTCAGATGCTGATTGTGAGAAAATAATTAAAATTTATAGTTTAACTGATGATGCAAAAAAGCAAGCAATAGCACTAATTAAATCAGTATATAATATGTTTTTAGGCACGGATGCTAATATGGTTGAGGTTAACCCACTAATATTAACTAAAGAAAAAAATATAATCTGCTTAGACGCAAAGGTTAATTTTGATTCTAACGCGCTATTTAGACATCCTGAAATTATAGAGTTAAGAGATTTAAATGAAGAAGATCCAGCAGAAATAGAAGCGAGCAAACATGATCTTGCTTATATAAAATTAGATGGAAGCATTGGTTGTATGGTTAATGGAGCAGGTTTAGCAATGGCAACAATGGATATAATTAAATTATATGGTGAAGAGCCAGCAAATTTTCTAGATGTTGGTGGTGGAGCTTCAAAAGAAAAAGTTTCTGCTGCGTTAAAAATAATTCTTTCAGATAAAAACGTTAAAGGCATATTAATAAACATTTTTGGTGGAATAATGAGATGTGATGTTCTTGCTCAAGGTGTTGTTGATGCTGCTAAAGAGATAAATATAAGCGTTCCATTAGTAGTTAGACTTGCAGGAACAAACTTTAAAGAAGGAAAAGAAATTTTAGATAATTCAGGATTAAAATTAATTTCAGCAGAAAATTTAGATGATGCTGCAAAAAAAATAGTAGAGGCTATAAAATAGAATGTCAGTTTTAATTAATAAAAATACAAAAGTTATATGTCAAGGTTTTACAGGTGCACATGGTACTTTTCATTCTGAACAAGCATTAAAATATGGAACAAATCTTGTAGGTGGAGTTACTCCCAAAAAAGGAGGACAAAAACATCTTGAACGTCCAGTATTTAATACTGTAGCTGAAGCTAAAAAAGAAGTTGGTGCAGATGCAACTATGATTTATGTGCCAGCAAAATTCGCAGCAGCAGCCATAATAGAAGCTATTGATGCATCTATTGAGCTTATAGTTTGTATTACTGAAGGTATACCAATTCAAGATATGCTTCGTGTCAAACAAAAATTAAATAATTCAAAAAGCAGATTGATAGGACCTAACTGTCCAGGAATAATTACTCCTGATGAATGTAAAATTGGAATTATGCCTGGAAATATTCACAAGAAAGGTTCTGTGGGAATTGTTTCAAGATCTGGAACTTTAACTTATGAAGCGGTTGCACAAACAACTGAAAACGGATTAGGACAATCTACTTGTATAGGTATTGGTGGAGATCCAATAAATGGAACAAACTTTATTGATTGTTTGGATTTATTTTTAAATGATGATGAGACGGAATCTATTCTTATGATAGGAGAAATTGGTGGTTCTGCAGAAGAAGAAGCAGCTGAATTTGTTAAAAACCACAAAATAAAAAAGCCAATGGTTGGATTTGTAGCTGGAATAACAGCACCCCCCGGAAGAACTATGGGGCACGCAGGAGCTATTATCTCAGGTGGTAAGGGTGGAGCAGAGGATAAGATTAAAAAAATGGAAGAATGTGGGATTACAATTGCAAAATCACCGTCTGAACTAGGCAAAACATTATTTAATAAATTATCTAATTGAAAATTATTTATCTGATATTATATCAATAAAATAGATGTCATCATCAAAAAATCTCGAATTCGAGAAAACGTCATTTCTTAGTAAATCAAATAGTGCATTTATAGAACAAATGTATTTAAGATTTATCAATAAAGACAAAGATCTCCCTGAAAGTTGGCAGCATTACTTTGAGGGTATAGGTGAAGATCTAAGTGTGATTGCCAAGGAAATTAATGGACCATCATGGAGTATAAAACAAAAAATTGATATTGATGAAATTGAAAAAAGAATCGAAGAAGATGAAAAAAAACTTTCTAATGGAAGTAATGATACAAAAGTTAATTCAAAAGATTCAATCAAAAGTAATCTTAACTCAATTAGAGCTGTTGCATTAATTAGGGCCTATAGACAAAGGGGACATTTATTAGCAAAGCTTGACCCACTTGGAATGATGAAAACAGAGTATTTGGATGAATTACATCCTGAATATTATGGGTTCAAAAAAGAAGATTATAAGGAGAAAATTTATTTAGATGGTGTAATAAATAAAGAGCACTCTACTGTAAGAGAAATATTAAGTTTTTTAAACAAAACTTATTGTGGGCCAATTGGTTATGAATATATGCATATATCAAACCCAACTGAAAGAAAATGGCTTAGAGATAGAATTGAGCAGGATGAGAACTTTCTTCAATTTACAAAGAATGGTAAAGAAGCTATTTTAAACAAACTTATTCAAGCTGAGGGATTTGAAAAATTTTTACATACAAAATATGTTGGTACAAAAAGATTTGGATTGGATGGAGGAGAAAGCTTAATCCCTGCTTTAGAACAAATTATTAAAATTGCTGGTCAATCAGAAGCTAAAGAAGTTAAAATTGGAATGTCTCACAGAGGTAGGCTCAACGTGCTAGCAAACGTTTTACAAAAATCATACAAAAGAATATTCAATGAATTTGCGGGAGACGTTCAAACAACAGGAGAAGAAGGAGCGGGAGACGTAAAATACCATTTAGGAGCATCGTCGGATAGAAAATTTGATGGAAATTCTATACATGTTGGTCTTACAGATAACCCCTCGCACTTAGAGGCAGTTAATCCTGTTGTATTAGGACAGACAAGAGGAAAACAATTTTTTCATGAAGACAAAGAAAGAAATAAAGTTTTACCTATTTTAATACATGGTGATGCAGCATTTGCAGGCCAAGGTGTTGTGGCTGAATGTTTTGCAATGTCTGGCTTGCCTGGCCATAATACGGGTGGAACAATTCATTTTATTGTTAATAATCAAATAGGTTTTACTACAAGCCCAAGGTTTGCAAGATCATCACCATATCCATCAGATGTTGCAAAAATGGTAGATGCCCCAATACTTCACGTAAATGGTGATGACCCAGAAGCAGTTGTTTATGCGACAAGAATTGCAACAGAATTTAGATTAAAATTTAACAGAGACGTTGTTGTTGATATAATCTGCTACAGAAGGTTTGGTCATAATGAAGGAGATGAACCTTCATTTACTCAACCATTAATGTATAAAAAAATTAGATCACACCCTACACCAGTAGAAGTATATGGAAGCAAATTAGTAAATGAAAATACACTTTCAGAGGATGAACTTAAAAGGTTTAAAACTGAGTTTAAAAGCTTACTAGATGATCAATACAAAAATGCAAAAGATTATAAACCAAAAATTGAATGGTATGAGGGAAGTTGGTCAAGATATAAACCAGAAAAAGGAAAGGATAAAAGAGGTGTAAGTGGTTTTGACCAGAAAAAACTTTTAGAAATTTCAGAAAAGATTAATTCAACACCAGAGGAATTAAATTTACACAAAACTATAATTAAAATTTTAAATACTAGAAGAGCATCAGTATCAGATGGCAAAGGTATAGATTGGTCAACAGCTGAAGCTTTGGCATTTGGCTCATTATTAGAAGAAGGTTATCCAGTAAGATTGGTTGGGCAAGATTCAGGAAGAGGAACGTTTAGTCAAAGACACTCAGTTCTAAGAAATCAAGAAGATAACTCTAGATATGTTCCTCTAAATAATATTTCAAAAGTTCAAAAACGATATGAAATAGTAGATAGTTTTTTATCAGAATTAGCAGTTTTAGGTTTTGAATATGGTTATAGTTTAGTTCAGCCAAACACTCTAACAATGTGGGAAGCACAATTTGGTGATTTTGCAAATGGCGCACAAGTAGTAATAGATCAATTTATAGCATCAGGAGAGAGAAAATGGACAAGGGCATCTGGGCTAGTAATGCTTCTACCTCATGGTTATGAAGGCCAAGGACCAGAACACTCTTCAGCAAGACTAGAAAGGTTTTTACAACTATGTGCTAATGATAATATGCAGATAGTAAATTGTACAACACCTGCAAACTACTTTCATGCTTTAAGACGTCAAATGCATAGAGAATTTAGAAAGCCACTAATAATAATGACTCCAAAATCTTTATTAAGAAACAAACACTGTGTTTCAAATATAGAAGACTTTGATAAAGATACATTTTTCCACAGAATTTTATGGGATCATGCACTAGATGAAGAAAATGGATTTATAAAATTAAAAGAAAGCTCAAAAATTAAAAAAGTAATTCTATGTTCAGGAAAAGTTTATTTTGATCTGCTAGATGCCAGAGAGAAATTGAAAAAGGATGATGTAGTGTTGTACAGAGTTGAACAACTTTATCCTTTTCCAGTTAAAAGTTTAGTTAAAGAAATCAAAAAGTATGCAAAAAATGCTAAATTTTATTGGTGCCAGGAAGAACCAAAAAATATGGGAGCATGGTTTTCTGTAAGGGATTATATACAATGGACATTAGAAACTATTAACGCTAATAATAAGGAAATTTCTTATATAGGAAGAAGTCCAGACGCATCTCCTGCAACAGGGTTTGCAAAAAGGCATATTTCACAACAACAAGAAATTATTAACAAGGTTTTTGAATAAAAATGAGTGAAAAAATTTTAGTACCAGTTCTAGGAGAAAGCATTACTGAGGCGACAGTCGCTAAGTGGCTTAAGCAAGAGGGTGATACAGTTCAAGCAGATGAGGCAATTGTAGAATTAGAAACTGATAAAGTTAATTTAGAAGTTCCATCTCCCATAGATGGAGTTTTATCTGAAATATCTTCAAAAGATGGTGAAACTGTAGAAGTAGGTGCTCTTCTTGGTACGATAAGTCAAAATGGAACTCAACCATCTGAAAAAAAAATAATTACAAAAATTGAACCTAAAAAAACTGAAAATAATGTAGTTAATTTAGAAATTAAAAAAGAAGTTCCTAAAGTTTTTAAAGAACCTGAGGAGGAAGAACCTTTAATATTAACCAACGAGGTTAAAGAAGAGAAAACCGATTCTTCAAATAAAAATAATGAAATACTTTCACCAGCTGTAAGAAAAATGGTAGTTGAAAATAAAATTGATTTAAAAAAAGTTAGTGGCTCTGGTAAAGAGGGTAGAATTCTTAAAGGTGACCTAATTAGCATGATGGGAGAGAACCCACAACCATCAGAAAGAAAAATTAAATATGGTCAAGAAGAGAGAATTAAAATGTCTAGGCTTAGACAGACAATTGCAAAAAGATTAAAACAAGCACAAGAAAATGCAGCATTATTAACAACCTTTAATGAAGTTGATATGACTGGTATAATGGAAATGAGAAAAGAGAACCAGGAAGACTTCCAAAGCAGGTATGGAATTAAATTAGGGTTTATGTCATTTTTTGTAAAAGCATGTGTTGCAGCACTAAAAATGTACCCATCAGTTAATGCTGAAATTGACGGAGACGAAATTATTTATAAAAATTATTATAATATGAGTTTTGCAGTAGGAACTGAAAAGGGATTAGTAGTACCAGTATTAAGAGATGCAGATCAATTATCATTTGCTGATATCGAAAAAAATATTAAAACTATTTCTGAAAAAGCTAGAGATGGAAAAATAACCATAGAAGACCTTCAAGGTGGAACTTTTACAATTAGTAATGGTGGAGTTTATGGCTCAATGTTATCTACTCCAATATTAAATTTACCTCAATCTGGTGTGTTAGGTATGCACAATATAGTTGAGAGACCAATGGTAGTTGATGGTGAGATTAAAATTAGACCTATTATGTATCTTGCCTTGTCTTATGATCACAGAATTATAGACGGAAAAGAGTCAGTATCGTTCTTAAAAATGGTTAAAGAAAACTTAGAGGATCCAAGAAGGTTATTTTTAAATATTTAAATGTCAGATAAATTTCAAGCAGTTGTAATAGGTGGTGGTCCGGGAGGTTATGTTTGTGCAATAAGATTGGCACAATTGGGACTTAAAACAGCATGTATAGAATCAAGAGGTTCATTAGGTGGAACTTGTTTAAATGTTGGGTGCATACCTTCTAAAAATTTATTAAATATTTCTGAAAATTATCATAAGGCACAAAATTTTTCTAAACTTGGCATAGAAGTGGGTGAGGTAAAACTTAATCTTCAAAAAATGATGCAAAATAAGGATAAAGCAGTAACAATATTAACTAAAGGTGTAGAATTTTTATTTAAGAAAAATAAAGTCACTTATTTTAAGGGCACTGGAAGCTTTAAATCTGCAAATAAAATCTCAATATTAGATGATCAAAAAAAAGAAACTATAATTGAAGCAGATAAAACGGTAATTAGTACAGGATCTGTACCAGTAGAATTGCCAGGAATGAAATTTGATGAAAAAATAATTATATCTTCAACAGGTGCATTAATTCTGCAATCGGTTCCAAAAAAAATGGTTGTAGTTGGTGGAGGTTATATAGGATTAGAGATGGGATCTGTTTGGTCTAGATTAGGTGCTGAAGTTCATGTGGTAGAATTTCTTGATCATATTACGCCAGGAATGGATAGAGAAATATCTTCAGAATTTATGAAAATTTTAAAGAAACAAGGAATTAACTTCCACATGCAAACTAAAGTAGAGGGAATTACTAAAAACACCAATGGAGCTAGTGTTTCAACATCTGACAAAGATGGAAAAAAAATAAATTTTGATTGTGATGTTGTTCTTATATCTGTTGGCAGAAAACCTAACACTAACAATTTAAATTTAGAAGCAATTGGTGTTGAATTGGATGAAAAGAAAAGAATTATAACAAATAAAAGCTTTCAAACAAATGTAAGTAATGTTTATGCAATTGGTGATGTAATAGATGGACCAATGTTAGCGCACAAAGCTGAAGATGAAGGTATTGCAGTTGCAGAAAATATCGCAGGACAATCAGGACATGTTAATTATGATATCATTCCTGGAGTTATTTACACAACACCAGAAGTTGCTTCAATTGGGAAAACAGAAGAGCAATTAAAAGAAGCAAATATAAAATACAAAATTGGTAAATTTTCATTTATGGCAAATTCAAGAGCCAAAGCAATTGATGAAGCAGAAGGTTTTGTTAAAATCCTAGCTGATGAAAAAACAGATAGAGTTCTAGGAGCACATATTATTGGACCTCATGCAGGTGAATTAATTGGAGAAATTGGAGTTGCAATGGAGTTTGGTGCTAGCGCTGAAGATATCGCAAGAACATGTCATGCACACCCAACATTTTCTGAAGCAGTAAAAGAAGCAGCGTTATCAGTAGATAAAAGAGCAATACACTCTTAAAGTATTTTCATATTATAAAGATATGAAAGTACCGATTCTTATACCAAATATTTTTAATCATCCCTTTACATACAATTCTGATTTAACTTTAAAAGTTGGGGACTATGTAGTGGTACCCTTTGGAAAGTCAGAAGTGACGGGAGTTGTGTGGGATGACTTTGAAAAAAAAACAAATAAAAATTTTGCAATTAAAACAGTTTTAAGAAAATTAGATGTTCCGTCATTAAAGAAAAATACAATTAAATTCTTAAACTGGTTTTCAGTATACAATATGACACCTAAAGGTATGGCATTAAAGTTATTATTACTAAGTAGTGGTGCTATAGAAAAGTTACCAATTGAAGCTTATGAGTCATTCAAAATTGACATCAAAGAAAATGAAATAAAACTTTCTAAAGAGCAAAAAGATTCATTAAAAAAAATGAATGTATTAAATCAAAAATTTAGAGTTCATGTTTTACAGGGCACTACAGGGTCTGGTAAAACGATGGTTTATTTTGAGGCTTTAAAAGAGATAATTAATAAGGGTTTTCAAGGGTTAATTCTACTGCCAGAAATTGGATTAACAGGACAATTTCAAAATAAATTTATAGAATTTTTTGGATTCAAGCCTGCTGTGTGGCACTCAGGTATTACAAAAAAAAATAAAGAAATTATTTGGAGTGGAATAGCAAATGATAAAATTCAAGTTGTAATTGGTGCTCGGTCCTCATTGTTTTTACCTTTTAAAAAACTAGGATTAATCATTGTTGATGAAGAACATGATCAATCTTATAAACAAGATGAGGGAGTAACTTATAATGCAAGAGACATGGCAATTTCTAGAGCATCCTTTGAAAATATTCCAATTAATTTAATAACAGCTGTCCCCTCTATTGAAACTTATGACAATATTAAAAAAGGCAAATACAGTTTATCAAAACTTGATCAAAGATATTTAAATGCATCTTTACCAAAATATGAAATAATTAATCTTAATAATTCAAAGTTAGAATCTCAATCTTGGATATCAAAAGAAACAATTGAGAAAGTAAAATTTCATCTTGAAAAAAAAGATCAAGTATTATTTTTTTTAAATAGAAGAGGATTTTCACCCCATGTATTATGTAAAAAATGTTTTACTAGTTACTCATGTCCAAATTGTTCAATAAATTTGGTTTATCACAAAAACAAACAAAATTTATTATGTCACTACTGTGGATACAAAGCTTTACTAAATAGAGATTGCTCTAAAGAGGGAAAATGTGATTTTATTTTTAGTGGGCCTGGAGTTGAAAGGATATCTGAAGAAGTAAAAAAAATTTTCCCCACCAAGGAAACAACTATATTTTCTAGCGATACAATGAATAAAAAAAGTTCAGCAGATGTTCTGGAAAAAATTATAGATAATAAAATTCAAATTTTAATTGGAACTCAATTAATTTCTAAAGGATTCCACTTTCCTAGTTTAAATTGTATTGTTGTTGTTGATATCGATTTATCATCACAAGGCCATGACTTACGGGGCGCAGAAAAGAATTTACAATTATATCACCAACTTTCAGGTAGAGCAGGAAGAACAGGAAAGCCAGCAACTGTTTATTTTCAAACTTATAATTTAGATACCAAAATGATAACAGACATTACAAATAAAGATCCTGATATTTTTTTAGATAAAGAACTTGAAATTAGAAGGGAAAATAATCTTCCACCGTTTCAGAGATTTATTGCTTTAATAATTACTGGCAGCAATGAAAGAGAACTTGAAAAAGAGGCTTATAAGTTTAAAGTTTTTATAGAAAGTGCTGTCGAAGGAAGGGTTCTTGGCCCTGTGAATGCACCTATATTTAGATTAAAAAGAAAGTTCAGAGTAAGACTTTTGATCAGAGGTAGAAAATCTCTAAAAGTGCAGAATTCATTAGCCAAAACCATTGAAAAATTCAAATTTCCCACTGGAATGAAACTAACAGTTGATGTTGATCCAATAAACTTCAATTAACGGTCAAAAAATAACACTTTTAGACAATGTGTGACTTGAAGAGAATAGGGTCATATGTTAATTAAAACAGAAATTTAATAAATCTTCAAATATTTATAAGGAACAATAAATTGAGCAAAAATAAAGGTTTTTCTGAAACATCGGCAGGTAGATACTCTCTGGCACTTTATGAATTAGCAATAGAAGCTAATAATTTAAGTGAGATTGAGGTTCATTCTGCTTCAATTATTAATTTAATTGCTTTAAGTGAAGATTTTAAATCTTTAATCAAAGATCCAACAAACAACAAAGAAGACCAATTGAATGCTCTAAGTAAAATTTCAGAACAATATAAAATAAATGAATTATTAACCAAATTTTTAAGCTTTCTAATATCTAAAAGAAGATTCTTTTACGTGGATAAAATTCTAAAAAGCTTTGTTGAGACATGTTCAGTCAAAAGAGGTGAATTAAAAGCAGAATTAACTTCTGCAAAAGATCTTACTGAAAATGAAATTAACAACATAAAAGAAGAATTGACTAAAAACTTTAGTTCAAAAATAAAATTAAACTACAAACACGATGCAAGTTTAATTGGGGGTTTGATTGTGCAAGTCGGAAGCACAATGGTGGACACTTCCATTAAAAATAAATTACAACAAATCGAAAATAGGATGATAGAGGCATAAATGGATATAAACCCATCAGAAGTAACAAAGATATTAAAAGAACAAATTAAAAAATTTGGCGATAAAGCAGAAGTGACTGAGGTTGGTCAGGTTTTGTCTGTAGGAGATGGTATTGCTAGAGTATATGGATTAGACAATGTTCAAGCTGGAGAGATGGTAGAATTTTCAGATGGATCAAAGGGAATGGCTCTAAACTTAGAAAGTGAAAATGTTGGAGTTGTAATTTTTGGAGATGACAGAAAAATTAAAGAAGGTGATGTTGTTAAAAGAACAGGAAGTATTGTTGATGCACCTGTTGGAAAAGAATTATTAGGAAGAGTTGTTGATGGATTGGGAAATCCAATCGACGGTAAAGGTGCTTTAGATAAAGCAACTAAAAGAAGTAGAGTTGAAGTAAAAGCTCCTGGAATTATTCCAAGACAATCTGTTAGTGAACCAATGCAAACAGGCTTAAAATCAATTGACAGTCTAGTTCCAGTTGGAAGAGGACAGCGTGAATTAATTATTGGTGATAGACAAACTGGAAAAACTGCAGTTGCTATCGATGCAATCATTAACCAGAAAAAAATAAATGAATCTGGTGATGAGAAGCAAAAACTTTATTGTATCTATGTCGCTATAGGTCAAAAAAGATCTACAGTTAGACAAATTCAAAAAACTTTAGAAGAAGCTGGTGCAATGGAATATACAACAATTGTAGCCGCTACCGCTTCAGACGCAGCACCACTTCAGTTTTTAGCGCCATATACGGGCTGCACTATGGGTGAATACTATAGAGATAATGGTATGCATGCATTAATCATTTATGATGATTTATCTAAACAGGCTGTAGCTTATAGACAAATGTCACTTTTATTAAGAAGACCTCCAGGAAGAGAAGCTTATCCAGGAGATGTATTTTATTTACACAGTAGATTACTTGAGAGAGCAGCCAAACTTAGTGATGAGCATGGTGGAGGTTCATTAACTGCTCTTCCAATAATTGAAACACAAGGTGGAGACGTATCTGCTTTTATTCCTACTAACGTTATATCAATTACAGATGGTCAAATATTTCTTGAAACAGAATTATTTAACCAAGGAATTAGACCAGCGATTAACGTAGGTCTATCAGTTTCTAGAGTTGGATCTGCAGCACAAACAAAAGCAATGAAAAAAGTTTCTGGTTCAATGAAGCTGGAGCTTGCTCAATATAGAGAAATGGCTGCCTTTGCACAATTTGGATCGGATTTAGATGCATCAACACAAAAACTTTTAAATAGAGGTTCAAAACTAACTGAACTTCTAAAACAAAAACAATATTCTCCTATGACAGTTGCTGAGCAAGTAATTTCAGTTTTCTGTGGAGTTAAAGGTTATTTGGATGATGTAGAACTTAAAGATATTGCTGAGTTCGAATCTAAGATTATTGAAAAATGTAAATCTGAAAAACCAGAAATTTTAGAATCTGTATTAAGCTCAGGTAAGCTTGAAGAAGATACTGAAAAATCATTAGTTGAAACTATCATGGAACTTAAGAAGAACTTTAATTCTTAAAATATGGCAACACTAGACGACTTAAAAAAAAGAATAGCGAGTGTAAAGTCTACACAAAAAATTACCAAAGCCATGAAAATGGTTGCGGCTGCTAAACTTAGAAGAGCACAAGAAAATGCTGAAAAGGGAAGACCTTATTCTGAAAAAATGAATAACATTATTCTTAATTTATCTAGTGGTATTTCTGATAAGGAAAATGCACCTAAGCTCCTTTCCGGAACAGGTGAAGATAAGGTACATTTATGTATTGTGTTAACATCTGACCGTGGTCTATGTGGTGGTTTTAATACAAATATTATTAAAAAAGCTAAAGCATATTTTAAAAAAATATCTGATGAGGGAAAAACTTTAAAGATTATAACTGTTGGATCTAAGGGATATGATCAATTAAAAAGAGTTTATAAAGATGATATTGTAGAGAGAATATCTTTTAAAGATTCAAAAACTATCAATTATCTAGATGCTGAAAAAGTAGGAAAAATGATAATTGAAAACTTTGAAAAAGAGGAATTTGATGTGTGTACAATTTTTTATAATAAATTTAAAAATGTAATCACTCAAATACCTCAAGAACAACAAATAATTCCTTTAAAAACATCTGAAGCAGAAGAAAATTCTTCTGAGGATAATTATGAATTTGAACCAGATGAAGATGAAATTTTAAGCAATTTATTGCCTAAAAATATTTCTACTCAGATTTTTAAAGCGATGTTAGAAAATTCAGCTAGCGAACAGGGTTCAAGAATGAGCGCAATGGATAGTGCAACTCGAAACGCAGGTGAAATGGTTGACAAGCTTACTATTGAGTATAATAGAAGTCGTCAAGCAGCTATTACAAAAGAACTAATTGAAATCATATCAGGAGCGGAAAGTTTATAATTATGAGCAAAGGAAAAATCACACAGATCATTGGAGCAGTAGTAGACGTAAAATTTGATGGAGAATTACCAGAAATTTTATCAGCATTAGAATGTAAAAATGGAGACAACAGATTAGTTTTAGAGGTTGCACAACACCTTGGTGAATCAAGTGTTAGAACAATTGCAATGGATGCCACTGAAGGATTAAAAAGAGGAGACGAAGTAACGGCAACAGGTGCTCCCATTCAAGTTCCAGTTGGTCCAGAAACTTTAGGAAGAATTATAAATGTAATAGGTGAACCTATTGATGAAAAAGGTGAAGTTAAAACAAAAGAGAAATGGCCAATTCACAGAGCGGCACCTGAATTTAGTGATCAATCAACAGAGACAGAAATTCTAGTTACAGGAATTAAAGTAGTTGATCTATTAGCACCATATGCCAAAGGAGGAAAAATTGGTTTATTTGGAGGTGCGGGTGTTGGTAAGACAGTACTTATTATGGAATTAATTAACAACGTAGCAAAAGCTCATGGTGGATTTTCTGTGTTTGCTGGTGTTGGAGAAAGAACTAGAGAAGGAAATGACCTTTATCACGAAATGATAGATTCAGGCGTTATTAAGCCAGAAGGTCCAGGATCAAAAGCGGCACTAGTGTATGGTCAAATGAATGAACCCCCAGGGGCTAGAGCAAGAGTTGCTTTAACAGGTTTAACTGTAGCTGAATATTTTAGAGACCAAGAAGGACAAGATGTATTATTCTTTGTTGATAACATTTTTAGATTTACTCAAGCAGGTTCAGAAGTTTCTGCATTATTAGGAAGAATTCCTTCAGCTGTTGGATATCAGCCTACACTTGCAACAGACATGGGTAACCTTCAAGAAAGAATTACAACAACTAACAAAGGTTCTATTACATCTGTACAAGCGATTTATGTACCAGCAGATGATTTAACTGACCCTGCGCCTGCTACATCTTTTGCTCACTTAGATGCAACAACTGTATTGTCTAGACAAATAGCTGAAATTGGAATTTATCCAGCAGTAGATCCTCTAGATTCTACTTCTAGAATTTTAGATCCTAGAATAGTTGGAGATGAGCATTACAGAGTTGCCAGAGAAGTGCAAAAAATTCTTCAAACTTATAAATCACTACAAGATATTATTGCGATTTTAGGAATGGATGAATTATCTGAAGAAGATAAATTAACAGTAGCTAGAGCTAGAAGAATTCAAAGATTCTTATCACAACCTTTCTTTGTTGCCGAAGTCTTTACTGGTTCTCCAGGAAAATTAGTAGATTTAGAATCTACAATTAAAGGTTTTGCTGCAATATGTAATGGTGAATATGATCATTTACCAGAAGCTGCATTTTATATGGTGGGTACAATTGAAGAAGCTATAGAAAAAGCAGAAAAAATGGCGAAAGATACTGCCGCATAATGAGTGAAGAGTTCAAAATAGAAATCGTAAACCCAGAAAAATCTTTTCTTTCAAAAGAAGATGTAACAGAAGTTGTTGTGCCTGCTTTTGAAGGGGAAATGGGGATTTTAAAGGACCATATCTCAATTATTTCATTTTTAAAGCCAGGAATTATTAAAATCTTTTCTAAATCAGGAGAAGACAATTATTACGTTGAGGATGGAATTGTTGAATTTAAGAATAATAATTTATCAGTTCTAACAAGTTCTATTTTTAATATTAAAGATATTGATAAAGATAAAATTAGTGAACTACTTGCTCAAGCAGAAGAAAGTTCAAAAAATAGTGACATTACAGATCAAAATAAATACTTAGTTGATCAAAAAATTGATGTGTTAAAAACTCTTAATTAAGAATTTCTTTTACTTTTTCTTTAACATCTTTGTATACATGTAGCTTAAAGTCTACAACTAGGTCAGTTATACTTTCAAGATCAATCCATTTCCATTCACAAAATTCAGGATGTTTAGTCTTAATATCAATCTCGTTATCTTGCCCTAAAAATCTCATTATAAACCACTTTTGTTCCTGACCCCTATACTTACCTTTCCAAATTATATCTAATAAGTTTTTTGGCAATTCATAAGAGATTAATCCATCACACTCTTTAATTAGTTCAACATTTTTTATACTAGTTTCTTCTTCCAGTTCTCTGTAAGCAGCAGTTAAATAGTCCTCACCCTTATCAACACCACCTTGGGGCATCTGCCAAAAATTTTTTTGATTATCAATTCTTTTTGCAACAAAAACTTTATTATCTTTATTCAGGACAACAATTCCAACTCCACTTCTAAGAGGTAAATTTACTTTATTGTCCGACATTTATCCGTTGAGTAATTTTATTGCAAAATTCAATTGATTATCGGTTTCAGAATTAAATTTAAAATCATCTGAACCTTCTGCAACTTCTATATCAGGTGTTACACCTACTTCAGAAATAGATTTTCCTGAAGGGAGATAATATTTTGCAATTGTTAATCTAATAGCACCTCTATTTTTTAAAGGGATTATTGATTGTACAGAACCTTTTCCATAACTATTTTCCCCAAGTATAATAGCTCTTTTATGATCTTTTAATGCACCAGCTACTATTTCTGATGCCGATGCTGATCCATAGTTAATAAGTATAATTAGTGTTTTACTATTTGTTAGATCACCTTTTTTAGCAAACCATTTTCGATTTTCTGAAGCTTGTCGACTTCTTGTTGATACAATCTCACCATTTTCTAAAAAAAAGTCCGAAATTTTAATTGCCTGAGAAAGTAAGCCTCCAGGGTTATTTCTTAAATCTAAGATATATCCCTTTAGATCTTTATTTTTATTTAATTTATTAATCTTTTCTTTAATTTGTTCACTACTATTTTCGTTAAAGGAGGTTAGCCTTATATAGCCAATGTTATTATCTATAAGTTCAGATTTTACAGATTGAACCTGAATAACCTCTCTCATTATATTAAAGATCAATGCTTTTTTTACACCTCTTCTTCTAACCGTTATTTCAATACTCGATCCAACAGGTCCCCTCATTAATTCTACAGCTTCCATTAGCGATTTCCCTTGAACCTGAGTACTATTAATTTTTACAATATAATCACCAGCTTTTAATCCTGCTTTTGATGCTGGAGTATTATCTATTGGTGATATCACTTTCACAACACCTGCTTCCATGCCAACTTCAATACCAAGACCACCAAACTCTCCACTAGTTTCAGTTTGCATACCCTCAAAACTTTCAGGTGTCATATATGCAGAATAGGGATCTAGTGATTGTAATAAACCATTTATGGCTGAATCCATACTTTTTGATTGATCAACTTCATCAACGTATTCTTTACTAATTTTTTCAAGCACCTCACCAAACAAATCAATTTTTTTATATATGTCAGTGTTTTCAGAAAAACTTTTTTGAAAAGTAAATAATAGTGTTATAAAAAAAATAAAAAATCTTTTATTCAAAATCATATCATCACTTTTTCTTTAGGAATAATTTCTGACCATATTTTTTCTAATTCATAAAATTTTCTTTTATCTGGATGAAATATGTGAACAATCAAGTCTATACCATCAACTAATTTCCAATCCATACTTTCTTTTCCTTCAATCCTAGAATTTTTTACCCCATTGGTTTTTAATTTTTCTAACACCATTTCAGATAAAGCCTGAATATGTCTAGAAGAAGTTCCACTTGCTATAATCATATAGTCAGCCATTGAACTTTTATTCTTAAGATCTATTGAAATAATATCTAGGGCTTTATTAGAATCTAGGGTTTTTAGGATTAAATTTTTAAGGTCTGAGTTTTTTTCCATTAATACATTTAACCTTATCAAATTTTTCTTAATTGAGAAGATGAAATATTGACCTTTTTAAAATTAATAAAAGATAATTTTTTTTTATTTATACCATTAAAGGTAACAGACTTTAATGATTTTGCTTTATATCCCTGCCGATCAAATACAAGAAGATTGCATTTTTTTATAATGGATTTCCATTTATGCCATTTATGAAAATTAATTAGATTGTCAGCACCCATAATGAAATAAATTTCAAATTTTTTATCTTTATCTAGATAATTGATGAGGTCGATTGTTTTATTGGAAAGAACTTTTTCTTCATAAAACTTAACTTTAATAAAATTATTTTTGCCAATTAATTTTTTTGCAAATTTTATTCTATTCTTTAGATTTGTTTTGCTTGTGTTTTTAAACGGGTTTTGTTTGGTAATTGCCCATATAATATTTTTTAATTCTAATATTTTTTTAGCTTGTTTGGAAATTTCCAAATGGCCCTTGTGGGCAGGATCAAAAGTTCCCCCCAAGATTCCAATTTTTGTCCTTTTTTGTTTTAAGTTATTTTCTAGTTTTACCATTACTAACAATTTCGTATTTGTATGAAACGAGCTGTCCTAATCCAACAGGCCCTCTTGGAGGTAATGTGTTTGTCGAAATGCCAACTTCACCTCCAAAACCGAATTCACCACCATCAGCAAATTGAGTGGATGTATTATGCATTGCTATAGAGCTTTTAACATTTTTTAAGAATTTATTTGCAGTTTTTTTATTTTTAGTAACAATAGAGTCGGTGTGCATAGTTCCATATTTGTTAATATGATTAATGGCATCGTCACAATCTTTGACTGTTTTTACAGAAACTGCTGCTGATAAATATTCAGTAGACCAATCTTTTTCTTTTGCTGGATAAATTTTTCCTTTGTAATATTTTTTTAAAAAACGGTCTCCATATATCTTGCAATGATTTTCTTCTAACTTTTTTAGAATTGGGTTACAAAATTTCTTAACAATTTTTTCATGTATTAAAATTGTTTCCGTAGCTCCACAAATACTAGTGTTTCTTAGTTTAGCATTATAGGTAATGTTTGTAGCCATCTTTAGATTAGCATCCTTATCAATAAAAGTATGACAAAGTCCTTCCAAATGACCGATAATAGGGACATTTGAAAATTGCTGAACTCTTTTTACTAAATTTTTTCCACCACGAGGTATTATTACATCAATAAAATCTTTCATTCTTGAAAGCATAAAATCGACCATTTTTCTGTCTTTAGAATCTATAAATTGAATAAAGTTCTCATTCACTTTATTTTCTCTAAGCGATTTTCTAAATAGTTTTGCTAAAATTTTATTAGTATTTATGGCCTCAGAGCCACCTTTTAAAATTACAGCATTTCCAGATTTGAAGCATAAGCTTGCAACATCAGATGTAACGTTAGGTCTACTTTCATAAATAACACCTATAACACCAATAGGTATAGACACTCTGCTAATTGTTAAACCATTTGGTCTGCGCCATTTTTCTAAAGTAGTATCAACAGGATCTTTTAAGTTAGCAATTTTATCTATAGAATTTTTTATGCCTATTAATTTTTTTTCATCGATAGTTAATCTTTCTATTAGATTGCTTTTTAAGCCTTTGCCAAGAGCAAATTGAATGTCTTTTTGGTTAGCTTTAAGTATAGATTGTTTTTCTTGACCTAATAAGAAGGCATATCTTTTTAAAATTTTATTTTTAGTTTTTGAATTAATTTTATTAAGAGATGCTTTTCTTGCATTTTGACCTATTAATCTCATATATTTACTCATTTTATACCTCCACTATATCATCTTTATGAATTACTTCTGATTTAGAAATATATCCTAGTAATTTTTCTATCTCTTTTGAGTGGTGACCCATAATTTTTTCTATTTCATTCGATGAAAAAGAGCTAAGTCCTCTTGCGCATTCGTAATTATTTTTATCTAAAACTTTGATGTGGTCACCTTTGCTAAAACGGCCAGACACTTTTTTTATTCCTGCTGCTAATAAGCTTTTACCATTTGAAAGTGCCTGTTTTGCACCGTCATCAATAATAAGTGCGCCCTTAGGTGAAATAGAGCTAATAATCCATTTTTTTCTAGCAGCCAATTTTGAAACTTTAGGTAAAAACCATGTGCAATTATTCTCTTCAGTTATTTTTTTAATAGGTCTGCTTAATAATCCATTTGCTATTACCATTTGGCATCCTGATAATTGACAGATTTTTGCAGCATCTATTTTAGTTTTCATACCACCTGTGCCATGCTCACTAATACTTTTAGTGGCTATTTTTTCTATATCTTTATCTATATTTTTAATTTCTTTTATTAATTTTGCATTTTTATATATTTTTGGATTGAGCGTATAAAGACCGTCTACATCAGAAAGCAATATAAGTGAGTCTGCGCCTGATATTTGCGCAACACGAGATGCTAATCTGTCATTGTCACCATACTTAATTTCTGAAGTAGCAATAGTATCATTTTCATTCACTATTGGTACAAAGCCTAGTTTAAATAAGTTATCAAAAGTTCTTTTTGCATTAAGGGCTCTTCTTCTTTGTTCTGTGTCTTCCAAAGTGAGAAGAATTTGAGAAATATTAATTTTCAATTTAACAAATATTTCTGAGAATAAATTCATTAGTTCAATTTGCCCAATAGATGCAACAGCCTGACTTTTATCAATCTTAAGGTTTTTTTTGCTAATATTTAGTTTTTTACAACCCATTGCTATTGCTCCTGAGCTTACAATAATAATTTTTTTATTCTGTTTTATTAGTTCCTGAATATCTTTAGCAAATCCAGTGAGCCATTTTTTTCTTACTTTTTTTTTGTCATCTATTAACAAAGATGAGCCAATCTTAATTACAATTATTTTAGAATCTTTAAGATACATAGGAGAGTAATTTAGCTTTAATTTTAGATATTGAGCCTTTTTCTAATGTTGAGAGTGTAACCACCTCAGAATCTTTATTTTTAGAAAAATTCTTTAAAATTTCTTTTACTTCTTCTTCCTCTAATAAGTCTGTCTTATTTAATACAATTATTTCTTTTTTTTCTAGTAAATCTTTACTGTAACTCCCTAGCTCATTTCGAACTTGTTTATAGGTATTTTGAAGGTCTTCATCAGTAATATCTATTAAATGCATTAAAGTTTTACATCTTTCTATGTGTTTTAAAAATTGAATACCAAGTCCTACACCTTCATGTGCACCTTCAACTAATCCAGGGATATCAGCTAGAGTTATTTCCTTATCATCATAACTTGCAACACCAAGATTTGGATTTAGTGTTGTAAATTTATAGTTTGCAATTTTAGGCATCGCATTTGTAATGGCAGCCAGCAAACTAGATTTACCTGCATTAGGTAATCCAACAATACCAACATCGGCAATAGTTTTCAATTGAAGCCAAATTACATATTCTTCACCGATTGCACCTTTAGTGAATTTTTTTGGAGCTCGATTAGTAGAACTTTTAAATCTAGTGTTTCCAAGACCACCTTTACCACCATTAGCTACAATAAATTCTTCACCTTCTTTTTTAAAATCATAAATTAAAGTTTTATTATCTTCTTCAAAAACTTGTGTACCTATTGGAACTTTTAAAAATAAATTTTCTCCACCATGACCTGTACGATTTTGTCCAGAACCATTTACTCCTCTTCCTGCTTTATGGTGTTGTTGAAATCTATAATCGATAAGAGTATTTAAGTTTCTTTCTGATCTTAGGAATATGGTACCACCTTTACCTCCATCACCACCGTCAGGTCCACCGTATTCAATAAATTTCTCTCTACGGAAACTAGGAGAACCATGCCCACCATTGCCGGCCTTTACATAAATTTTTACTTGATCTAGAAACTTCATATTACAACTGTTAGTTTTTAGTTGTACTACTAATTGGGTTTTACGGAAACGAATGTTCTGTCTAATCTACCTTTTTTAAATACTACTTTCCCCTCAACAACAGAGAAAATTGAATGATCTTTTCCCATTCCCACATTTTCACCTGGGAAAATTTTAGTTCCTCTTTGTCTAACAATTATGTTTCCAGGAATAACTACTTCACCACCGTACTTCTTAACGCCGAGTCTACGACCAGCACTATCTCGTCCGTTTCTCGATGAACCACCTGCTTTTTTTGTAGCCATAATTTACCTAATTTATTTATTAACTGCTTCAGCTTCTGCTTTAGCCTCAACCTTTTCAATTTTTTTAGTTGGTTTAATCATTTTTTCCGCTTCAGATAAAATTTTACCATCTTTAGAAAATATTTTACTAATTCTTATTAATGAATATTGCTGTCTATGACCATTTTTTCTTCTAGAATTTTGTCTTCGTCTTTTTTTGAAAATTAATATTGTTCTATTTTTTCCATTTTCAACAAGGTCTGCTTCAACTTTTGCACCCTCTACTGTTGGTGATCCAACTTCAATACTTTTGTCATCTCCGTAAGCTAAGATTTCTTTAAACTCTATCTTAGTTTCAAGTTTAGAATCCTCTAATCTTTCAATTTTAAGTATTTCTCCAGCCTTTACTTTGTACTGTTTTCCACCTGTTTGTATGATTGCGTATGACATTGTTTAATCTATTTTTTATAAACAGCAATATAGTCGGGGACCTATTATAGTCAAGTCCGAATAAACTAGAAATTGTCCTTTAAATCCCTCAATTTTGAAAAGGTTTCTTCTGTATCAGATCTAAGAAAAATATTGCACTCTAATTCCTCTTTAATAGTGGATGGAATAGTAGGTAGGTTATTTTTTAATTTTTTGTTTATGTGTTTAATCTTAGTTTTTAGGTTTTCATTGTCTTGGTCATGAGTAATACAAAATTTAGAGTTTTGTTTAGTATATTCATGTCCACAATAGATCTTTGTTTTTTCTGGTAGTGCTTTTATTTTCATTAACGAATTATACATCTGTGAGTATGTTCCTTCAAAAATCTTACCACAACCAAGTGAAAAGAGAGTGTCTCCTGTAAAAACAGATTCTTCATTATAAAAATAAAAACATATATGACCAAGGGTATGACCGGGTATATGAAATATTTTAGCCTGGAAATTTTCTTCGTGCCAAATATTTTGATCACCGACCAGTATATCTATTTCTGGAATTCTATCTTTGTCTCCTTTATATCCAATAACACTAGCTCCATATTTTTCTTTTAATTCTTTATTGCCCCCCACATGATCATAATGATGATGTGTATTTAATATATATTTTAAATGTATATTTTTATCTTCCAAATATTTGATAATAGGCTCTGCTTCACTGGGATCAATCACACATGCAATATTTTTAGTTTTATCAATAATTAGATAAGAATAGTTATCTTGTAAACAAGGTATTATTTGAATTTCCATTTAGCTCTCAATTAAAAAAATACCTAGTTCTGCTGATAAATTTTTAATATTTAGATTAAGTTTATTAATAGATGATATTTTTTCGTTATGCAGAGCTAATGATTTATCTAATATAATTTTTCTATTTTCACAAAAATTATAAAAATCTTTTATGGTACACATATGAAGGTTAGGAGTATTATACCACTCATCAGGTAGATTCTTTGTAACTGGCATTGTTCCTTTAATTAATAGGTGAAGCCTAACTTTCCAAAAACCAAAATTAGGTATTGTAACAATAGCTTTTTTACCAACCCTCAATAGCTCTTTGATAACTATTTCAGGATTTAAAAATGCTTGCAGTGTTTGACTTAAAATAACAAAATCAAAGGAGCTATCAGGAAATTGTAATAGATCTTTTTCTGCATCACCCTCAATAACAGTTAGCCCTTTTGATAAACATTTTTGAACATTATCTTTGGAGATTTCTATTCCTCTTATGTCTATTTCTTTATTATACTTAAGATATTCCATTAATATACCATCTCCACAGCCCACATCTAAAACTCTAGTATTTTTTTCAATTAGATCAGAGATTATTTTAAATTCTTGTTTCATGTTTAGTTTTTAGAATAAGCTGTTTTAATATAATCACCTAGAGTATTTAAAAATTTAGGAACTTTTAAAAGGAATGAATCATGTCCTTTGTCAGATTCAATTTCGACAAATCCGACCTCAGCACCTATGGCATTTAAGGCTATAACAATTTCTTTATTTTCAGACGTTGGATAAAGCCAATCAGAAGTAAAAGATATAATAAGAAACTTAGTTTTAGTTTTTTCGAATGCTTTAGATAAATTACCGTGATGTTCTTTGATTAGATCAAAATAGTCCATCGCTCTTGTTATATATAGGTAGCTATTTGCATCAAATCTATCAACAAATACAGATCCTTGATATCTTAAATAACTTTCTATTTGAAAGTCTGCATCAAAACCAAATTTTAGGTCATCTCTTTCTTGCAACTTTCTTCCAAATTTTTCTTGTAGACCATTTTTAGATAAATAAGTTATATGTGCAGCCATTCTTGCAACAGATAATCCTTTATTAGGATTTTTATTTTGATTGGAATAGTCACCATTTTCCCAATTAGCATCAGCCATAATCGATTGTCTACCAAGTTCATTAAAGGCAATATTCTGTGCTGAATGACTAGCTGTGCAGGCTATTGGAATAGCAACTTTTGCTTTATCAGGAAAGTTATTAACGAACTGAAGTGTCTGCATCCCACCCATTGATCCACCCATAACAGCAAATAATTTATCAATGTTAAAAAAATTTAAGAGATTAAATTGTGCATTAACCATGTCATTAATAGTGATGACAGGAAAAGTGGTACCATATTTTTTATTAGTATTGGGGTTAATTTCACTAGGACCATACGAGCCCATACATCCACCAATAACATTGGCACAAATTACAAAATATTTATCAGTATCAATGGCTTTACCAGATCCAACAGCATATGACCACCAACCCTCTTTTTTAGTAATTGGATTTATTCCAGAAACAAATTGGTCACCAGTTAAAGCATGAAAAATAAGAATGGCATTATCTTTCGTCTCATTTAGAGAGCCATAAGTCTCATAAGCTAGAGAATAATTATTGATGGTTTGACCACAATCTAATTTTAATGGTTTATCAATTATAATATTTTTTATGTTCACATTTTTATTCATAAATATTGGCCAAATTTGAATTGTGAGACAAAAAACTTATTTAGCGGTTTTTTAAGTGCTCGCAATTCAGTTAAATCAGCACATATTTTTTGTACTAGATAGTATTTCTTATGTCAATTTTTTTAAAAAATGACTTATTCTATATGAAAGGATAATATTTTATTTATAAGGTAAATAAAATTAATAAAAATGACAGTTCCAAAATTTAAAGAATTCAAAATAGAGGCTTATAAACCAGGTAAGTCAAATATAGCAAAAATACGAAATGTTATAAAATTATCAGCAAATGAGTCAGCTCTTGGTGTAAGCCCAAGAGTAAAGAAAATTTTACAGAATAAAGAGTTAATAATATCCAAGTATCCAGATGGTAAGTCCAAAAACTTAAGAAAAGAAATTTCAAAAAAATATAAGTGTGATTTTGAGAAGATAATTTGTGGAGCGGGATCAGATGAAATTATTCAAATGATTTGCCAGTTGTACCTAAAACCCTCTGATGAAGTGATTGTTCCTCAATATAGCTTTTTAATGTACAGGATATATGTACAAATAGTGGGAGCAAAAGTTGTTTTTTCTAAGGAATCAAATTTTAAAGTTTCAATAAATGAAATTATCAAGAAAGTAACAAAAAAAACCAAACTCGTATTTATTGCTAACCCTAATAACCCAACAGGAACATACTTAAGTAGAGCAGAGCTAATAGACTTAAGAATGAAATTGAATAAAAATATTTTACTAGTTTTAGATGATGCTTATTTTGAATATATGAAAAATAAAGATTATAAATCTGGTTTAGATTTATTTAAAAATAAAAATAATGTCATTGTGATAAGAACTTTTTCAAAAATATATGGACTAGCCTCGTTAAGAGTTGGCTGGGGTCATGGCCCTAAGAAAATTATCTCTGCAATGAATTTAATTAGACCTCCATTTAATGTAAATCAAGTTGCACAGATGGCAGCAATAGAAGCTTTAAAAGATAGAAACTTTATTAATCAATCTGTGAAACATAATATCACAGAAGCAAATAAAGTTAGAAATGATTTAGAAAAACTAAAAATTTTTTCAAATGAAGTAACAGCTAATTTTTTACTGTTAAATTTTGATAAATGTAAATTTTCAGCTAATTATATTTTTAACAAACTGCAGTCAAAAGGAATTATATTAAGATCTACAGAAGATGGATATAATATTAAAAACAAATTAAGATTAACAATTGGATCTAAAAAAGAGAATATGAGATTCATAACAACGATCAAGACTATCTTTAATTAAATATGAAAAATATTTTAATTATAGGCTGTGGTTTGATTGGTTCTTCATTGTTAAGATCAATATCTGAAAAAAAAATAGCTAAAAAAATATTTGTCTACGAAAAATCAAAATCAAATATTTCAAAAATTAAAAAATTAAAGTTACCATGTGAAATTATAGATGATTTAAAAAAAATTATCCCAAACTTAGATCTAATAATATTTTGCACCCCACTAGGAGAATATGAAAAAATAATTTTAAAGATAAATAGATATTTATTACCTAAAACTATTATTACAGATGTTGGATCATCTAAAGAAAAGTCTATGGACTTAATTAAAAGAAAATTGAAAAAAGGCATTTTTTGGACATCTAGTCACCCTATTGCAGGGTCAGAAGTTAGTGGCCCAGAAAATGGAGTAAAAAGTTTATTCCTTAATAAATGGTGCATATTAATAAAAGAAAAAAATACCAACAGAAAACACCTTCTTATACTTACCAAGTTTTGGAAAAAAATTGGTTCAAAAGTTGCAATTATGGACTCAAAAAAACATGATACGGTTTTTTCTATGACAAGTCATTTACCTCATTTAATTGCATATAATTTGGTTAAAACAGCGACAGATTTTGAAAAACAACAAAAGTATGAATTAATCAAATTTAGCGCAGGTGGTTTGAGAGATTTTTCAAGAATTGCCGCATCTAATGAAATTATGTGGAGAGATATTTTTTTTAATAACCAAAAAAATATTTCAAAAGTTATTGATTTGTTTATTAAAAATTTACGTTCATTTAAAAGAGATATTCAATTTAAAAATAATAAGTCTATTATTAAAAAATTAGTTAATACTAAAAAAGTTAGAAAGAAAATAATTAAGTTGAAACAAGATATTAACAAGCCAGATTTTGGAAGAAGTTAATATTTTATAGAGGATATTTTTTTTACTATTAACTTTGCTGTTCTTTCAATTCTATTTATTGTTTCTGTTATATTCATAATCAAAACTTTCTTTTCTGGACCATATGCATGAATTAATTTTTGAGAGTTAATACAAAGAGCAACATGACCTTTCCAAAATATAATGTCACCTTTTTTAAATATTCCACCTTTATCTTTTTTTGTTGAATATTTTATTTGATCCTTTGTGTCTCTTGGATAAAATTTATTATTATAGTAAAAAAATAATTGTAAAATAGCAGAGCAGTCTATACCCCTATAAGTTTTACCACCCCAAATATATTTAGTTTTTAAAAACATTTTTAATACTTTTAAATAATCTTTTTCTATATGATTCATATTTTTTACATCACTTTTTTTTACCAATTTATTTTTTTCAAATTCTATAAATTTTTTACTTTCTTGAATCATTGAAATTCTTGATGCAAAAGGTAAAAAATATTTTGTCTTATTTTTTTGTTTATTATAAATATTTGCTTTTAGAATAAATATTTTATGAGTTGGCTTATGATCTTTAGTGTAATCTTTGTTTTTTATGTATCCAGTACAATTATCAAATAAAACCTTTATTTTTATCCAGCTTTTATTCTTAGATATAATTTTAAATTTTTCCCCATACAAAATTTGAGAGGTAACTTCAGAAACTACATTGGGTTTCTTATAAATATTTGATAAAGGTTTTTTGTAAAAGCAATTATTTTTCACGAAGTTTTAATTTATCTTTAATAAACCACAAACAAATCAAAGAAGGTATTACCATGATGGCTGTAATGATAAAAAATACTCCCCAATCTCCATTAAGCCAATCTACTAATGCTCCAGATGATGATGCAAGTGTAGTTCTGCCAGCAGTCCCTATCGATGCGAGTAATGCGTATTGAGTTGCGGTATATGTTCGGTCTACTAATAATGAAATAAAGGCTACAAATGCAACCGTTGCAAATGCTGCGGCTATATCATCAAATATGACTGCTACTGCGAATAATAACTCAGATTTATCACTCCATGCCAAGACTGTGAATAATAAGTTAGTTGCTGCCATTAGTATTCCTGCAACAAACATTGCTTTTAAAACGCCAGATCTAATTACAAAAAGCCCACCCAGTAATGTAAATATAACTGTAGTTATCCATCCTAAAGTTTTTGAGTAAATTGCAATGTCACCTTTAGAGAAGCCTATTTCTTTATAAAAAACTATCGACATACGTCCAAGAAAGGCCTCACCAATCTTGAATAAAAAAATAAAGCTTAAAATTCCAATAGCAATTGAAAAGCCATTTTTCTTAAAAAAGCTTATTATAGGACCACCTAATGTACTGCTTATCCACGCTATAAAATTAGTTATAATATTTTTTGATCCAAGCTTGCTTTTTATAAGTTTATCTGTTTCTTTTTGCTTCTTTTGTCTATCAGTTGAAAGAGGCTCATGAACAAACATTAAACCTATGTTCATCAAAATTACCACAACTCCTAAAATTAAAAATGTAATTTGCCAGTAATTAGTAACACCAATATTCTCTAAATATTCTGCGGTAAATAAAGCTATTACACCACCCAATTTATATCCACTCCACCATCCAACTACAGCCATCGCTGCACCAGCTGCCATTGATTTGCTTTCATGTTCACCTATTTGTTCAATTCTTAAAGCATCAACAGTAATATCTTGTGTAGCTGATGCTATAGCAATAATTAAACCAACTGTAATCAGTAGTGCAAGATTTTCGGTAGGATTAATAAAACTCCAAGTAACAAGACAAGTTAAAATTGCAATTTGCATTAAAACTATCCAGCCTCTTCTATGGCCAAGTTTTTTTGTTAGGTACGGTACTTGAAATCTATCAATAAGAGGGGCCCATAAATAGTTAAAAGCATAAACAGCAAATATTAGTCCTGCCCAACCAATTGTTGATCTACTTAAACCTTCTTCTTTAAGCCATAGACTTAAACTACTTCCAATTAAAACCCATGGAAAACCAGAGATAGCACCTAATAATAATATTCTAAGCATTCTTCTATCAAAGTAGACAGAAAAAGTTTCTGAAAGTGATTGTTTTTTTATTTCAATCATAATTAATTTCTCCAAAATGAAGGTAGAAACAATACTAGTATAGCAAACAATTCCAATCTACCCAAGATCATTCCAAGACTTAAAATCCATTTAGATATTTCAGGTATATTTGAAAAATCGCCATTAGGGCCAATTGTAGAGCCTAACCCTGGGCCAACATTAGAAATTGATGTGGCAGCACCTGAGATTGAGGTTACAAAATCTAAGCCACTTAAAGATAAAAATGCAGTTATCAAAAAAAATATAACCAAGTAAAGAAAAATAAAAGAGATAATTGAAGCCATAAATTTATCATCTACTTTATTTTTATCATATTTAATTACAAATATACCTCTTGGATAAATAATTTTTTTTAATTGATTAACAATAAATAGATATAAAATTTGAATTCTAAAAATTTTAATTCCACAAGTTGTTGAGCCAGCACAACCACCAATAAACATTAGAGTTAAAAAGAAAATTAGAGGAAAATTTCCCCATCCATCAAATTCTCCGGTGACATATCCCGTGCCAGTTAAGATAGAAATAACGTTAAAAACAATTACTCTTATATTAATTTGAGAAAAATCTTTATTTTGAAAAAGTGAATAAATAAAAAGTAGAATAATTGAAAAAATAATTATCTTAATAAATGATTTAATTTGGACATCGGAAGTAAATATTTTTTTATTACCATTTAAAAATTTTATATAAGCTATGAAAGGTAGGCTACCCATTATAATAAAAACCATCGATGATATTTCAATGGGTAAACTATTAAAATATCCTATGGATTCATTATAATTCGAAAATCCACCTGTCGCTATTGTAGTCATGGAGTGAGTTAGGCTATCGAAAATATTCATACCAAAAATTTTATAGGTAACAGCACAAAGTGTTGTTAAAACCAAGTATACATAAATTAATCTAAGAGATATTTCCTTAGATTTTGGTAATAACTTTTCTGAAGAATCGTTACTTGAAATCTTAAATAACTGCATTCCCCCAACGTTCATTATTGGCATTAGAGTTATTGCCATTACAATAATACCAATTCCTCCTAACCATTGAAGCATAGCTCGCCATAAAAGTATTGATTTAGGCGCACCCTCCAAGTTTGAAATAATTGTAGATCCTGTCGTGGTAATACCAGACATACTTTCAAAAAAAGAATCAGTAATGGATAGTTCAAGAGTAGAAAAAATAAAAGGTAAAGAGCCAAATATTGCAATACTCAACCAAGAAAGAGCGGTTAATAAGAATGCTTGTTGTAAGTTTAACTTTTTGTCATGGTTTAAATTTGTTAAAAAAAATAAAACACCAAATATTATTGAAACTATAGAAGCCCCAATAAAAGAAGAATCTAGTTCAGAATAAATAAATTGGGCTAAAATTGGAAACATCATAGAAATTCCAAGAATAATTTGCAAAACACCCAAGGTAAAAAAAACAGTTTTATAATTAGACATTTTGATAGAACATTATTTTATGGTAAATAAATTTCAACTCTATAAGAGTTAATAATAACACCCAATATAAGATATTTCTTATTAAACAAAGTGATTGAAAAAGAAAATTTAGATAAAACTAACGCATGGCCTTTTGTTGAGGCTAAAAAAATGTTGCGTGAAAGAAAATCCTTTATTGAGAAAAAAGGTAAAATTATTTTACAAACTGGCTATGGACCAAGTGGATTACCCCATATAGGTACCTTTGGTGAGGTAGCAAGAACATCAATGATGGTTAATGCGCTAAAACAACTTACGGATATACCAACAGAAATTATAACTTTTTCAGATGACATGGATGGTTTCAGAAAAGTTCCTGAAAATGTACCTAATCAAGAGCTATTGAATAAAAACCTCCATAAACCTTTAACTCAAGTACCAGATCCATTCAAAAAATTTTCAAGCTTTGGTGAGCATAATAATGAAATGTTAAAAGATTTTTTAGATAAATTTAAATTTGAGTATAGTTTTAAAAGTTCTTCAGTTCTCTATAAAAGTGGTTTTTTTAATCCAACGCTACAATTAATTTTAGAAAACTATCAGGGTATCATGGATATAATCCTTCCAACACTTGGTAAGGAAAGACAAAGAACCTACAGTCCCTTTTTACCTATATGCCCAGATACTGGTAAGGTTTTAGAAATTCCGGTTTTAGAAATCTCAAAAGAAAAATCTAAAATTATCTTTGATAACAATGGAAAAAAACTTGAAACAAGTATTTTAGATGGACATTGTAAATTGCAGTGGAAAGTGGATTGGGCCATGAGGTGGTATGCCCTCGATATAGATTTTGAAATGTATGGAAAAGATTTAATAGAAAGTGCAATATTATCTTCAAGAATAGTTAAATTGATTGGCAAAACAAACCCATCTGGCTTTGCTTATGAATTATTTTTAGATGCAAAAGGTGAGAAAATTTCAAAGTCAAAAGGTAATGGGATCACTATTGATCAGTGGTTAGAATATGCGTCTCCTGAAAGTCTTTCATTGTACATGTATCAAAATCCTAAAAGAGCAAAAAAACTATACAAAGAAATAGTTCCAAAAACAGTTGATGAATATTTAGATTTTATGGAAAAAGCTAAAAATCAAAATGAATTACAGTTATTAATGAATCCAGTTTGGCATGTACATAATGGATTAATTCCTAAAGAAGATACTATTATGAGTTTTTCAATGCTTTTAAATTTAGTGGAGACAAGTAATGCAGATTCCAAGGAATTACTTTGGAAGTTTGTAAAAAAATATAAAAAAGATATCTCAGAAAAAGATCATATAATTTTTGATAATTTAATTGGCTACGCTATTAAATACTTTAACGATGTAATCAAACTTCAGAAAAAATATAAGAAACCAGATTCAAACGAAAAAATTGCATTAGAGGCTCTAGTAAAGACTCTTGATGATTGTAATGATGCAATGTTACCTGAGGATATTCAAACATTAATTTACTCAACTGGAAAAGAAAATGGATATTCAGAAAATCTACGTGATTGGTTTAAATTAATTTATGAAGTCGTATTTGGAGATGAAAATGGTCCAAGAATGGGATTTTTTATAAGCTTCTTTGGAGTTAACGAAACTAAAAAATTAATAACAGAAAAAATAAAATAATGTTTTCAAAATTAAGATCACTAATTTTTAAAATTGATCCTGAAACTGCTCATAATTTAGCAATTAAGTCTTTAAGATTAAATTTGACACCAAATTTAAGGGATGAAAATAAAGATGATTCAATGTTCAAGACTAAACTATTTGGCAAAGAAATAGATAACCCAATTGGAATGGCCGCTGGATTTGATAAAAATGCTGAAGTTTATAATTCTTTATTTAAACTTGGATTCGGGTTTGTTGAGGTGGGGACCGTTACACCACTTAAGCAGTATGGAAATCCAAAACCAAGAGTATTTAGATTGGTGGAAGACGAAGCACTTATAAATAGATTGGGATTTAATAATTTAGGATCGGAAAGTGTAAGCAATAGAATTCGATCAAATTTGAATAAGGGTTTATTGGGAATTAATATAGGTCCAAATAAAGATAGTGATGATAGGTTAAATGATTATTTAATTGGTCTTAGAACTTTTCATGATATTGCTGACTATATTACAATTAATATTTCCTCACCTAATACAGAAAACTTAAGAAGTTTTCATGATGAAACTAAATTTGATGAATTAATGAATTTAGTTAAAGAAGAAAAAATTAAGCTTAAATCTAAAATACCAATTGTTGTAAAAATTTCTCCTGATATTTCAGATGAACAAATTGAAGCATTAAGTAAAATATTGTTAGAACGCAAAGTAAGTGCAATAATTGTTTCAAATACAACCGCAGGAAATAGAGGTAAATTAAACAATATGCTGAAACATCAAAAGGGTGGTTTGTCTGGAAAACCTCTTGAAGAAGAGGCTAATAAATTAATAAGTAAGTTTTACAGATTATTAAAAAATAAAATTGAAATTATTGGAGTAGGTGGTGTGGACTCAGGAGAAAGTGCACATAGAAAATTTTTAGCTGGTGCAAGCTATGTTCAGTTATATACTGGTATGGTTTTTCAGGGTCCCAATATTGTTGGAAAAATAAAAAAAGAGTTAAAAGAAATATTAATTACTGATGGGATCAAGAATTTTAGAGAAATAATAGGTAAGAAACAGCCTAATTAAAGCTAATAAACTTGACGAGGTCACAAACTCATCTTATATAGTCACTAATTATTATGTCTAAAAAATGTGAATTAACCGGCAAAATACCTATGAAAGGTCACAATGTTAGTCACGCTAACAATAAGACCAATAGAAGATTTTTACCAAATTTAAAAAAAACAAAATTTAAAAGTGAACTTTTAAAAAGAAGCTTAACTTTAACTGTTAGCAATGCAGGCGTTAGATGTGTTGATAAAAAAGGTACTTTTGATGAATTTTTAAAGACTGCAAGAAATAAAAATATATCACCAAGATTAAAAAAATTAAAAAAAAGTATATTAATTAAGTCACCATTCGTAAAAAAAGCACCCAAAGTATCCCCTAGTAAATCAGCTTAATGAAAAAGTTTTTTATACCACTCTCATTTATAATGGGAGTTGTTGTTTTAACTTCAAATTATTTAGTACAATTTCCGATTAACTATTATGGTTTGGAAGAAATATTAACTTATGGAGCTTTTAGTTATCCAGTTGCATTTTTAATTACAGATTTAGCAAATAGATCTTATGGCAAGGTTGTAGCTAGAAAAATTGTTTATGTTGGTTTTATTATAGGGATTGCATTTACCCTTTTCTTTTCAACAAATTTTGCAGACTTAATTTCAGTTAGAATTGCCATAGGTTCAGGCACAGCGTTTATGGTTGCGCAGTTATTAGATGTTCAAATTTTTGACTATTTAAGAAAAAAGAAATGGTTTGTTGCTCCATTAACTTCATCGTTAATTGGGTCTACTGTTGATACATTTTTATTCTTCTCTATCTCATTTTATGCAACTGGAATACCATGGGTTACTTTATCTCTAGGTGACTTAGCGGTTAAAATATTTGTTGCTTTAGCAATGTTAATTCCATTCAGGTTATTATTGGGAACTCTTAAAGCTTCAAAAGCTTAGTATAAAAATTTGTACGATAAAATTTTATAAGCAAGTTTTGCTACAAGAAAATTGTAAGAATTAAAACCTTTTATAGGTGAAAGTTCATTTATATCTGCACCGACAATATTAGAGTTCTTAGCAGCTATCCGTATAATATTTAAAGTTTCATCCCATAATAGTCCACCTGGTTCAGGTGTACCTGTTGCGGGCATTATACTTGAATCTAAACCATCAACATCAAATGTTAAATAAACTGTTTTATTCTTTATCATTTTTTTAAATTTTTTTAAGTCCCATTTACTTTTATCTTTTGCCCAAAAGATATCAATTCTAGATGAGTTTTTTTTTAAGAATGGTATTTCACTTTGAGATATATTTCTGATCCCAAATGAGATTATTGAAACATTTTTATGATCAAGACATCTCCTAATAGCTGAAGCATGAGAAAATTTTTCTCCATTATAACTCTCCCTTAAATCTGCATGTGCATCAAAATGTAGTAGGCATATTTCTTTGTGTTTTTTTACAAATGGAGCAATACACCCAGGTGTTATTGAGTGTTCCCCACCAAAAGTGATTGGAAATAGTTTTTTATCTAATATTTCTTGATTTATATCAGACATCTTTTTAAGAGCTTTTTTAATGTCTTTATCAATTTTAAATGGTTTTAAAGTTTTAATTCCAATTTTTTTGTAGGGTTCACAATGTAATTCTTCATCATATAATTCAACTTGATGTGATGCTTTGATAATTTCTTTAGGGCCATTACGAGTTCCACCACCATAACTTACAGTTTTTTCTAAACCAAATGGAACAACTACTACTTTTTCTTTAAAATTAACATCATTGTCAATTCCTAGAAACCCGTTTTTATTAGAAAGATATTTCAATTTATTTAAATATTTTTGAGAAGTTTTTTCTCGTTCTATTTTTCCAGTCACCTTTATGATAAGCATCACTTGCAATCAAAGGAAGGACACTAGTTGCTTCTGCAAAAACCATTTGTTCTTTTGCAATATCTACTTTGCCCCAAGAACTTGCTTCTTTTAATGTGGAGCTACTACAAGCACCATCCCTAGAATCTGCCACTGTAATTTGCACTGCATACTTATGCATCTCAACCTCTTTTCCTAAAAGTTCAGCACAGATAACAGTATCTTGAACAAAATTTTTTGGTACTCCTCCACCAATCATAAATAAGCCAGATCCTTTCGATTGAATCTTTATTTCAGTTAATTCACGAAGTTCTCTAATAGAATCTATCGTAATATGGTTTTTAGGATTATTTTCTTGGTGAGTGACCAATCCAAAACCAGCACTTGAGTCTGTAAATGCGGGACAAAAAATGGGAACATTATTGTCATATGCTGTTTCAATTAAAGAATCTTTTTTTTTAGAATTTTTCTTTAAATATTTTCCCATTTCATAAATAAATTCTCTTGATGTATAGCTTCTTGGATCAAGTGTATCTGCTATTTCACATATTTTTTGATCACATTCCTGTAACTCTTCTTCATCAATATATGTATCGTAAATCCTATCTATATAATTTTTTCTTAATTCAGTGTCATCTTGAAACTGTGAACCTTGGTAATGTTTAAAGCCTAAAGCTTCAAAAAAATCCATATCAACTATTGAAGCTCCTGTAGCAATAATTGCATCAACCATATTATATTGAACTAAATCTTTATAAATATTCATACATCCTGCGGCAGAAGTTGACCCAGCAAGCGTTAAAAAAATTGTGCAATCCTTATCTTGAATCATTTCATTAAAAATATTGGCTGCATTTGCTGTTTCTCTTGAAACAAAAGACATTTTTTCCATTGAGGAAATTATTTTCCTTGCATCAAACGAAGTAATATCGATGTGTTCAACTGGATTTTGTAAGAAGCTTTTTTTGCTATTATGAGTTAAATTTTTGTTTTCTGACATTAAGCAACTAATATACCTTTATTGCTCTCTTTACCATATAACGTCATTATAGGTTCGTCTTCTACTTCATAAATTTCATTAGAATAAAAACCATTGAATTGAGTTCTGAAAGTTAGACCGTAGGCCCCAAGTTGACCTAGCTCAATATAATCATTTTCCTTAATATTATTTGGAAGTAGAAATGGTCCCTTCATGTAATCCATACTATCACAAGTAGGGCCATAAAAATCAAAAGCAGTTAGTTTTCTTGATATTGCTTTTCCACTTTTAATCAAACGAGAAGGGTAAACTATGTTTGGTGTACCTGCATCAAAAAGAGTTCCATACGTTCCATCATTTATATAAAGTTTTTGTTTTTTTCTAAGATTTACTCTTACAATTGTTGATCCACTTTCTGCAACTAATGCTCTTCCGGGCTCACATAATATTTCAGGAAGTTTTTCCAACTTTAAATTTGATAAACTTTTTTTTATTTCTTCAAAATAATTATCCAAAGATTGAGGTACAAGATCTGGATAAATTGCAGGAAATCCACCTCCAATATTAATATAATCTGGAATAATTTTAGTTTTTTTTATTATATTTCCAATGTCTGCAATCCCTTTTGTATATGAAATAGGATGCATGCATTGAGATCCCACATGGAAACTTAAACCTATTTTTCTTGCATATTGCTTTGTTAATCTCAATAAAGCAGTCGCCTCAGATATGGACGCCCCAAATTTTGTTGATAAATCTATTTCAGCATGCTCATTTGAAACGGCTACTCTTACAAATAATTCAAGGTCTTTTGCCTCGTTAGTTGTTTCAATAATTTTTATTAATTCATCTTTAGTATCAAGGGAAAAAGCTTTAACATTATAATTAAAATAAGCTTCTTTAATACTTTCTCTACTTTTGACTGTATGCATATATGAACATTTTGCATTAGGATTAATTGCTCTTATATCTTTAATTTCTTGAATAGAGGCTATATCAAAGTTCTCAATCCCACTTTCAACTATTATTTTTAGTACTTCAGGATGTGGGTTAGTTTTTACTGCATAAAGTACTTTACCAGGAAATTTATTTCTAAAATATGTGGAAGCTAATTGTATTGATTTTTTCCTAATACAATAAATAGGTTTTTCTGGTTTTAGTTGATTTGTAAGATCATCAACTGTTTTAAATTTTTGCATTATGTCCCCAAAAAAAATTTAATAAAAAAAAGTTTTTAAAAATACTTAAAAACTTTCATATAAAAGATGCAATTAAGGTAATATTTAATTAATGTAAAGTAAATTATAGATGTTGATATTATTAGATAAGACACCATATTAGTAGGATGACTGAACTGAACAATTTAAAAAAACTTGCTGATTTTAAGAATAAAACCTTATTAATCGTTGATGATGACAATCCTTTCAGAGACAGGCTTGCTAGAGCAATGGAAAAAAAAGGGTTTGAGGTTTTTCAAGCTGAGGGTGTGCAAAAAGGTATTCAATCAGTTATAGAAAAAAAACCAGGTTTTGCTGTTGTTGATCTTAGACTAACTGATGGAAACGGGCTCCAAGTAGTAAAACAAATTCAAATTTCTAATCCAAGTAGTAGAATTATAATGTTAACAGGATATGGAAATATTCCAACAGCTGTAGCTGCGATTAAAGAAGGTGCAATTGATTATCTTGCAAAGCCAGCAGACGCAGATGATGTTGAGAAAGCATTGCTAGCTGATCCAGAGAAAAAAGCTGAACCACCAGAAAACCCTATGTCAGCTGATAGAGTTAAGTGGGAGCACATTCATAGAGTTTTTGAATTATGTAATAGAAATGTATCTGAAACTGCCAGAAGACTTAAAATGCACAGAAGAACATTACAAAGAATTTTATCTAAAAGATCCCCTAGATAAATTTTCTAAATTTAATAATTTTTTTAGCTAATATAGTTAACAAACAAATCTTAAATAATTCAGCTAATAAGAATGGTGTAACTCCTAACTGAAGAATTGGTTTGTCCCATCCAATTAAAGTTCCCAACCAAATAGCTCCAAATACATAGATTACTGAAACAGAAAATATTAATTTTCCAAAAATTATAAAAATATTTTTATTAAAATTTAAATAGCCTGTAAGAAAAGAAGCAAATAAAAACCCAATTAAATATCCCATTGTTGGACCAGTAAAATAAACTATCCCAACACCTTTTTCTGGTGAGTTAGAAAATACTGGCATTCCTAGAATACCCTCTAGAAGATAAACTGCTACAGATGCTAGGCCAATTTTATATCCAAAGGCAATTCCCAAAAATAGAACTACAAAGGTTTGCATTGTCATAGGTACAGGATAAAATGGTATTTTTAATTTAGCTGAAATAGTCAAAGCCATTGTGCCTATGAAAATTAGAATAAATGTTTTTAATACTTTTTGAATTGAGTTTGTTTTTAATAGATCCATATCTATAAATTACTATTTATTAATCTAATAATCTAGTTTTTTATTAGTCTTAAAAAAACATCCTCTAAATCACCGTCGTCAGTTGAAATATCTATAATTTTGACATTATTTTTCTTAATCAAATTAATTAATTCTTCCATATTAATTTTACTTTTTTCATAAGAAACACAAACCTCATTATCCAAGTGTGAGACTATTTTTAAAGATTCTAGATCATTTTCTTTAATATCAATCTTCATGTCAGTTTTAAAGGTTACTTTTTTGGTTTGAATTCTATCTAATAAATTTTTAGTGCTGTCTAGAGCAACAATATTTCCTTTATTTAATATAGCTATTCTTCCGCACATTTCCTCGGCTTCCTCAAGATAATGAGTTGTTAGAATGATAGTTACACCAAGTTCATTGAGTAATTTTACATTTTTCCATAAATTCTGCCTTAACTCCACATCAACACCAGCTGTAGGTTCGTCTAAAATAACTATTGGTGGCTGATGAACTAAAGCTTTAGCCATTAGTAACCTTCTTTTCATTCCACCAGATAAACTTCTAGCATAACTGTCAGCTTGTTTTTCTAGGGACACTAATTTTAGAATCGTGTCTGTAATTCTATCTTTTTCTTTAATTCCATAAAGGCCAGCCTGTAACTCTAATAATTTTCTTGGACTAAAAAATGGATCAAGATTTACTTCTTGAGGCACTATTCCAACCGAAGCTCTAACTTGTCGTGGGTTCTTATCTAGGTCAAAACCCCAGACATTTACTTGTCCTTCTGTTTTTACCACTGTTCCTGCTAAAATATTTATAAATGTTGTTTTTCCAGCACCATTAGGACCCAGAAGACCAAAAATTTCTCCTTCTTTCACGTCCAAGTTTAAAGCATTTAATGCGAGATTATCTCCAGTCTTTTTACTTGAATAAATTTTTTTTAAGTTTTTAACAGAAAGTATATTTTTTTGCTCCATGAGTGTTAATACATTTATAGTATTTAAAATTATTAAGATAATATTATTTAATGGATAAAATTAAAAAAACAGATCATTTTTATTTAATAGATGGTTCGGGTTATATTTTTAGAGCTTATTACGCATTACCACCTCTAACTAGAAAAAGTGATGGTTTACCTGTTGGTGCAGTTAGTGGATTTTGTAGCATGCTATTTAAGCTATTAGAAGATTCAAAATCGAGTGAAAATCTTCAAAAACCTACACACTTTGCAGTAATATTTGATGCAGCTAGAAAAACTTTTAGAAATGAAATTTATTCAGATTACAAAGCAAATAGATCAGAAGCCCCAGATGATTTGGCACCACAATTTGAATATATAAGAAAGTCTGTAGTTGCTTTTAATTTACCATCTGTAGATCTTCCAAATTATGAGGCAGATGATTTAATAGCTACTTATGCAGAACAAATTATAGCAAAGGGTGCGAAAGTAACAATAGTCTCTTCAGATAAAGACTTGATGCAATTGTATAGAAAAGACGTTCGTATATTCGATCCAATGAAAAATAAATTTATAACACCTGAAGATATAATAACCAAATTTGGAGTGGGCCCAGAAAAAGTTATTGATGTTCAATCCTTAGCTGGGGACAGTAGCGATAATGTTCCAGGAGTTCCAGGTATAGGTGTTAAGACTGCAGCAGAACTAATTAATAAATATGGAACTTTAGAAAAATTGTTAGATAACGCTCAAGAAATAAAACAAAATAAACGAAGAGAAACACTTATAGAAAATAAAGATAAAGCAATAATTAGTAAAAAATTAGTTACACTAATGAAAGATGCTCCAGTTGAAAGAAAGATAGAAGAATTTAATTTAAAGGAGATTGATAAAGATAAACTATATAAATTTTTACGAGAAATGGAGTTTAATAGACTTCTTAGCTCTGTCATTTCTGCATATGGAGAGCCTGAGCTAGGAGAAATCGCAAGAGAGACAAAACCTGAAAAAAAACAGCAAAATATAAGTAAAAAAAAATATCATCTCATCACTAATGAAAAAGAAATAGATGAGTGGATTAACGAAGCAGAGGAAGCTGGTGAGTTAGCAATTGATACTGAAACCAGTTCATTAGATGCACATCAAGCTGATTTAGTGGGAGTTTCATTAAGCACTAAAATTGGTAAGGCTTGTTACATTCCAATTGGTCATAAGTTTAAAGGATGTTTAAAAAAAGAAGCTGTAATTAAAAAACTAAAACCACTTTTGGAAGATAAGAGTGTAAAAAAGATTGGACAAAATATTAAGTTTGATTTTATTGTCTTGTTTAAACAAGGGATAATTATGAATTCAATGGAAGACACAATGTTAATGTCTTATGTATTGGATGCTGGAAAAAATAGACATAACATGGATACCCTGTCTGAGATTCATCTACAGCATAAAACAATTTCATTTAAAGAAATTGTTGGCACAGGCAAGAAAGAAATAAATTTTAGTGATGTAGAGCTAGATAAGGCAATGGAGTATGCTGCTGAAGATGCTGATATTACTTATAGATTATACAAAATATTTAGTAAAAATTTAAAATTAGAAAAATTAACTAACATTTATGAGATCTTTGAAAAACCTTTAATTAAAATATTAGCATTTATGGAAATTGAAGGAATAAAAGTTAATAATAAATTTTTAAAGACTTTGTCTGAAAAATTTGAGAAAAAAATTAATAGATTAGAAAAAGAAGTTTTTAAAATTTCAAAAAAAGAATTTAATATTGCTTCTCCAAAACAATTAGGTGAAATTATTTACAATGATTTAAAGATTGCCGTACTTAAAAAAACTAGAAAAGGAAGCTTTGCCACAAATGCAAGTGTGTTAGAGGATTTAGCATTTAAAGGACATGAATTTCCTAAATTAATTTTAGATTGGAGACAAGTATCTAAACTTAAAAACACTTATTCAGATGCTTTACCTGAACATATTAATCCAATAACCAAACGAGTTCATACTTCATTCTTGTTGGCAGCAACAACAACAGGAAGATTAGCTTCCAGTGATCCAAATTTACAAAATATTCCTATTAAATCAGAGGATGGTAAGGATATAAGAAAAGCTTTTATAGCAGAAAAAGGGTTCACATTAATATCTGCAGATTATAATCAGATTGAAATGAGAATTTTAGCTGACTTGGCAGAAGTTAAAGAACTGAAAAAAGCGTTTAGTAATAACGAAGACATTCACTCTCTTACAGCTAGTCAAGTATTTAATGTTGATATTAAAAAAGTAGACCAAGACATGAGAAGGAAGGCCAAGGCTATTAATTTTGGAATAATTTATGGTATTTCACAATACGGGCTTGCAAAACAAATCAACGTTTCAAATCATGAAGCAGATGAATTTTTAAATGCTTATTTCTTAAAATTTCCTGAAATAAAGATTTATATGGATAGTACAATTAAGTTTTGTAGAAAAAGTGGCTATGTGAATAATATTTTTGGTCGAAGATCTCATTTTAACGGAATTAATGATAAAAACTTTAATGTAAGAAATTTTCAAGAAAGAGCAGCTATTAATGCTCCTATTCAAGGGTCAGCATCTGAAATAATGAGACTTGCAATGATTAGACTTAATAAGAAATTTAAAAGCATTAAAAATAATAAATCAAAAATATTATTACAAATTCATGATGAACTAATTTTTGAGGTTCCGGTAAAAGAAGTTAAAAATATAACTGAAATAATTAAGGATGAAATGACGAGTGTTACAGAAAGTGATTTGCACACTTTTTCAACACCATTGACGATAGACGTGAATACAGGGGACAATTGGGGAATACTTCATTAATTTATCTCCATTGCCTAAATTAGAACAATTTAGTATTTTTAAAGTAGATTATGCAAACACAAACAATAGCTCTTGTTGATGACGATAGAAATATACTCACAAGTATAAGCATAGCCCTTGAAAAAGAGGGCTTTAAAGTTCAAACGTACATTGATGGAGAAAGTGCTTTAATTGGGTTAACTAGAAATCCACCAGATCTTGCTGTTATAGATATAAAGATGCCAAAAATGGATGGCGAAGAACTTTTAAAAAAGTTAAGAAAAAAAACCTCTTTACCTGTAATTTTTTTAACCTCAAAAGATGATGAGATAGACGAACTGTTAGGCTTAAAATTGGGTGCAGATGATTTTATAAAAAAGTCAGGAGGATTTTCCATTAAAGTTTTAATAGAAAGAATAAGGGTTCAACTTAGAAAAAAAGATATTAACAATAATCTTGAAGACATAAAAAATATTATTTCACACGGGAAGCTAAAACTTGATCCCTCACAACTTGAATGTGAATGGGATAACAAACAATTACCAGATAAACTTACCACTACAGAATTTTTAATAGTTAAAGAATTAGCAAAGAGACCAGGAATAATAAAAGAAAGAGCCCAACTTATGGACATTGCTTATCGAGAAGATACAGATATTGAAGATAGAACTATTGATAGTCATGTTAAAAGAATTAGAAAAAAATTTAAAAAAGTCGACCCTGATTTTACAGCCATAGAAACAAGATATGGCAGTGGATACAGATGGAACGTTAGTTAATGTTTAGCAATTTTTTAAAAAGTTTATCTATATTAAAAAAATTTTTATTTATTAATTTAGTTATTTTTTTAATTATAGGGTGTTTAACAGTCTTATATATTAGTAATGCAAAACCTAATTTAATAAAAAAAAAAACATCTAAGCATATTGAAATAATTAACAATACAATTGAGCATATTTTAAGATTAAATATAAAATTTGAAGAAGAAGATATTAGAAGATTTTTATTTTCAACAAGATTTTTATTTCAAAACTTAGACAGAGTTATCTTTTTTGATAATCAATTTAATTTAGTAGGTGATACTGATACGCTAGATTTAGATCCAAGATCCTTTTCTAGTAGGCTAGATATAGTCGAGTTAGAAATTTTAGATAAAAAAAAAAGTAAAAAAATAGTAGAAACAAAAAATATAAACAAAGAGAAAACAGTTTCACTTAAAGATGTTCTTACTAACTATTCGTGGTCAAAAGATTATGGAAGCCCCTTTACCTTTATTCAGGAAGGCTATGACCAGTTTTTATTAACAACGGTTAAAAATATAACATTGAATGGAGTTAATATTGGGTACCTAGCAATCTCTGAAAATGCTAATGATGTAAAATCTGCTATTGATGAAAGAAAAACATTTATTCTAAGAACAGCAATATTTATAATTATAGTAATATTTATATTTTCTTTTGTTTTAAACAGATACTTTCTTAAACCTATAAAAAATTTAGTAGCGTATACAAAAATTATAAAAGAAAAGAGTAAAAAAAAAACAAATATTAATGAGCTCAAAAGTAGAAATGATGAGTTGGGAACTTTATCAAATTCGTTAGATGATATGACAAGCGAACTTCAAAAAAGAATTTCCCACGCAGAAAATTTTTCAACTGACCTTGTTCATGAGATAAGAAATCCCCTAACATCACTGAAAAGTGCTTCAGAAATATTGAATGAGACTGATGATCAAGCTCAAAGAAGTAAATTAATTGATATTCTCAATCACGATGTTCAAAGAATAGAAAGATTGATCACTGATTATTCTCAAATATTAAAAGATGAGGTTGCATTAAGTAAAGAAAAAATGAAAAAAATTAATCTTAAGTTAATTGCAAGGTCTGTAGTAGATGATTTTAATAATATTTATGAAGTAAAAAGAGGAATCAAAATAATGTTAAATGATCAAGCTGATCGAGAAGAATATTTTATCAATGGAATAGAGAATAGAATTGAACAAATTATTGCAAATTTATTAGATAATTCAATTTCCTTTAGTGAGGATAATAAAGAAATCTTAGTTGAAATTTATAAAGGAGATAAAGACAAGATTATTTTAAAAGTTATTGATGAAGGTAAAGGATTTAAAGAAACAGATACAAAAAAAATATTTGATAGATTTTATAGTAATAGACCAGATACCTTCGGCGAACACTCTGGTTTGGGTTTAAATATAGTAAAAAATCTTGTTGATCTTCATGGAGCTACTATCAATGCCTCAAACAATGTCCCCCAAAAAGGTGCAAATGTTGAGATTGTCTTCCCTAAAGTCTAATCATAAGTTGATTAATCAAATTTTTATTGTATAAAACCGAGCAATGGATGATTTTAAAGTTAAAGATATATCGCTAGCAGACTTTGGAAGAAAAGAAATTTCAATAGCTGAAAGTGAAATGCCTGGACTAATGGCTTTAAGAGAAGAATATTCAGGAAAAGCACCTTTAAAAGGAGCAAGAATATTAGGATGTCTTCATATGACAATCCAAACAGCAGTTTTAATCGAAACTTTAGTAGAGCTCGGGGCAGAAGTTAGATGGTCTTCTTGTAATATTTTTTCAACACAGGATCATGCTGCTGCAGCAATAGCTAAAGCAGGAATACCAGTTTTTGCTTGGAAGGGTGAAACTGAAGAGGAAGCTGTATGGTGCATAAGACAAACAATAGAAGGTAAAAAAGACTGGAAAGCGAATATGCTATTAGATGATGGTGGCGATTTAACTGCAATGATGCATAGTGATTACAAAGATTTGTTAAAGGAAGTAAAAGGTGTTTCAGAGGAAACAACAACTGGAATTAAAGCATTAAATAAAATGGAAAAAGATGGGTTATTAATGATTCCAGCAATTAATGTTAATGATTCAGTTACAAAATCAAAATTTGATAACCTGTATGGTTGTAGAGAAAGTTTAGTAGATGGAATTAGAAGAGCCACAGATGTTATGATGTCTGGTAAAGTTGCAATTGTTGCAGGCTTTGGTGATGTTGGAAAGGGTAGTGCTGCATCTTTAAGACAAAGTGGTGCAAGAGTTATGGTTACAGAAGCAGATCCAATTTGTGCACTCCAAGCAGCAATGGAAGGCTACGAAGTAGTTTTAATGGATGAAGCAATAAATAAAGCAGATATTGTTGTTACAGCTACAGGCAATATAGACATTGTTACTGCAGATCATATGAGAAATATGAAAGATAGAGCGATACTATGTAATATTGGTCACTTTGATAATGAGATTCAAGTAGAAGCTTTAAAAAATTATAAATGGACAGAAGTTAAGCCAGAAGTTGATGAGATAGAACTTGTTGATGGAAAGAGAATTATTCTTTTAGCTAAAGGTAGATTGGTAAACCTAGGTTGTGCAACTGGACATCCAAGCTTTGTAATGAGTGCATCATTTACCAACCAAGTAATGGCACAAATAGAGCTTTGGGATAATCATAAAAATTATGAAAATAAAGTTTATGTGTTACCAAAATCTTTAGATGAAAAAGTAGCTATGCTTCACTTAAAAAAAGTAGGTGCAAAACTTACAAAACTATCAAAAGACCAAGCTGATTACATAAGCGTTGAAACAGAAGGTCCTTTTAAGCCAGATGCTTATCGCTACTAATAGCGAAAAAATAGATATCTCCTTAGAAGATCAAACATCTGAGTTAGCTAAAAATTTATCAAAAACACTGAATAAAGGGGATGTAGTTTTTTTTTATGGAGAAATAGGAGTAGGAAAAACAACATTTATAAGACACCTAATTAATAACCTTCAACAATTAAACAAAATCAAACTAACCGAAGTTACTAGTCCAACATTTAATCTGGTAAATGAATACGCTGTTGGAAATTTTACAATACAGCATTATGATTTGTACAGGTTAACTGACTATAACGAGATAAAAAATATTGGTTTATTTGAAAATAGAGAAGAAATTGTGACATTAGTTGAATGGCCTGAAAAAATAAAAAAAAGTATTGATAATAAAATTGATTTATTTTTTGAATATGAAGATGATTTAAACAAAAGGTACTTAACAATTAAGGGAATTAGACATAAAAAATAAATGCTACAAACTAATAATAAATTGCAAAAAATTAAAGGTGATGCATCATTTAGATCTTTTTATAGAAAGATATCATTAAACAAAAAATCAATCATAGTTTTTGCTTCCAAGGAAAAAAAGAAAAACCTGTTAATATATGATGCAATAAATAGTCTTCTAATTAAAAATAAAGTTTTAGCACCTAAGCTTTACAGTGAAGATTATAAAAAAAATTCTATAGAAATTGAAGATTTTGGAGATGACTCAGTTTTTAGTCTATTAAAAAAAAATAAAAGCAAACGAGAAATTCTCTACAAAAAATCTATTGATTTACTTGGCGAGATTCAGAAAATTAAACAAAATCAATCTGAAAACTTTAAAGGAAAAACTTATAAAATTCCAATTTACAATAATACTAAATTATTTGATGAAGCAAATTTATTCTATAAATGGTATGCAAAAAAATATGTAAAAAAAAATAAATTAACCCAGTTTCAAGCTAATTTAAAAAAACAAATTAAATTTTTATTAATACATCTTCAGTCAAAAGAAAAAATTTTTGTCCATAGGGATTTTCATGTATCAAATTTGATGAAGTACAAAAAAAAAATAGGAGTTATCGACTCACAGGATGCTTTGATTGGAAACAGGGCTTATGATTTAGCTTCCTTGATCGATGATGTTAGATTTAAAACAGATAAAATATTTAAAGATAAAATTTATCATTATTATCTAAAATTAAATAAAAAAAGAGTTAATGAAGCTATTTTATTAAATGATTTTGAAATATTATCCATTCTAAGAAACATGAAAATTATTGGAATATTTACAAGATTAGCAGTTAGAGATAAGAAAGAACAATATTTAAAATTAATTCCTTACGCTTGGAAGTTAATTGAATTAAGAATTTCTAATAATAAAAAATTTAGTGAGCTCAAAAGTTTACTAGATCTTAATTTCTCAAAAAAAATAAGAAATCAGAAATGAAAATTAAAACAGCATTAATTTTATGTGCTGGATATGGTAAGAGCTTAAACCCAATGACACTAACAACCCCGAAGCCCTTTTAAAGATTAATGAAATAACCTTATTAGAAAATTGTATTAATTTAATACGATCCTTGGGAATTAATAAAATTTTAATCAACACATTTTACCTTAGTGATCAAATTGAGGAATTTCTTAAAGATAATAAATTTAATTCAGAAATTAGGATAATTAGTGATGGGTCAAGTATCTTAAACACAGGTGGTGGAATTTTGAATATGATAAATTCCTCTAATGAAACAGATTTTATTACATTTAACCCAGACACTATATGGAATAAAAGTTATGTCAAGAAATATATTAAGATATGGAAAATTTCTTTTTTCTAACCAAAGTTCAGAATATACTTTTATTGGCCAATGAAAGTCTGAGTTTTGATAAAAATTTGAAGGGAGACTTCAATCTTAAAAAAAACACAATAAAAAAAGAGAAGTTTAATAATTTAATTTATACTGGCTGCCAAATAATGAATAAGAGTTTATTTGACTCTTATGTGGTTAGTAATTTTTCAATTTTAGATATTTGGAATGAGTTAATTAATAAAGATGAGTTATATGGTTATGAGAGTTTAGAAGACTTTAGACATTTAACAGATCTTGAGATCTATAAACAATTATTAAAAAACTAATAAGTCTTTAGCTCTATCTTGATCAAGGTAAGTGCATTCTGTAATATTTTGTTTTGAATCTAAACTTATCAAAAGTGGATTACCTGTTGGTATTTCAAGTAACGTTATTTTTTGATTATCTAATTTAAATAAAAACTTGCATAGTGCTCTTATAGAATTTCCATGAGCTGAAATTAAAATATTTTCATCATTTTTTAGTTTCTCTTGAATTTCATCAATATAAAATTCTATTACTCTTTCATAGGTATCTTTAAGGGACTGGTGTCAGGAATATTTTCTTTTGGAATACTTTTATACACCTCTATATTTAATGGGTGATATGGATTATTTTTGCTTAATGGATCTGGCTTAACATCCCAAGATCTTCTAAAAGCATGGATTTTATCTTCACCAAGCTTTTCCTTCATTTCATCTTTATTTAGCCCTGTTAAAGCTCCATAATGTCTTTCATTTAATTGCCAGGCTTTAATTGGTTCTCTATTGTCCCTTAATGTGTCCTGAATAAATTTTAGTGTGTTGATGGCTCTTAACTGAAATGATGAATAAAAATAATTAATATCAATTTTAGTTTCCTTAATATATTCACCAGCTTTACAGGCTTCTAATTTTCCTTGTCCAGTTAGATCAATATCAACCCACCCTGTAAACCTTTTCTCAAGATTCCATTCACTTTGACCATGTCTTACTAAAATTAAATGAGCCATTTGATATATTCTGATAACTGATAAAAGGAATAAAATAAATAAGATTATTATGAAAAAAATAAAAAACTTTTTTAAAATAGGGTTTTATTCTAGTAATGTCATATTGATAATATTTTATCTTTTTCCAGGAAGTATTCTTGGCTGTTTTTTATACAATGATTGCAATATACAACCTCAAATTACAAGAGATTTTATAATTTCATCAAATCATTTTTATGCTTTCGTTGTACTCACAAGTTTAGGGATAATTTCTTTTTACAATACAAAAAAAATTAATTCTTTAAGTATCTATTTGGTTTTATTATCAATAATTTTAGAATCACTTCATATTATCATTCCAATTCGAGAATTTGAGATGGCAGATTTATTTGGAAATATGGTGGGTGTTATATTGGCAATGTTTATCTATAAGGTTATAATTAGATATGTCTAAACTTAGAAATTATTTTTTAATTTTATTAATTATTTTAATTACTGGCTGTTCCTCAATACCTCAAAACACCACAAATAGTTGTTCAATTTTTAATGAACGATATCTTTGGTATAAACATGCAAAAAAAACTGAACAAAAATGGGGAACCCCAATTTATATTCAGCTAGCTATAATTAAGATGGAATCTGATTTTGATTGGTTAGCTAAACCACCAAGACAAAAATTATTTAAGATTATACCATATAAGAGACCATCTAGTTCATTTGGATATTCACAGGCAGTAAAAGGAACATGGGAGCAATATAAAAATGAAACTGGAAATAAATTAGCAACAAGAACAAGGTTTAAAGATAGTGTGGATTTTATTGGTTGGTATGCCGATAAAACTGAATCTCTTTTAAAAATTTCTAAGAAAGATGCTTTTAGACAATATCTTGCTTATCATGAGGGCTGGGGTGGTTATAAAAATTATAAGAATAATCAGAAAGTTATAGTCTTAGCTAAAAAAGTAGAAAAACAATCTAATAAATATAAGTCACAATTACAAGATTGCCAGAAAAGATTAAATAAAAATAAATATATTATATTTTAACGAAGTTGTTTCTCTAGCTCAATATCAACAGCGTCTATTCGTTTTGTATTCTTTGCTAATATCAAGTACATGGTTGGAGTTACATATAATGTAAAGAATGTTGATATAATCATTCCCCCTAGAATAGTAGCACCTACAGCTAGTCTTGAAGCTTCACCTGCACCTGGCCCAATATTTCCAATAACTAAAGGCATCATTGCAATCATTGTGCTTATTGACGTCATCATTATGGGTCTAAATCTTAATTGACAAGCTTCCTTAACTGAGGATTCTATATTTTTTCCTGCTGTTCTTAACTGATTGGCATAATCAACAATTAGAATACTATTTTTAGTCGATATTCCGATTAGGATTACAAGTGCTATTTGTGAGAAGATATTAATAGAACTGTTCAAGAATAGTATAAAGACCAAACCTCCAAACAAAGCCAGCGGAACAGTTAACATAATAATAAATGGATGAATAAATGAATTAAAAGTTGCAGCCATTACTAGGTAGGCAGTTAGAAATGCTAATCCAAAAATAATAAATAGTTCATTACTAGTTTCTTTTATTTCTTCTGATTTACCTTTCCATGCAATTTGATTAGAAGAGCCAATTTCTTTCATTGTTTCCTCTAAATATGTAATTGCTTCAGTAAGTGTATAAGATTCAGATATATTTGCAGATATTGTTACAGCCCTCTGTCTATTATATCTTGTTAATTTTTTTGCAGATCCTTTTTCACTGAACTCGACTAAATTGGCTAAAGAAATAAGTTTACCAGTGCTTTCCGATCTAACAAATATTTTAGAAAGTCCTTCTTGAGATCGTCTATCAGCTAAGTATTGCTGAAGTATAATAGGGTATTCTTTACCAAGTCTATTAAAGTTCGTTACTGTTTTTCCACCATAAAGAGTTTCTAATGTTTTACCGATTGATTCAGTGGATACACCAAGGTCCTTAGCCTTATTTTTATTTATTTGTAGTTTTATTTCAGGTTTATCTCTTGAGTAATCTGATTCTAGTCTTGATAAATTTTTATTCTGTCTTAATTTTCTAATAACTTTGGATTGTATTTCTTCTAACTCTTCGTAAGTACTGCCCAATATAACCATTTGAACTGGTTTATTGTAGCTAGAAACTCTAATAGATTGAGGTGATATTGGAAAAGCGACAGTTTCTGGCACAGTCACAATTTTTCCAATTGCCTCCCTCATTATTGTTAGTGAACTTTTATCTCTTTCAGCCCATTCATCCAATAATGCAATTATTATAAAGCTGTTAAAAGAATTTTTGTTGCCACCAAAGCCTGGCACTCTCATTATTAACCTTTTATATGGACTACCCTCAGCCTGAAGAAGAGGAATTAATCTTTTTTCAACATCTTCTGCTCTTTTTTCAGTATATTCAAAAGAACTTCCTTCGTCTGTAAATCCAAGAACAAGATATACACCTCGATCTTCCATAGGTAATAATTCTTTTTTTGTAAAATGAAATAAAACACCAGAGACAATAATAGTGAAGACAATAAATAAAATTATAATTTTTTTCTTATTTAGCCAATATTCCAATGTTTCTTCATAAAATTTTGATAACGATTTAAAAAATTTATCAAATTTAGTAACTATAAGATTTTGCTTAGGTTCTTTCTTTAAAAACTTGCTTGCTAACATGGGAGATAAAGTAAGAGCCACAAAAGAAGATACCACAACTGAAAATGACAGCGCTATAGCAGTCTCTCTGAATAATGTTCCTGCAATACCATCTATAAAAATTAAAGGAAGAAAAACAGCTACTAAAATTAATGTAGTTGCAATGATTGCAAAGCTGATTTGTTTCGATCCTTTGTATGCCGCAACTAAAGGACTTTCTCCATTTTCAATTCTTCTATAGATAGCATCTGTCATTATGACTGAGTCGTCAGTAATTATTCCAATTGCCAGAATAAAACTTAACAAGACAAAAATATTTATTGATAAACCAAACAAATAAAGTCCTAAGAAGGATGCTATTAAACTTACAGGCAAAGCAACTGCTGGAACAATTACAGCTTTTATATTTCCTAAAAATAAATAAATAATTATTACTACAAGTATAAAGGCAATTATTAATGTCTTATAAACCTCTTCAATAGCAGTACCCACATAGGTTGCTCTGTTAAAAGCTACTTCTATATTTAGATCCCCTGGTAATGTTTTCTTAACTTCATCTATTTTTTTACTTATTTCTTTAGAAAGCTCTACTGTTGAAGCACCACTTTTTGCATAAATACCAATCCCAACTGTAGTCAAATCTAAAGCACCTTTTCTTTGTGCCTTGAATAGATTTTTTTCCGAAACTGGACCAAACTCAATATTGGCAATATCTTGAAGTCTTATAACTCTGTTTTGGTTTTTTTTTATGGGTAGGGTTTTTAATTTTTCAATATCGTCATATGATTTATCTAAATTTAGTATTAAATCAATATTAGTAGCCTCTAATGTGCCTGCTGGCAGGCTCACATTTTCTTTTCTTAAAGCTTGTTCAACCTCTTGAATGGTTAAATTATTTGCTGCAAGTTTAATTGGATCTATCCAAACTCTAACACTTAGATCTCTTAAACCACCAGTTATAATAGTTCCTACATTTTTAACACTTGAAAATTGATCTACTAAATATCTCTCAACATAATCTCCAAGTTCTAAATCACTCCAGGTTGTAGAAGTTACTGAAAGCCACATAGTAGTTGAAAATCCTGCTGATTGTTTAAGTATTTGAGGGGCATCAGCTTCATCAGGTAACCTACCAACAATTCTTGCTACTCTTTCTCTTATATCGTTGGCGGCATTATCTAGATTGATATCAGTATTAAATTCAACACTAATTGAACTACTTCCATTTTCTGATGTTGAATTAATATTTTTTACTCCCTCTATTCCACCAATCACTTTTTCAATTACTTGAGTTACCTCTTGGTCAATTATAGGAGCTGAAGCAGATTTGTAGTCCACTTTAATTTGAACCACAGGAGGTTGTAGGCCTTCAGGTAATTCCCTTACAGGTAACTGTGAAAAAACAAATATTCCAAAAACAATTAATATAAGAGACATCACCCAAGCAACTACAGGTCTTCTTATACTTACATCTGTTATATACATTCAATTATTTATTTTTAGTGTCTTTTTTTTCTGACTTATTAAATATATTTAATTTTTTTAACCAATCAAGTTTGCTCTTTTTAGTTTCATTTTTTTTAGGTTCAGCTTTTTTTTTCCAATTGGATTTCACTTTTTTTGCACCTTTTTTAATTGGTTTTATCTCAAGTCTTGGTCTTACTTTTTTTAGACCTTCAGCAACAATATTATTTCCTTGTGATAACCCTGAAACTATTTCAATAAATCCACTATCTCTTATTCCAATCACAACTTCAGTTTTGTTAGTAATATTTTTTTCTGAAACTTTATAAACGTATGTTTTATCACCCTCCATCATTAAACTAGTGTCTGGTATACTTAGTGAATTCTTTTCATTGTATTTAATTGTAATCTCTAAAAGAGATCCTGGTAAAATATCAAAATTATCATTATTTAACTTTATTCTTGTAGCTAAAGATCTTTTTTCAATATCAATTCTTCCTGATGTAGAATCTATAATTCCAGAATAAATTTTATCATTATTACCAGAAAATTTAACATCAACATTCAGATTCTCTTTAATGAAACTTGAGTAAATCTCTGGGATATCGACATCTACATAAATTATTGAAGTATCTTCTAGCTGTATTAAAAGAGAACTTTCTGAAACTTTAATATCATTTGAGAAATCTCTTTTAGTTACTATTCCATCAAAGGCAGCTATCAGATTCCTAGTCTTTAATTTTGTTATTAAATCACCTTTTTTTAATTTTTTATTAAATTCTATTGGGCTAACTATTTCATATTTCTCAATTTTATATGATTTAGTTCTAAATGGGGTTGCCGTTCCATAAGTTGAAACTTTTTGGGAGAAATCTTTTGCAACAACTTCTGTTACTATTATTCCTGGAGGGGGTCTTTTACTAAATTTTTTTTTAAAATGATTTCCTATCATTGTTCTTCCAACAATTACTATTGCAATAATTAAAAAGAAGGTAAGGATTATAGTTCCAATTTTTGTAGATCTTTTCATATTTTAATTCTTTCCATATTCACTCCATGATCCGTCGTAAATAATAGGCATATATTTATTATCTATTAAAAAATAAGCAAGAGCCAAAACTGAAGCGGTAACTCCAGAACCACAAGTAAATACAATATTTTTACCTATTTCATAGCCAGTTGATTTAAACTTTTCATGAATTTTTTCTCTACTAATAAATGTATGATCTTGATTTATAAGCTCAGAAAAAGGTAGACAAAAAGAGTTTTTGATAGAGCCACTTCTCAGTCCTTTTCTTGGTTCAGGGACGTTACCTTTAAATCTTTCTAAACTTCTTGCATCAATAACATTAAATTTATTTTCTAAAACATTTTTGTTAATTTGGTTTATATTTTTTACCAATTCTTTTTTTTCATGCACAGTATAGTTAGAAGGAATAATCTTAATTATATCACTAGTGGTTGCTCTATCTTCTTTAATCCATTTTTTTAATCCACCATCCAATACATGAACTAATTCTGGATTGTGACCAAAGTAGATAAAATTATACCAACATCTACATGAACTAATTACATCTGAATTATCATAAATGACTATCTGCTCATCTTCTTTAATTCCCATATTGGAAGCAATATCTTCCCATGACTTAACATCTGGCAACATATGAGGTAGGTCAGTATCTTTTTTAGAGTTTTTATCTAAATCAAAAAAAATTGCATTTTTAATATGTTTATTTTTGTATTCATTAAAACCATTACGCTCTGTCTGAGGCATGTGCCATGAACAATCAATAATTTTTACTTTATCTAAATTTTCTCCTAACCAACCTGTATTAACTAAAGACATATTATCTTTTTTCTAAATATCTCTGGTGGTATTCTTCAGCAGGGCAGTAATTTTTTAATAAAGAAGATTTTGTTACAACTTGTGCAGATAAACTTGAATTTATTTTTTTTAAAACATTCTCAGCAATTTCTTTTTGTCTGTCGCTTAAGTAAAATATTTCACTTCTATATTGTGTACCAAAATCTGGTCCTTGTGAATTTAAGGTCGTAGGGTCATGAATTTCAAAGAAAAATTCTAAAATTTTTTCATAAGATATGATTTTAGGATCAAAATCTAATTTAACAACTTCTGCATGATTTGTATTACCGGTGCATACTTCTTTGTAGGTGACTTCTTTGCTATCACCCCCACAATAACCAACTTCAGTTTTAATAACTCCCTCAAGTTTACTAAACTTAATTTCTGGTCCCCAAAAACATCCCAATCCTAATACTGCTATTTCCATTGATTATCCTTTAATTTGATTTACAAATTATTCTTATGCTGACTAAAAATCAATTAGGTTTTTTGTACATGTTTCTATCTGTATGTACCTTTTCTGTTATGGATTTGCTTGTAAAATGGTCAAGTGACTACCCAACGGGAGAAGTTTTATTTTTTAGAGGCTTTTTTGGGCTGCTGCCTACTTATTTTCTGATTCCAAAGAATAAATTAAAAAATTTTTACACAACTGAAAGATCAAAAGAACACTTATTTAGATGTCTTATGGGTTTAATGGCTCTAATAGCAATAGTTATTGCGTTAAGAGAGCTTCCTTTAGCAGTCGTTGTTAGCCTATCATATGCAGCACCACTATTTATTACCGTGTTATCAATTTTTTTACTAAGTGAGAAGGTAGGTGTTTTTAGGTGGCTGGCAGTCATAATTGGATTTATAGGTGTTATTATAATTGCAGAGCCAGGCTTTAAGGGCATGAATTACCTTTATTTTCTTCCTCTAATATTTTGTATTGGAATGGCTTTTGTAACCATTATGATTAGAAAACTATCTACAACAGAACCTATTTGGCTTATCTCAATTTTTTTTACAATTACTATTTCAATTGCTGGCTTGGCCACAATTCCAATGGGGTGGAAAATGCCAAACTTCCAAGATTTTATCCTTTTATCTTTAATTGGAGTAACAGGAGGTTCTGCAAATTTATTTTTAACTCAATCATATAAACTTTCTGAAGTATCTTTAGTAGCGCCTTTGAAATATTTAGCTTTGTTATTTGCTATATTTTTTGGTTATTTTATTTGGAATGAGATACCAACTATAAAAACACTAATTGGTGCATCACTTGTAGTTCTTGCGTCTCTAATAATTTTTAGAAGAGAAATTTATCATAAACAAAAAATACCATCCACTAACAGACATGAGTAAAAAACCAAAATATTGGAATACTGCAAAAAAATATTTATCTAATAAAGATAAAGTGATGTCTTTATTAATTAATAAATACAAATCTCCTTCAGAGGCTGTGCTTACTTCTAGAAAGGATATTTTTTTTTCATTATGTAAAAGTATCATTGGGCAACAAATTAGCGTTGCTGCTGCTAATTCTATATTTTCAAAATTTCAAAAAAAATGTAAAAATAAAATAAATGCTAAAACTGTTTCTGCACTATCCACTGCTCAGATAAAAAGCTGTGGATTAACTAAACAAAAAGTTAAAGGAATAAAAAGTTTAGCAAAACAAATATTAGATAAATCATTTAACCCTAAGTTAATTCCTAAAATGTCTGATGAAGAAGCTATTATTTACTTGTCTCAGTTAAGACAAATCGGAAGATGGTCAGCTGAAATGATTTTATTGTTTACTTATAATCGATCAAATATATGGCCTATACAAGATATTGGTCTTTTAAGGGGAATTTCAAAAAATTATAAAAAAAAATATCTACCACCAGAGTCTTATGTAAAATTATTAAATAAAAGATTTAGTCCATACTGCTCAGTTGCAACTTGGTATCTTTGGAGAAGTATAGATCCAGAACCTATTCAGTACTAAAACCTTCGATAATTTGTAAGTTTCGTTCAGTAGTATCTTTCGCTATAGCCCACCCATCTTGATATTCTTTAGAATCGTGGCATTTCATAGCTTGTTCATGATTTGGAAATTCCCAGATTACAGTTCTTGGGTAAATTTCACCCTCTAAAGTTTCAAATTTTCCACCTCTCACAAGAGGCTTTCCTCCATAACTTTTTATTATTTCAGTAACTTTTGAACCATAATTTTTTAAATTTTCTTGGCTATCTATTCTTTTGTATAAAGCGATCCAGTAGGCTTTCATTATTTCTCCTTTTTAAATAATTTTTTATATGATAATAAATTTCATGGCAGAGAAATTAATTATCACTTTTGATCAGTATACAAAAATTGTAGAAAAACTAGCAATAGAAATTCACAATAATTATAAGCCAACAGTATTAGTGGGTATTATGAGAGGAGCAGCTCCAATATTAGATATTCTTTCTAGAGTTCTAAAATTGCCTATAGCCTACATAGTTATCCAAAGTTACTCAGGAAAAGGAATGGAAGACAAACAAGGTCAATTGATGTTTGCTCGAGAAATTAGCTCCTTAGCTGAGAATAAAGATTTTGATAAAGTTTTATTAGTAGATGATTTGTCTGATACTGGATTAACTTTAAATAAAAGTATTGAGTGGTTAAAAAATTATGAGCCAACTAAAAATTATATAAATGAAGTTAAAACAGCATGTTTATGGAAAAAAAAATCATCTACATTTGAGCCAGATTTTTGTCCAGTAAAACTAGATTCAGACCCATGGATTGTTCAACCCACTGAACATTATGAAGATATGTCTATGGAAGAAATAATTAAGAGAAATAAATAGGGCTGGAATAATTCCAGCCCTAAGAATTATATTTTAAGCAACTGCAAAACTAACAACACTTAAGATTGCAATAACCCATATTGCTGGAGAAGTTGAAGAAAACTTACCAGTAAATAATCTGATTAATGCGTATGATACAAATGCTAAAGCAATACCATTACTAATGCTATATGTTAACGGCATAGCAATCATAGCAAGAATAGCAGGAGCTGCTTCACCAATATCATCCCATTCAATATCAGTTATGTTTCTAACAAAAAGAACAGAAACAAATACTAAAGCTGCACCATCAATTTGCTTAGGTAAACTTGTTGCTAAAGGAGCAAAGAATATACAAGCTAAAAATAGGAGACCAATTACTAAAGAGGTCATTCCTGTTTTTCCACCCGCTTTTACACCAGCACCAGACTCAACATAACTTGTTACAGTTGTTGTTCCCATCATTGCGCCAGCTACAGTTCCAACACTGTCAGCCATCATTGCTTTTTCGATATCTTTAACTTTACCATCTTTACCAACCTTACCGGCAACGTTTGCTACTGAAGTTAATGTTCCTGCAGTATCAAAGAAATCAACAAACAATAAAGTAAATACGACAGTCGTCATACCAGCTGTTAATGCTGCCGATAAGTCAAAATCAAATAGATAAGTCATTGGAGGTGGTGAGCTTGCAATTCCATTAAATTTAGCAAGTCCAGTAGCCCATGCAATAATACTGAATAACAAAATACCAATAATGATATTCCCTTTAATTTTCATTTTTTCAAGGACAACCATTAAAATAAATGCAGCACAACCCAATAGAACAAGTGGATCGCTCATGTCACCTAGTTGAACTAATGTTACTGGATTATCAACAACAACTTCCATAATTTGAAGTCCAATTATTGCTAAGAATAGCCCTATACCCGCACCAATTCCTAATTTTAAACTTTTTGGAATTGAATTAATCAACCATGCTCTGATAGGTGTTAATGAAATGATTAAGAATAAAACTCCAGCAACTAGTACGGCTCCTAAAGCCTCTTGAGGTGTATAGCCCATTCCAGCACAAACACCGAATGCAACGAATGCATTAATTCCCATGCCTGGTGCCAAACCTATTGGCCATGTTTTTCCATAAAAAGCCATTATGAAACAAGCAAGTGCCGTTGCAACAATTGTTGCCGTATATACTGCTCCAAATTCAAAGAAACCTTTTTCTGGTCCAGCAAATTCACCTGATAATATAAATGGATTTAAAAACATAATGTATGCCATTGTCAAAAATGTAGTGACACCAGCTATTACTTCTGTTTTAAAATCAGTATTGTGTTTTTTATAGTCGAAATATTTTTCTAACATTGATCCTCCTAAGATTAAGACCGACTAATATTAGATTAAATAGGAAAATACTCTTAAAAATCCAAGTTTATCAACATATTTCAACTTATAAGTTTATATTTATGCCATATTTTGGGTGTTATCATTAACTCATGGAAAAATTAAAACTTATTTTAATAAGCTTATTTTTTTTAACTTTTGTTGCTGGCTGCCAAACAATTAAAGATAAAACAGATGCAATTGTTGAAAAAGAAAATGCTAAGCTAAGTGAATACATTGGAAAAACTTCAAGTAATTTGCAAATGGATTTAGGCAAGCCAAATGAAGATTTTAAAAATGATAAGGGCAACTTAGTGCTTGTTTACAATACCAAAAAATATGGAATACTTTGTGAAAGAAGATTTGAAGTAGATTCTAATTCTATTGTAGTTGGCTTTGTTTCAAATGGTTGTTTCTAAAAATTAGAGGCTAAATTTTTTCAGAAATTTTTAACGCAAATGCATAATCAAGTGCAATTTCTTCTATAGCTCCATCTCTACCAGATTTACCACCATGACCTGCGTTCATTTCAGTTTTTAAAAGCAATAAATTATTATCAGTTTTATATTCTCTAAGTTTGGCAGTAAATTTTGCAGGCTCATCAAATAATACCCTGTTATCACTTAAACTTGTTGTGATCAGTATATGAGGATAATCCATTTTTTTAATATTGTTATAGGGAGCATAAGAATAAATATAATCAAAGTGATTTTTTTTATCTTTTGCATTTCCAAACTCATCAAATTCCCCAACGGTTAAAGGTAAAGAATGATCTAAATTAGTTGTCAAAGAGTCGACAAATGGTACGGCCATTATAATTCCTAGAAATAATTCAGGGGCTTGATTAACTACAGCACCCATAAGAAGACCACCTGCAGAGCCACCCATACCTATTATCTTATTTTTTGAGGTATAATTATTTTCAATTAGGTATTTTGCAGAGGCAATATAATCTTCAAAAGTATTTTTTTTATTAAGCAGTTTCCCTTCTTTCCACCACTTCATACCTCTTTCCATGCCCCCTCTAATATGAGCTGTAACCCAGATAATATCTCTATTAATTAAACTTAATCTAGTAGTAGAAAAACTAGGGTTCATAGAACTTCCGTATGAACCATAACCATAAAGCAATAATTTAGCACTTCCATCCAGTTTAGTATTTTTATGTCTTGTAATAGTAAGGGGCACCAATCTTCCGTCGTACGATTTACAATCAACCCTCTCTACGATGTAGTCATCAGGATTATGACCAGAGGGGATCTCTTGTTCTTTAACTAATTTTTTTTCTTTCGTACTTAAGTTATAACAATAAACTCTAGACTGTGTCTTAGGTGAAGAATAACTTATGTATATTTCATCTGTATTTTTATCTCTTTGTATTAAAGATGCTCCTGGAACATATACAGTTTCATCAGAAAAAATTAGATCTTCTTCTATTCCAGTTGTAATATTTTTTACAAATAATTTATCTAAAGCATCTGAAGTTTCAGATCTTATGATCCAATTTTTTAAAAATGTTAAACCTCCAATTAGAACTTCATCTTTTGCAGCAATAAAAGTTTTCCAGTCAGGTTTTTCTAAACTATCACTAATGTCTATTTTAAAATCTTCAGCACTTTCATTGGTATGATTGTAAAATTTACCATCCCAAGAATTAACAGAATAAAGAATTCCTCTTTGTCTTTTTTTTATTAATTTAGGTTTAGGATTTTTTTCATTAATATCGAAGTAATATTGTTCAGAAGTATTATGGTCTGAAGAGCTGATAAAAAAATATTTATCATCTGAGCTTAAACCAATTCCAACCGTAAAAGCTTCACTTTTTTCTTCAAAAATTAATTGATCTTCGCTAACTTTAGTTCCTAGTTTGTGTCTATAAATTTTTCTTGGTCTATGATTTTCATCAAGTTTTGAATAAAAAATATATTGATCATCCAAACTGAATGTTATGCCACCTGATGTCTCCTCTATCTTATCAGTAACTAATTTTTTTGTATTTATGTCTCTAATATATATTGTGTAATATTCAGAACCCTTTGTATCCAAGGAGTATCCCAAATATTTATCATTAAAACTAACTTCTAAATCGCCAACACCAAAGTATTCTACTTTTAGTTTTTCTTTTTCTTCATCACCATTCCAAATTTCTTCAATATTATTGGTTCCAATTTTTTTCCTTAATTTTATAGAATAGTTTCCTTTGGTAGTTGTTTTTGACCAATATTCATAATCAAAATCTTTAAAAGGAAGAGACTCATCATCTAATTTTATTCTTCCTTTGATTTCATCAAATAATTTTTTTTGAATGTTCTTGGTGTCTGATAAGTGAAAGTCAGTATAAGAGTTTTCTTCTTCTAGATATTTTCTGACTTCAGGGTTTAATTTTTTATTATCCTTCAAAACCTCCAAGATATTATCTTGATGTATCCAGCTATAATCATCTTCCCAACTAACATTATGACACGTTTTTATTTCTGGTTTTTTTTTTAGTTGTGGTATTTTCATGGATACAAATTAAATATATGAATATTATTATTTATACACTAGTTTTTTTGGGAATTATTTACTTTTTACTTAAATTAGTAGCCAATGCTTCATCAAAAAAAATATCAAAACATTTAAGAAAATTAATTTTTTTAGGTTTAATAATTTTAGCAATATTACTTGTGGTTGCAGGCAAGTTTTTGTTAAGTATACCACTTACGTTGTTGAGCTTAGCTTTAGTTAAACTAAAAGGGTTTTCAATATTTCAATTAATTGGATTATTTAGACTTATACAAACACTCAGAAGTTCTGGAAGATTTTCATTTAACCAAAATCAAAATATTAAAAATTCCTCTAAGATATCTAGAGAGGAAGCTTACAAAATTTTAAATTTAGATATAAAACAAAATATTACTAAAGATGATGTTAAAAATGCATATATAAAAATTCAGAAAAAAATACATCCAGACATCTCACCAGAAACTGCAAGATTATCAACGATTGTAAATGAAGCTAAAGAAATTGTATTACGGGATATTTCCTAGTTAAGAATTTTTTTTAATTGATTAAAAATTTTATCTGGATTAATTTTATCTTTACCTAGAGTATTATGTGTTACTGTATTTTCTCCATCTGGGATGAGTGGATACATTCTTGGACTATAATTCCCGTATATTAATGGTGTGTCTGCCATTAAAACAATTGTTTTAATACCAAGCCCTGATGATAGGTGACTAAAACTAGAGTCATTGCAAATAGAAACATCACAATTTTTAATTATTGGTAGAGTTTCTCTTATACTTAATTCATCTAAGGGAACACATTTGTCCTTAAATTCTGTATTAAGTATTTCTTTTAAAATTTCCTGTTCTTCTTTATCTTTACCAGTAGCTAAGAAAAATCTACATCTATAAATTTTTGAGATTAGATGCATAAGTTTTATAAATGTTGTAGCTGGAATTCTTTTAGTTGGACCCGATCCACCTATACCAAGTATAATATTTTTTTGATCATTATTAATTTTAAATTTTGATTTTATATCTTGTACAGATTTATCATTGATAAGAATTTTTGGATCACTCTCTATAGTTAAATTTAAGTTTTGTTTTATAAATTTTTTTGCAGCATCCACTATATGTTGATTTTTTTTTGTAAATAGAGGGTATTGATGAATATTTTTGATGCCAGCAAATTTTGCAACTAAATAAAATCTAAGCGATGAGTTAAAAATAAATATTTTATCAAAATTATGCTCTCTAAGCTCTTTTACTAAGTTTATAAATCCACTAAAACCTTGGTGTTTTGCGTTCTTGAGCTTATTACCTTGTTCAAGAATAATTATTTTTTCAATATTCTTATTATCTTCTAAGAATTGTTCTGTTTTTGAACTTTGTTTAGCAAGAATACTTACTGGTGTATTAAACTTTTTAGAAATAGCATCTATAAATGGAAGATAAATTATCATATCTCCAATCCCCATTTTATTTTGTACTACTAAAATTTTCATTTAATACTTTATCACCTTTACTAAATTTTTATTTTATATAAGTTTAGCATATGAGTAAAATTAAAGGTATTTACGCTGCATCGATGTCAGTATTTAATAGCAATTTAAGTCTAAACATTGAAAAGACTGTTAACCATGCTGAAAAAAAAATTGATATAGGCTGCCATGGTGTTGCTATCTTAGGAAGCACAGGACAAGCACAACTTATATCCATAAGTGAAAAAATTGCTTTATTAAATGAATTATCAAAAAGCAAATATAGGGAAAAATATTTAATTGGAACTGGGCTTAATTCTTTAAATGAAACTATAAATTTAATGAAGATTGCAACCTCTTTAAATTTTAGCGATTTTTTAATAATGCCACCTGCTTATTATAAGTATGGTGATAAAGATGTAATAGAGTTTTACTCAAGGGTGGTTGAGGCTGTGCCTGAAAGTAAGATTATTTTATACAACTTTGAAAAGTTGTGTGGTTACAAATTTAGCATTGAATGTGTTGAAGAGCTTGTTAAGAAGTTTCCAAAACAAATAGTTGGTGTTAAAGACAGCTCGTATAATCTATATGAAAATTTAAAGATTGATAATTTCTCGGTTATGCCAGGATCAGAGTTAAAACTCTTAAAAGGTCTTGAAATCGGATGTGATGGTATTATTACGGCAACTTGCAATGTAACAGCAAATTTATCTAGAAAAGTTTATGATGATTTTCATGAAAAAAAACAGCAAACTGTAAATGAGACTTTATGCAAGGTTAGAAGTACATTTGATCAATATAATTTAATATCAGGGTTACATTCTTTTATGTCAGATCAAGATGACAGTTACAAAAATGTTATACCACCGGTCAGTCTTTTAAATGAAAAAGATAAAAAACAACTTCTAGAAGATCTTGGTAAGCTTAATTTTACATTAGAATCCTCAAGGATGGCTTAAGTAGATTTAATAAGATTTTCCACAATATATTTTAACAAGAGACTATATTTATCAGTAATTAATTGATAAATCTAATTTTCTTAAAGTATGAAAAAAATAAAAAAAAACCCTATTAAAAAAAAATCTTTAGCAAAAGAAAAGGTTAAAAAAATTATAAATAAAAAACAAAAAAAAATTTTAAAAATAAAAAAAAATATTAATAACCAAAAAAAGATAAGTAAAAATATAAAAAAAAATAAGAAAAGAAAAAAAGTTAACACTAAAAAAAAAGCGACCTTAATATCAAGGGTAGTTACTCTTCAACATTCTTTAAAACCAGAATTTAATTTTAAAATCAATTTTAGTTTAGAAAAATATATTCAAGCATTTTTTGATAGTATTGCTAACAGAATACTTGAATACAAAATACTAAAAGCTGAAGAAAAAAGAAAAAAAAAACTTGAGGAAATTGAAAAAAAAGAAAAAGAAAAATTAAAAATTCAAAAACAAAAAGTAAAAGAAGAAGAGGAGCAAACTAAACTCAAAGAAAAAGCATTAAAAGATGAAATTAAAATTGAAAAAGAAAGAGCAAGAGACATAAAGTTATTTTTACGCAAGGAGCAAGCATTACTTAGAATTGAACATGCTGAGAGACAAAGACAATTTCTAAAACAATTACAATTAGAAAAACAAATAGAAAAATTTAGAATAAGAGAAATTAAAGAGTTAGAAAAACTTGAAAAAATTTCATTAAAAGAAAAAAGAGATGATTATGCTGGTCTTCAAGTAAGAATAGAAAAATTAAAAGATAAATATAGAATTATAAGAGATCAAAAAATAAGAGAAAGAGTAGAGGCTCTAGGAGTAAAAATTCAAGGTGATGAGGATAGAAAAACTTTACTCCAAAAAGAGAAAAACTATAAAATTGCAAGACAAAAAATAGAGCTTTCTCTTGAAAGCTTTTATAGAAGTGCGAGTAGTTTAGTTTTTCAATTAAACAAACGGCATATCACTAGACATATGTCTATTTTTAGATGTATTGACCAAAGATTTGAAACTGGTGAAATCTTTATTAAATGGGACGAGGCACCAGATGAAGAGTGGTTGTTGTTAATTTATATAAAAAATAATTCACCCGATGAAGGAATAGTTATTGAAGACAAATCAGACCCTGAGAAAAATTCTTCTCATGAATTCAAATCAAATGAAATATTTAAAGCCTCTGATTTAATGGTCGACTCGTTAACGCAGTTAATTGCAAGAAAAAGAGCTAAAAAAGATTAAATTAGATACTATTTTCTTTAATTAATTTTTCAATTTCGGGTATCAGTTCACGACTTTTAAATGAGGGATAAAATTTTAATGCATTCTCAATACTCTTAATTGCTTTTTCGTATTCTTGAATTTTTATAAAAATTCTTGCTTGTCCTGATAAAGCCCCAAAGTGTCTAGGTTCCATATTCAAAACTTTATCAATATCATTCAATGAGTTTGTAAACTGGCTCATTAAAAAATATACAGTTGCTCTTTTATTCCAAGCTTCAGTCCATTTGGGGTCATTATCTAATACATTGCTAAAAACCTTTAATGCATAATTATAATCACCATATTGCATCAGCTCAGTTCCAAACTCTAATTTTTCAGTTAATCTAAAGTCATTGGGATGTTCATTCCAAATAGACCAAATTTTTTTTTCCAATAAAGCAGCACTCTTTGAATTGTTAATAGTTTGAAGTTGGTCGAAAAGATTATTTAAGATATCTTTTTGAGAAGACTGCGCAGAAGAAATAAAACTAAATATAAATAAAAATAGAATAAAAATTTTCATATCGAAAATATATTTTATTCAGTATCCCTTCTCAACATTAAAAGACTATTTTAAAAGCTGTTTTTTATTTTTTAGAAATAAAAAGAAGGCAATAATCTCATAAAAAAATGAAAATAAAGTAAAGATTATAGGGGCTTTAAAAAAACTATAAAGAAACTTGTATTTAGGAATTTTTTTCCACACTAATAAAAAGGCTTCTGCTCCTCCAATTACCTTCTCCCCATCTTTAATATGAAGTCTACGTAAAAGGCTCTTAGAATTTTTTTGAGTTTCTATTTCTGCAGATTTATTATTTGTGATATCTACCCACTCAATATCTTTAACACCCTGTTTTTTGTACAAGTTTATTTCAGCACGGCAAATTTTACATGAATTATTAAAATAAACTTTCACAATCTATTTTTTATCTTTCCAAGCTGTCATCCCACCAGTCATATTTTTTACATTTTTTATTCCCATCTCTTGCATAGTTTTTGTTGCAAGTGTACTTTGACCTCCAAGACCACAAAAAACTATATATTCTTTATCAGGATTTTTTTTAAACATTTCATTTTCTAAAGGACTTCCATCAGCAAGGTAAAATTCTAATAGGCCTCTTTCTAAATTCACAGCATTACCAATAGTTTCTGACTCAAAACTATTTTTATCTCTTACGTCTATAAATTGAACATTTGGGTCATTTAATTTTTCTTTGGCCTCATCAACCGAAATATTTTTTATTTCATTAGAAACGCTCATTAATTCATTAAATTTTTTCATTATATTGTCCTTTTTTTAATTTAGTTCTAAATTATATAGAATCCGATAGATTGTACATGTGCGAAATACAACAATTGAAAAAATAATTTTATCTATTACTTGTTATCTATGAGTGATTTTTTTACTAAAACAGATTTATCAAGGAAAGATGCAGAAAGCATTATTTCTGAAACATTAAATAATTGTGATGATGGTGAGCTTTACTTGGAAAATTCTAAAAGTGAATCTATTGTACTTGATGATGATAAAATAAAGAGTTCCAGTTATAGTTCTGATCTCGGATATGGCTTAAGAGCTGTAACAGGTGAAGTAGTGGCTTATTCCCATTCAAATGAAATTTCAAAAAAATCATTAAAACAATCTGCTAGTAATCTAAGCTCAACATTAAAATCTCAAAATGGTAACTACAATCATGAAATTCCACAAACTAATGAAAAATTTTATAAAGATGTTAATCCGATAGAAGAAAAATCACTACAATCTAAATTGGATCTTTTAAAAGAAGTTAACAACTATACGAGAGCCAAAGGTGGAATGGTTCAACAAGTTACTGCCAGTTTTGCAGGCGAGCATAAATCTATAGAAATTATAAGATCTGGAGGCGAGGTCTTAACAGATGTTAGGCCTTTAATTCGTTTTAATGTTTCGGTCATGCTTGAGAAAGATGGAAAAAAAGAAACAGGAGTTTATGGAATTGGTGGAAGACAATCTTATGATGAATACCTTAAAGATGATAATTGGAAAAAAGTATGTGATGAAGCATTTAGAATTGCTTCAGTAAATCTTGAAAGCAAACCTGCGCCAGCAGGAGAAATGAAAGTTGTTTTAGGATCGGGCTGGCCAGCAATACTCATCCATGAAGCTATAGGACATGGTCTTGAAGGTGACTTTAATAGAAAAAAAACATCTGCTTTTCATAATTTAATGGGTCAAAGAGTTGCCAGTGAAGGTGTTACTATTGTTGATGATGGAACTCTTCATAATAGAAGAGGAAGTCTAACAATTGATGATGAGGGGACACCAACTGAAAAAACTGTTTTAATAGAAAATGGTATTTTAAAAAATTTTATGCAAGATCGACTAAATGCAAGGTTAATGAATACAAGATCAACAGGTAGTGGTAGACGAGAAAGTTACAAACATGTTGTTCTTCCAAGAATGAGAAACACAATGATGTTAAATGGAAAATATTCTCAAGAAGAGATGATTAAATCGGTTGATAAAGGAATATTTGCAGTAAGCTTCGGGGGTGGACAAGTGGATATTACTTCAGGAAAATTTGTATTTAACTGTACAGAAGCTTATGAAATTATTAATGGTAAAATAGGATCACCCATTAAAGGAGCAACATTAATTGGTGATGGTCCTTCAATTTTAAAAGAGGTTTCATTAGTTGGAAATAATATGATGCTTGACCCAGGTATTGGAACTTGTGGAAAAGCAGGACAAGGTGTTCCAGTAGGTGTGGCACAGCCATCGATCTTAATTGATAAAATGACTGTCGGTGGAACTCAATTATAAATCATATGGTTAAAGATCAAGATTATTTAAAAAAGACAGCTTCTTTTTGCATAGATTTAGCAAAAAAACTAGGAGCAACAGATTCAACTGCTGCTGTGATGCACTCCATCTCAGAAACAGTAAACTTTAGAAATAAAAAATTAGATGAATCTGATAGATCGGATAGCTTAGGTGTTAGCCTTACAACCTATATTGGTAAAAAAAAATCAAGTATTTCTTCTTCAAATCTTACAGAAGAAAATATCAAAACATTGATAGAAAGATGTATTGAAACAACAAAAATTACTCCAGAAGATGAAAATAATTCATTACCAGATAAAGACTTACTAGCTAATAAAATTAATGATCTAAATTTATATGATGATGATCATATAGAGAATGATGAAAAAATTGAATATTTAAAAGAAGTGGAGGAGGCCGCATTTCAAAAAAAAGAAATTATCAATACAGAAACTGGTTTCTCCGAGTCAAAATCAAATTTTATACTAGCAAGCAGTGATGGCTTTTTAAACGGTTATAAGTCTTCTTCTTTTTCAGCATCATGTGTTGCGGTAGCAAAAGATTCTAACAATAAAATGGAAAGAGATTATGAGTTTACTAGCACTTGTCATCTAAATGATATGTTAAAGCCAAGCCAAATTGGCGCAATGGCAGCAAAAAAAACATTACAAAAATTAGATCCAAGAAAAATAGAAAGTGAAAAAATTAGTATTGTCTTTGATAGAAGAATTTCAAAAGGAATATTGAGTGTTTTTGCAAGTGCAATATCTGCCTCATCTATTGCAAGAGGTACATCTTTTTTAAAAGATAAAATTAATGAAGAAATATTTACATCTTCAATAAATATTTTTGATAAACCCAATATAGTTAAAGGATTAGGATCAAGATATTTTGATTCTGAGGGAGTGAAAACTGATGAATTAAAATTGGTAGATCAAGGTATTTTAAAACATTATTTAGTAGATACTTATAATGGGAAAAAGCTAAACCTAAAGTCAAACGGCAGAAGTGGAGGAACAAGTAATCTATATTTTGAAAAAGGCTCTATTTCATACAAAGACTTATTAAAATTAAATCAAAGAACTTTATACATTACAGAAACAATTGGACATGGAAGCAATTTAGTTACAGGAGATTATTCTGTGGGTGCCACAGGGTTTATGGTTGAAAATGGAGTGTTTAAATACCCAGTAAGTGAGATAACTATTGCAGGAAATTTTAAAGATATATTCAAAAACATTACCTTAGCTGACGATCTTGAGTTTAGATATTCTACAAATGCTCCTACGATGTTAATAGAAGGTATGGTAGTTGCAGGTAAATGAAGGACTTTTGTGTTATTGGTTCTGGCATTTCTGGTGCAACAATTGCAAACTCTCTTAGTAAAAAATATTCATTAGATGTTTATGATAAGGCAAGAGGGGTTGGGGGAAGATCATCTAATAAAAAGCTTAATAAGAATGAAAGCTTTGATCATGGTGTTCAGTATATTTCACCAAAAAGTATTCAATTTAAAAGTTTTATAAAAAGTTTAATTTCAAAAAAAATTCTTAAAAAGTGGAGAGGGAGACATGTATTTTTAAATATAGATAAAAAAAAGATAAAAAACATATTAAGATAATTGGTAAAAAAGGCAATAATGCAATTAGCAAATATTTATTAAAAAATATTAATTGTAATTTTAGTAGTGAGGTTATTAAAATTGCTAATAAAAAAAAAGTTTGGGAAATATCTTTTTCGGACGGGTCAATAAAATTTTATAAATCTTTAATATTAACCTGTCCATTCCCTCAATTAAAAAAACTTTCAAAAAAATATATTAAACATTCATTTATCAATAAAAGAATTAAAATGGATGCGAATATAACTGTCATGATGACTACAAAAAAAAGTAAACTTAATGTTAGTAGTTATTTTTTTAATGATAAAATTTTAGGCTGGGCTGGAAATGAAAATAGTAAAATGCGTTTTAAAAGTAAAAATGATCTTTGGACCCTACAAAGTACTTACTCATGGGCAAATAAAGAGATTAATAAAAATCGAGAAAATAATAAACTAAATACAAAAACTTTAATTGAGCAGTTTTTCAAACTTACAGGTATCAAAAAAACTAAAGTTTTATTTTCATTAAATCATGGCTGGAAATATTCATCCAACTCAAAACCTTTAAGAATTAAAAGTTACTGGAATTCCTCGTTAAACCTTGGAGTTTGTGCGGATTGGTTTGTTGGACCTAGATTAGAATCGGGATGGATAAGTGCTCAAGATCTTTTTAATAAAATGAATAAATAATTTTATTCAAACTTTTTAACCTTATATTCCCAATTTCCTAATCTAGAATAAGTAACTTTTAAAATTAAAGAATTTTTTTTATTAAACCATATATCAAAATTAAGTCTTTTATCTTTTGGTAAAGACATGTCTTTTGAGGTTAATTTAAAATGATCTACCTCATAAGTTTTACCATAAAGTTCAATTTTTTCTTTACCAATAAACGTTACTACCTGTTCTTTGATACTACCTGATACTGGGCTAATCTGACTATCAGTTTGTAAAATTTTGTGGCTCCACCAGTTTCCAATTACGTTTTTTGTTGATGCCATACCACTATAGGAAGAACCTTGAATATCAAATTTATCTGTTTGTTCATTAAATTCTAAATCTACATATTTTTCTTTATCATTTTGAAGTGTTTTAGAATTAAAAGAAATCAATTTATCTTTAATATATTTTTCCTCTCCGTACCCTTCAATTTCAAAAATTGTTGCCCCAAATAACTTTACTGTAAACTTAATTTGATTTGTGACTGTTGTGTTATCTCCATCCTTTTTAAAAAAATAGTAATTATAGCCGATAACTTCACCATCTTTTAAAATCTCCATTTCAATTTTATTAAATTTACTATAATGCGCCATGTGGGCATTAGAGCTAAGTGAATATGTTAAAAAGAAAATTAGTATAAAAATTTTTTTCATAAAGTATTAACAATAATAGACTTTAATTTTAAAAGAAGTAATTTATTAAAAAATGTTATTGAAAATCAAAAATATTCCTAAAGTTTATTGGAGTTCTGAAAAACCATTAAATCTTAAACCAAAAATTTCAACTTTCTTTTTTTTGTGTCTTGGATTAATTTTATTTGGTTTAGGTGAGGGATTATTAATTGTCTCTTTTGCTGGAGCCTCACCTTGGTCTGTTCTTGCACAAGGTATTGCATTGAATGTCGATTTTTCTACTGGAATAATAACTATATTTGTAAGCATTGGTGTTTTATTATTGTGGTTACCTTTAAAACAAAAACCTGGAATTGGAACAATCTTAAATGCAATAATTATTGGCCTGATGATTGATGTCTGCATAAAATTTGTGCCAACACCTGAAAATTATATTTATCAAATATTTTTGGCCATTATAGCGGTACTCACAGTAGGGCTTGGTGGTGGCATTTATCTAGTGGCTAATTTAGGAGCTGGACCAAGAGATGGACTAATGGTTGGTTTACAAAAAAAAACAAATTTACCGATTGCTATTGTTAGAGCTTTTCTTGAAATTACAGTGATGTCTATCGGTTGGTATTTGGGTGGTACAGTAGGAGTTGGAACTTTATTATTTGCTTTTGGAATTGGACCAGCTGTTGCTCTTAGTTTATTTATTGTTGGAAAGTTTTTTAATTAAAGAGGTGTTGACGATTTTTCGTTCTTTTTTCTATCATTAGGATTAAGAATTGCTTTTCTCAATCTAAGAGATTTAGGGGTAATTTCTAAAGCCTCATCAGTGTTTAACATACTTAATTGCTCAGCAATTGACATTTGTCTTACTGGAGTTAGCACAACGTTTTCGTCAGTTCCTTGAGTTCTCATGTTAGTTAACTGTTTACCCTTCATAACGTTAATAATCATATCACCAGCTTTTGGGGCCAATCCAACAATCATTCCTTCATAAACAGGATCGTTATGAGTTACAAACATTTCACCTCTCGCCTGTAAGTTAAATATCGCAAATGCAACAGCTTTTCCGTTTGCCATTGAGATTAAAGCACCATTTTTTCTGCCATCCATCTCACCTTCAAATTTTCCGTAACCATGGAAGATTCTATTAATCACACCAGTACCTTTTGTTAAAGTTAAAAATCTACTTGTGTAGCCCATCAAGCCTCTTGTTGGTGCATGAAAGATTAATCTTTTTTTATCTTTTCCTGTATCTTTAAGATCAAGTAATTTACCTTTTCTTCTGTTCATCGAATCAATAATCTTTGATGAAAACTCTTCATCTAAATCAACTGTGATTTCTTCAATAGGCTCCATTCTGTTTCCATTTTCATCTTTTTGAAACAAAACTTTTGGAGGGCTTACTGTCATCTCAAAACCTTCACGTCTCATTTGCGTTAATAAGATTTCAAGCATTAATTCACCACGTCCACTAATTACAAAAGCATCTACATTATTATTTTGAGAAAAAGAAATCCCAACATTGTTTTGTGCTTCAGTGACCAATCTATCTCTGATTTGAGTACTTGTTAATTTTTTACCTTCTGTCCCAGCTAAAGGTGAACTATTAACACTTATAGTAATAGACATAGTGGGAGGATCTATGGGCGTTGCGTGTATTGGTTCAGTCACTTCTAGATCACAAATTGTATCAGCTACGTTAGCTTTTTCTAAACCTGCAATTATAACAATATCACCCGCTTCACCAACTTCGATGGGTACTTTTTTTGTTCCCTCGTATCTAAAAATTTTAGTTAATCTACCTTCATCAACTTTCTCACCTTTAAGATTTATTGCCTTAATAGGTTGATTAGCTTTTGCTGTACCTTGAGATATTTTTCCAACCAAGCTTCTTCCTAAAAAACTATCTGCATATAATAAAGTAGATAGCATTGCGAAAGGCTTCGTTTTATCAAGCTCAGCAGGGTTTACATGCTCTATAATCAAATCTAATAGTGGGTGAAGATTTTCTCTTGGCCCATCAACTTCTTTGCTAGCCCACCCAGATCTTCCACTAGCGTATAAAACTGGAAAGTCTAATTGCTCTTCATTTGCATCTAAACTTACAAATAAATCAAATGTTTCATCTAAAACTTCGTCAGCTCTTTGATCTGCTTTATCTAATTTGTTAATTATAACAATTGGTCTTAATCCTTGCTTAAGAGCTTTTGCTAAAACAAATTTTGTTTGAGGCATTACACCTTCAGCAGAATCGATAAGTAATAATGCTCCATCAGCCATACTTAATACACGCTCAACTTCTGCAGCAAAATCTCTGTGACCAGGTGTATCAATAATATTAATTCTTGAATCTTTCCAGTTGATTGAAGCAGGTTTAGCTAAAATAGTAATTCCTCTTTCTTTTTCTAGCTCACCAGAATCCATTAACCTTTCATCAACAACTTCATTTTCTCTAAATGAACCACTCTGTTTCATAAGGGTATCAATCATGGTAGTTTTACCATGGTCGACGTGTGCAATAATTGTGATGTTTCGAATATTGTTTTTCATAATTTGAGGCTCTTATACATCAATTGAGTCATTTGAAAACTTAAAAAAACCCATTATTTCCTTATTAAAGCTATTTTAATAAAAAATTAGCTTCTTGTGATTATTAAAAAAACGTATAGATATCCCTATACAAATTAGACGTATTAAAGGATTAAGAGCATATCTCCTTAAGTTTTAAAAAATCTAAATACCCAAATGGAAAACTTTAAATTACTAAAAATAGAAGATTCGTTAAAAAATTCATTGGAAAAAATGAAGTTTACGAAACCAACTCCAATTCAAGCTATGGCAATACCAGTTGCTTTAGAGGGAAAAGATATTTTAGGAACGGCCCAAACAGGAACTGGAAAAACATTAGCTTTTAGTATCCCTTTAATTAATAAATTAATATTAGATAAAAATGCTTTTGCGTTAGTTATGTGCCCAACTAGAGAGCTTGCAACTCAAGTAATGGCTGCAATTAAGAGTATTATTAGCGATAAAATTAATATTAAAACTGCCTTGCTTATTGGTGGAGAGGCAATGCAAAAACAACTTAGACAATTGGGAAACAGATCTAGAATAATTGTTGGAACACCAGGAAGAATTAATGATCACTTAAAAAGAAAAAGCTTAAATTTATCAGCTACTAAATATTTAGTGTTAGATGAAACTGATAGAATGTTGGACATGGGGTTTACTCCTCAAATAGAGTTAATTTTAAAATTTGTTCCAAAGGATCATCAAACCTTATTATTTTCAGCAACATTACCTCAGAATATTGTTAGAATTTCTGAAAGATATCTAAATAAGCCTCAAAGAATTTCAACAGGGTCAACATCAGTTCCTATTGCAAAAATTAAACAAGAAACCCTTCAAGTTTTTAAAGAAAATAAATACGATCAACTAGTAGATCAATTTATAGCAAGAAAAGGATCAATTTTAGTTTTTGTTAAAACTAAAAGAGGTGCTGATAAAATGGTTAAGCGTCTTAAAGAAGAAGGTCATTCAGCTGATGCTATTCACGGAGATCTTCGTCAAAGTAAAAGAGATCGTGTAATTACTTCATTTAGAAAAGGCCTTAAGAGAATATTAATTGCAACAGATGTTGCTGCAAGAGGTTTAGATATTCCGTTAATCCAGCACGTAATAAATTATGACCTTCCACAAGTGCCAGAAGATTATGTTCATAGAATTGGAAGAACTGCTAGAGCAGGAACAGAAGGTTCTGCTTTAACTTTTCTTACACCAGATGATAGGTCGATGTGGAACGAAATTAGTAAATTAATTGATCCGAATTTTAAACCTGCGCCACGTGGAGCAAGAGGAGATTCAAGAAGTGGTAAAAGAGGAAAAGCACCATACAATAAAAAAAGAAAATTCAGAGACGAAAAAAAATCTAGTTATGGAAGATCTAGCTCATCATCAAGAGACGGTGAGAAAAAAAGTTTTGGTTATAAAGGAAAATCTAGTTTTGGAGATAAATCAAAACCATCTAGTTATGGAAGATCTAGTTCATCATCAAGAGATGGAGAGAAAAGTTTTGGTTATAAAGGAAAATCATCTAGCTCATCATCAAGAGACGGTGAGAAAAAAAGTTTTGGTTATAAAGGAAAATCTAGTTTTCGGAGATAAATCAAAACCATCTAGTTATGGAAGATCTAGTTCATCATCAAGAGATGGAGAGAAAAGTTTTGGTTATAAAGGAAAATCATCTAGCTCATCATCAAGAGACGGTGAGAAAAAAAGTTTTGGTTATAAAGGAAAATCTAGTTTTGGAGATAAATCAAAACCATCTAGTTATGGAAGATCTAGTTCATCATCAAGAGATGGAGAGAAAAGTTTTGGTTATAAAGGAAAATCTAGTTTTACTAAAAAAGATGACTCGAAACCAACAGGCTTCACAAATAATCCTAAATATTTTGGAAAAAAAACATCTGAAAGCTCATCGACGAGTGGAGAAAAAAAAAGCTCTAGTTTTGATGGAAAGAAGAAGTTTAAAAGTAGAAGTGACAGACCCAAAAGCTTTACCTTCAAAAAACACAGTCAAAAAAGAGCTAAAGTCTAAGACTTTTTAGATTTCTCTTTTTTATTTTTTCTTTTTTCTTTTAGGCTTAATTTTGGCTTTTTAGCAGTGCTTGAATCTTTAAATGATTTTCCGCTATATCTTTTTGACATATCTTAACCTTATAACAGCTTAACAAAAAAAAAGGCCACCTAAAAAGATGGCCTTTGAATTCTTTTTAAAAAAGAGTGGGATTACATTCTTTTTAAATAGTTCAATAGTTACTGATTTATCTATCTTTTCTTAAAATTGTTCATCACAGTTCATCACTTTTAGCAATGAATTCAAAAGGAACTCAAAAGTATTGAGGTAGATTTACTTATATGAGAAGGTCTAAGTATGAAAAATTATTTTATAATAGCAATCTTAACAGTAATACTTAATACAAATGCATACTCTACTCACAAACCAGAAGAACAATACTTCTCTGGTAATCACTATTCAGTCCCAGGTAGTGATAATTACCAAAAATTAGAAACAGAATTGGTTGATAATAAACTTTCTCAATATGTGCAAAAACAATTAGATAATAGAGACAAAACGGGATTAGTTAATTACTTGTTATATGAAAATGGCAAGATTGTTATCAATAAGAAAAATTATAACGATGCAATTAAAAAAAATAAAAATGTTTTAAGATCAAACTCAATGGGTAAATCTATGATCTCTTATGTTACAGGTCATGCTGTTTGTAAGTATGGTATTGATCTAAATGCCAAAATGAATGATTGGGCTGTTTTAAATAATACTTTGTATGCCGATAACACCTTATTACAATTACTTAATATGACCGCTGGAGACCACCAAATTATTGGTGAAAAGAAATATAAAGGTGATGGATATGTTAAAGGTGATAAAAAAAAAGTTATCAATAACAAAACTGTATTTGAAAGTATGCAATGGTTTCAAGGTACAAAGAAAAAAAAAGAAAACTCTCCCTATAATTACAGTGCAATGTCAACTCATGTTGCAATCAACTATGTGATACACAAAGTTGGTAAAGATTATGAGAAACTATTAAAAGAAATCTTTACTGATCACGTTGGTGTTAAAGACTCTGTGTATTTTGATAAAGTTGAAAGTGGTGTCAGAATTAAAAATCCAGTTTCTATGTGGGCTGAAGGAAAAAAATGGAAATGGGTGTCAAATTATAAACATGGCAGTCAAAGATATACTTTCTTTGCAACTTCAGAGGATTATTTAAGAGTAGCAAAAACAATTTATGATGATTATAATTCTGATAGTTGTATTGGTGACTATTTAAGAAACATCTATGACAACAGAGTTGATAAAAAGAAAAAACAAGATGATACTAAATCTGTATTTGCATATACTAAACAATATGGTGGCCAGTTTCATATGTCTCTTAGGGGTACGAAGAATGTTATATTTGCAATGGATGGTTATGCAGGTCAACAAATATTAATAGATATGACAAGTGGTAGAATTGTTATTGTTCACTCAATCGATCGTCACTACAATTGGCAAAAAATAGTTTATAAAGTAATCAAGAATTAAAAAACCCCCGAAACTTTCATTCCGAGGGTTCTAATTTTGTTTAGTATATGTATCTAGAGTGTTCCCTAGATGGAACCGTATTACATACCCATTCCACCCATGCCGCCCATGCCGCCCATTCCACCAGGCATTCCACCAGGCATTCCACCAGCACCAGAATCTTTGTCATCTGGTTTGTCAGCAATCATGGCTTCAGTAGTTACAAGTAATCCAGCAATCGAAGCTGCATCTTGTAAAGCTGTTCTTACAACTTTAACAGGATCGATGATACCTTTTGCAAACATATCAACATAATCTTCATTCTGAGCATCGTAACCTTGGTTCTTTTTATTTTGTTCAAGTAGTTTTCCAACCACAACTGAACCATCAACTCCAGCATTTAAAGTTATTTGTCTAATAGGAGCTTGTAAAGCTTTGGCCACTAACGTAACTCCAGCTTTTTGATCATCTCCTTTAACTTTAAGTGTCGTTAGACTTTGTGAAGCGTATAAAAGAGCACAACCACCACCAACTACTATTCCTTCTTCAGCAGCAGCTCTAGTTGCGTTAAGAGCATCCTCAACTCTATCTTTTCTTTCTTTAACTTCTACTTCAGTTGCACCACCAACTTTGATTACAGCAACTCCACCAGCAAGTTTTGCTAGTCTTTCTTGAAGTTTTTCTCTGTCATAATCAGAAGTTGTTTCACCTACTTGTTGTTTGATTTGAGCACATCTAGCTTCAATTTCAGATTTTTTACCACTGCCGCTAATAATTGTACTATTATCTTTATCAACTTTAACTCTCTTACAAGATCCAAGATCTGTAAGTTTAACATTTTCAAGTTTAACTCCAATGTCTTCAGAAATAACCTGACCACCAGTTAAAATTGCAATATCATCAAGCATTGATTTTCTTCTATCACCAAAACCAGGTGCTTTAACCGCAACAACTTTTAAACCACCTCTAAGTTTATTTACAACAAGAGTTGCAAGAGCTTCGCCCTCAACATCCTCAGAAATAATCATTAGTGGTCTACCAGCCTGTACAACAGCTTCTAAAAGCGGAACCATTGGTTGTAAGTTAGTTAATTTTTTTTCATGTAATAAGATGAAAGGGTTTTCTAACTCAGTAGTCATTTTATCAGCGTTAGTAATAAAGTATGGTGATAAATAACCTCTATCAAACTGCATACCTTCAACAACGTCTAACTCAGTTTCCACTCCCTTAGCTTCTTCAACAGTAATAACACCTTCATTACCAACTTTTTGCATAGCTTTTGCAATCATGTTGCCAATTTCTTTATCACCATTTGCTGAGATAGTTCCTACTTGAGCAATCTCATCAGTATCTTTTACTTTTTTTGCTGAAGCAATTAAGCTTGCTTTAACATGATCTACTGCTGCATCTATTCCTCTTTTAACATCCATAGGGTTCATGCCAGCCGTTACATATTTTACACCTTCTTTAACAATCGCTTGTGCTAAAATAGTTGCTGTAGTTGTTCCATCACCAGCTTCTTCATTTGTTTTGCTAGCAACTTCCTTAACCATTTGAGCACCCATGTTTTCAAATTTATCTTCAAGATCAATTTCCTTAGCAACAGTAACACCATCTTTAGTAATTCTTGGTGCACCATAAGATTTGTCGATAACAACATTTCTACCTTTTGGTCCAAGAGTAACTTTTACTGTGTTAGCAAGGATATCAACACCTCTTATCATTGCCGCTCTTGCTTCAGAGTCGAATTTTACAATTTTTGCCATTTTATTTTCTCCTTTAAATTAAATTATTTGCTCGAAATACCCATAATGTCAGACTCTTTCATTATGCTATATTCTTTGCTGTCTATTTTGATTTCAGTTCCTGACCATTTGCCAAAAAGAACTTTATCTCCAACTTTCACATCCATTGGAATCAGTTTTCCATCTTCAGTTTTTGCTCCACCACCAACAGCAATTACTTTACCTTCTTGAGGTTTTTCTTGAGCTGTATCAGGGATAATTATTCCTCCAGCAGTTTTTTCACTACTGTTTAAAACTTCTATTAGAACTCTATCGTGTAACGGTTTAAATTTCATAAATTCTCCTTTTATTATGCGTCTCATATAGCTATTAGGCTAACTATTTCAAGAGATGTTAAAAAAAATATGTGGGGCAAAAAACCAGAGAAATTGTATTTTTTATAAGTTATACCTCCCATAATGACTAAGAATTTAAATAACGGTGGATTAAGATCGATTGTAGAGAATTATGATATTTTTTATATCGATTTATGGGGCGTTGTTCATAATGGGATAACTCTTCATAAAAATGCAATTGAAGTTTTAGAAGAAATCGCCAAAGCAAACAAAGACTACGTTCTATTAACTAATGCGCCAAGACCTAATAAAATAGTAAATAATTTTTTAGAAAAAATGGGAATGAACAAAGAAATTAGGGAAAAAGTTTATTCCTCAGGAGAAGCAGCGCTGAATTATTTAAGAAAAAATTCTCTGGAAGAGAAATTTTATCATGTAGGGCCACCAAGAGATTTTGATTTATTTTTAGATTTTAAAAAAAATAAGACTAATGACATTAAAGAAAGTTCATATTTACTCTGCACAGGTTTATTTGAAGAACAAGGTGTAGATTTAAATTATTACAAAGAATTATTCAAAGATCATATTAATAAGAAAATGATATGTACTAACCCAGATTTAATTGTTGATAGAGGTGAAAAAAGAGAATTGTGTGCAGGGTCTGTAGCTCTTGTTTTTGAAAAAATGGGGGGAGAGGTTATTTATTTTGGAAAACCATTTCCTGAGGTTTATAATCAAGCAATTAACAACAAAGGGAAAAGAGTTTTGTCTATTGGTGATAATTTGAATACAGATATTAAAGGAGCCAATCTTTTAAATTATAATTCTTTAATTATATCAAATGGTGTTCATAGAGATGAAATTAAAAAAGAAGGTATAGATGTAATTTCAAAGAAATATGAAGTTGTTGTAAACTTTATTCAAACAGAATTAAAGTGGTAGAATATGAAGTTGTATAAAGACTTTAATATTTCAAAAAATCATAAAAAATCAATTATCCTGATTGGAAATTTTGATGGAGTTCATTTAGGTCATCAAAGATTATTTAAGTTAGCAAATACTTATAAAAAAAAATTTAATTTAAAGATTGGTGTTTTAACATTTGAACCAATGCCTAAAATGTTTTTTAATAAAAACTTTAAAAACTTTAGAATTTCAAATGTAAAACAGAAAAATGTAATTTTAGATAATTTAGGAGTTGATTTTATAATTACTAAAAAATTTGATAAAAAATTCTCTGCAATTAAGTCTGATTTTTTTATTAGAGAAATTTTATCAAAAAAATTAGAAGCTAAATATATATTTGTTAGTAACAACTTTAGATTTGGCAATAAAAGAGAGGGAGATGTTAAGCAATTAATTAAAAATGAAGAAAAATATCATTACAAAATAGTAAAACCACAACCACTAATCTTAAATAAAAAGGTTATCTCCTCAACATATATTCGCTCTCTTTTAGAAAAAGGACAATTAAAAAAAACTAATAAGTTATTAAGTCGAAATTGGTCAATTGAAGGAATTGTTCAAAAGGGAAGGCAGCAAGGAAAAAAAATTGGTTTTCCAACCTGTAATATTGATATTAAGGATTATGTGATTGCGATGCCTGGAGTGTATGCCGCTAAAGTAAAACAAAAAAACTCCAATAAATCACTAAAAGCAATTGCTAATCTTGGTTATAGACCAACTTTTAATCAAAAAAAAATTTTATTAGAAGTGCATATTCTTAATTTTTCTGGAAATCTTTATAATAAGTATTTATCAGTAGAGTTCACAAAGTTTATAAGAAAAGAAAAAAAATTCAAAAACGTTGATCAATTAAAAAAACAAATTCAAAGTGACTTAAAAGTTGCTAAAAAAAGTTAATATGAGCAAAGAAAATATAAATTTACCTAAAACAGCTTTCTCCATGAAGGCAAATTTACAGAATAAAGAACCTGAAATTTTAGAATATTGGAAAAAAATTGATCTTTATAAGGAGTTGAGAAAATCCAATAAGGGTAAAGAGAAATTCATACTTCACGATGGTCCACCATATGCAAATGGTAACATTCACATGGGTACGGCCTTAAATAAGATTTTGAAAGACATAATAGTAAAATTCCATCAGATGGATGGTAAAGATTCTGTATATGTTCCTGGATGGGATTGTCATGGTCTACCTATTGAGTGGAAAATTGAAGAGCAATATAAAAAAAATAAAAAAAATAAAAATGAAGTTCCAATAACTGAATTTAGAAAAGAGTGTAGAGAGTTTGCTCAAAAATGGATTGAAGTTCATAAAACACAATTTAAAAGATTAGGTGTTGTTGGAGATTGGGATAATCATTATGCAACAATGAGTTTTGAGGCAGAAGCTCAAATCGTAAGAGAGTTAGGAAAATTTTTAAAAGAAGGAAGTCTTTATAGAGGTTTTAAACCTGTTCTTTGGTCAACTGTAGAAAAAACAGCTTTAGCAGATGCTGAAGTTGAGTATCAAGATCATAAATCAGATACAATTTATACAGCCTTTCCAGTTAAAAAAACAAATATAAAAGAATTAGAAAATACGGAAATTATTATATGGACAACTACTCCATGGACTATACCTGCAAATAAAGCGTTAGCTTATAACGAAGCCTTAGATTATTTAATAATTGAATTAAATGACGAAGGAGATTTTAAGAATAAAAAAATAGTAGTTGCAGAAGCCCTACTAGAGTCTGTTATCAAAGATTGTGAAATCAAAAGTTACAAAGAAATAAAAAAATTTAAAGGTAAAGATTTTAAAGATACAATTTGTAGTCATCCTTTTTTAGAGCTTGGCTATGATTATGATATCCCAATGCTTGAAGCAAGATTTGTTACAACAGAGCAGGGAACAGGTATTGTTCATTGTGCACCTAGTCATGGTCCTGATGATTTTAATCTGTGTTTAAAGCACGGGATAAAAGCCATAGAGACTGTAGATGGTGATGGTAAATACACTAAAAATCTTCCTTTATTTGAGGGAACTCATATTTTTAAAGCTAACCCAATTGTTATTGAAAAATTAAAAGAACAAAAAAAATTATTATCTAATGGAGAGCTAGTTCATTCGTATCCGCATTCATGGAGATCAAAAGCACCCCTTGTTCATAGAGCAACGCCGCAATGGTTTATTTCAATGGAAAGCCATGGTTTGAGAAAAAAAGCGTTAAAAGCACTTGATGATACTAAATTTTACCCTGACAAAGGTAGAGAAAGAATAAAAGCAATGATTGAAACAAGGCCAGATTGGTGTGTTTCAAGACAAAGAGTTTGGGGAGTTCCGCTTCCAATATTTGTTCATAAAACTACTAAAGAAATTTTAGTAGATGATAATGTAAATGAAAATATTGCCAGCATTTATGAAAAAGAAGGTTCTGATTGTTGGTTTTCTGATAATCCTCAAAGATTTCTAGGGGACAAATATAAAGCAGAAGATTACGAAAAAATAAGTGATATTGTTGAAGTTTGGTTTGATAGTGGGTGCACACATGCATTTGTTTTAGAAAAAAGAGAAGATCTTCAATGGCCAGCATCAATGTATTTAGAAGGCTCTGATCAGCATAGAGGTTGGTTTCATTCGTCACTGTTAGAATCTTGTGGAACGAGAGGTAGAGCGCCTTATGAATCAATATTATCCCATGGGTTTGTTGTAGATGGCAAGGGTCTCAAAATGTCAAAATCTGTAGGAAACGTAATTGCACCTGAGGATATTTTAAAAAAATATGGTGCAGATATTTTAAGAATATGGGTTGCATCATCTAATTATGCTGAAGATTTAAGAATTGATTATTCTATTTTAGAACAACACGCAGATTCATACAGGAAAATTAGAAATACATTTAGATATTTGCTAGGTAACTTAAATGATGATTTCCAAAAAATTGATATGGAAAGTCTAGACATCAAACAATTACCAGAATTAGAGAGATATATGCTTCATAGAGTGTATCAGCTAAATCAAAATTTTAAAAATTATTTTAAATCATACGATTTTCACAATCTCTATAAAGAACTTTTAAATTTTTGCACAGTAGACTTATCATCATTTTATTTTGATATTAGGAAGGATGCTTTATATTGTGACGCAAAAGATTCTGATAGAAGAAAGAGTAGTATAGTTGTTTTAAATATTATTTTAGAATCTTTGGTTAAATGGTTTGCACCAATACTTTCATTTACAACAGAAGAAATTTTTACTCTAATAAACAAAGAGCAAAAAAGTATTCATCTAGAACAATTTATGAAATATCCAGAGTCTTTTCAAGATGAAGAACTGCACAAGAAATGGATGGAGTTAAAAAAAATTAGGGATGTTTGCAATATAAGCATTGAAGCAAAAAGAGCTAGTAAGGAAATAGGATCAAGTTTAGAAGCTAGCTTAGTTATTAATCTAAATAAAAAATTATTTGAAATTTCAAAAAATGTAGATTTTTCAGAAATATGTATTACGTCTTCTGCTTTAATTCATCAATCAAATACAGATGAAACAATTATAGAAACAATTAAAGCTGAAGGAAATAAATGCCCAGTTTGTTGGAAATTCAATAAAATTAAATGTGAGAGGCATTCAAATTAAATAAAAGAGTTGATGAACAAAATTAACTTAAAAAACTTTTATTTAAATTTAGTAATTATATTAATAGTTTTTATATTTGATCGTGCAACAAAGCTATACATCTTAAAACTTGCAGAAGTAGAAACTTCAGTTGATATTTATATCACTCCTTATTTGAACTTATTCTTAATTTGGAACAAAGGAATAGCTTTTGGTTTATTTTCAATAGATGGAAGTATTATTTACAATTTTATCACAATCTTAATTGGTCTTATCATTATTACTATTTTGTTTATGATGTTGAAAAATAATAATATCCAGCGTTACTTTTTTGCATTAATCGCAGGTGGAGCCCTAGGAAATTTTTATGACAGGATAGTTTATACAGCCGTTCCAGATTTTATTGATTTACATTTTTATGGCTTTCATTGGTTTGTTTTTAATGTGGCTGATATATTTATTACTATTGGAGTTTTTTGCCTTATTTTAGTAGAACTTTTCTTTAATAATAAAAATATAAATGAAAAAAACTAATCCATTAATAGCTTCTTTTTTAATACTTATTTTTTTAAACTCTTGTGGAACAATTTCTGAAGGATTGGGAGGAAGTAAAAAAAAAGGAAGCGATGAGTTTTTAGTTGAAAAAAAATCTCCCTTAGTGCTACCTCCAAATTTTGGAGAGCTACCAGAGCCAGGAAAAGAACCCAAAAAAAATATAATATCAGGAAAAAAAGATACTTCTGACATTGAAGATATGATTAATCAAAGCTCTTCTACAAGCACAAACAAGAAAAGTGATGATGCAAAAAATTCTATTGAAGAATCTATTATTAAAAAGATTAATGAAAAAAAAATTAATTTAAACGAAATTACTGACATTAATTTAGATGAATCTGTAGAGGAAGAAAATGAAAAACCAAAAAAAAAATGGTTTTTTAAAAGACTAAAAGATAAATTCAATAATCTTAAGCATTAGAAAAATGATATTTAAAAATTTTTTAAATATCAAAAACTCTAAAATAATAAAAAAAGATTTTCTAAAATTACTAAAAGATCAGCCAGCATTATTTGAAACTCTAAAACCTACATATAAATATAGCTATTCAAAAAGAATAGTTAGAAAATATAAAAAACTATCAAATTTAAGAATAATTGGTATGGGCGGATCAGTTCTTGGATCTGAAGCTATTTACGATTTTTTAAGAATTAAAATCAAAAAAAAAATTACTTTTGTTAATAATTTAAATAGCAATGCAGGTTATTTTGATAATAAAAATATAAATTTAAATTTAATTATTTCTAAATCAGGAAATACATTAGAGACAATAGCTAATGCCAACACATTAATTAATAAAAAAGAAAAAAATATTATTATTACAGAAGCAAAAAATAGTTATCTAACTAATTTAGCAACAAAACTTAAGGCAGAAATATTTGAGCATAAAAATTATGTAGGAGGTAGGTATTCTGTATTGTCAGAAGTTGGAATGTTGCCTGCAGAATTGATGAATTTGGATGAAAAGAAATTTAAGCAATTTAATAACCTTATTAAAAATAAAAATTTTATTAACAATCTAGTAAGTAACGTCTCAACTACGTTAAGCTTAATTAAGAGTGGCAAACAAACATCAATAATTTTAAATTATGACGAACAATCTGAAAATTTATTCAAATGGTATCAACAACTGATAGCTGAAAGCTTAGGAAAAAAATCGCTAGGATTACTACCTGTTGTTTCTTCAATGCCAAAAGATAATCATAGTTTAATGCAACTCTATCTGGATGGACCAAATAAATATTTTTATACTTTTTTTAATGTATTTGAAAATAGAAATATAAAAATTAAGAATGATGGTGTGTTAAATACTCATAAGTTTTTAAAAAACCTATCAATAGAAAAAATAAAACAGTCCCAAATGATTGCTACAGAGAAAGTCTTTATTTCAAAAAAAATACCCTTTAGAAGTTTTAGAATTTTAAAAAGAAATGAACAGTCTCTAGGTGAACTGTTCTGCTTCTTTATATTAGAGACCATTTTACTTGGTCGAGCCTTAAATGTTAATCCTTTTGATCAACCTTCTGTTGAGTTGATAAAAATAGAAACAAAAAGAATCTTAAGTTAAAGTATTTCCAAATATAATTTTTGAAATACCGTAATTTTTTTCTAAAATTAGGTTAAATTCTTTGGGTAGATCATCCTCTTCTTTTTTATGTCTGTGAATAATTATGATGCCATCTGTGTTAAGTAATTCTAATTCAGTTATTGTGTTCAATAGAAAAGATAATTTTTTCTCTTTATAGGGTGGGTCCATAAAAATAATATCAAATTTATCATTTAATAATTTAAGTGTGTTTTTAGAAAAAATATCTTTTTCAATTACTTTTGTTTGATTTTGCTGATTTAGATTGTCTATATTTTTTTTTAAAACACTTAATACATCTGTATAACTCTCCAAAAAGGTAACATTTTTAGCACCTCTAGATAAACATTCGAGACCAAATGATCCAACACCTGAAAATAGATCTAAAATATTGGAACTTTCTAGCTCTATATTCAATAATTTGGAATGTTTTAATATATTGAAAATTGATTCTTTTGTTAAATCTTTAAGAGGTCTTGTTATTTTATCTTTAGGTTGAATAATTTTTTTGCCCTTAAAATTTCCTGAAATTATCCTCATTCATCAATCACCTTATGGCCAATGTCTTTTCTATAGAACCCATCTTTCCAATTAAGGTTTTTAATTAAACTTATAGCTTTATCTCTACTTTTTTTAAAATTTGATGAAAGACTAACAAAATTAATTACCCTTCCACCATTTGAATAAACTTTATCGTTTATTTTTTTTGTACCAGCGTGAAAAAAATAATCATCCTCATCTAGCTTTAGATTTTCAATATTTTCTATTAAAATTTCATTACTATATTTATCAGGATAACCCTTTGAACATAAAACAATGCATAGACTTTTTTTATCATGCCACTCTATATTTATGTTTTTTAGGTTTTTATTGCAGCATGCATTGATAATTTCAAACAAATCTGTTTTCAATTTAGGTAAGATAGTCTGACATTCTGGATCTCCCATTCTTACATTATATTCAATTAAATAAGGTTCATCTTTAACTATCATTAAGCCAGCGTATAAAAATCCTTTATAATTAGATCCCATTTCTTCTAGAGCTTTAATGGTAGGGTTGATTATTTTATTTAATATTTTTTCTTCCAAAGGTTGATTGAGTAGTCTTGATGGTGAGTATGCACCCATTCCACCTGTATTTGCTCCTTTATCACCTTCTAAAACTCTTTTATGATCTTGTGCTGTTTCAAAGCTTTGGATTTCTTTACCATCACTTATAATAAAATAGCTCATTTCTTCACCAACAAGAAATTCTTCAATTAAAATATTTTTTGCTAATCCAAATTTCCCATTAAAAACCTCTTTTATTGCTAAATTTGCATCATCTTTATTTTCACAAATGTAAACACCTTTTCCAGATGCAAGACCATCAGCCTTGACCACGAGTGGAAACTGAGTTTTGTCCAGAAAAGATATTGCATCATTAGCATTTTCAAAAATACCAAACTTAGCAGTTGGTATATTGTGCTTTTCACATATTTTTTTTGTAAATATTTTTGAGCCTTCCAATTGAGAAGAAACTTTATCAGGACCAAAAATATTTATTTCTGTATCCTTAAAGAAATCTACTATTCCATCAACCAAGGGTTTTTCTGGCCCAACAATTAACAAATCAATTTCATTCTTGATTGAAAATTCTTTAATTTTATTAAAGTCTGATAAATCAATTTCAATATTTTCTGCTATATTTGAGGTTCCTGCATTACCAGGAAAGCAGTATATCTTATCAACTCTAGGTGATTTTTTGATGGATAAACATAGAGCATGCTCTCTTCCACCGCTTCCAATTATTCCAACTTTCATATAGATGTATATAAACTAAAAATGAATAAAAAATTAGCAAAATTAAAATATTTACCGAATAACTTTGAAATTATTGAAAATGGCGATCATGTTGTTTGTGCTGTATCAGGAAAATTAATTAGTTTAGAAAATCTTAATTATTGGAATGTTGAGCTTCAAGAGCCATACTTTTCATATGTAGAAGCTCATAAAAAAAAAGAGGCGAACTAAATTCTTACTTCCATCTGTCATGAGACCATATCCATTCACCTGGATTTTTTAAAATTATTTTCTCCAGCCAAATGTTTAATTCTCTAGTAATTTTTTCAGTTGAGGAGTTTTTTGAAAACTCTATAGGTTTTTCAACTTTAATATTAAAATTTACACCATTATGCCTCTCAATAGAAATTGGTACTACTTTACAATTAAATTTTTTTATAAATTGTGCGGGGATCGTTGTAGTGAATGCTTCCTCATTAAAGAATTTAGACTTTATCCCTTGAGAAACTCTCTGATCAATCATTAAGGCTATAGAGTAGCCTTTTTTATATAATCTTAATAATTCTCTAACTCCACCAGTTCCTTTTTTAATTTGTTTTTTGCAAATATATTTTTTTCTAATTCTTTCCATTAATATATTTAAGAAAATATTGTTTAATGGCCGATATATTGCTGATAGATTTACACCAGATTTTTCAATTTCCATTGCCATTAATTCAAAATTACTAAAATGACCAGAAACAAAAATTACTGGGGTTTTTTCAGAGTTTATTTTGTGAAGGATTTCTTTACCTGTAATATTAATATTTGATCTAAATTGATCATTTCTAAAACCTTTAAGAAACATATATTCAGATAATGTTCTTCCATAATTATTCCACATACTTTTTGTAATGATCTTAATTTTGGAGGTATTAATTTTAGGAACAGCTCTTTGAATATTAGTTTTAATGAGATTTTTTGATCTAAAAATTGGACCAAACATTTCAAATAATTTTCCACTGATATGAGATGAAATTTTTAATCCTAAAAATTTATAAATAATAAAAAGAGAGGATATGACTAAAAACTCAAAAAAATATTTAATTTTTTTCATTTAGCTTAAGTAGTTTATTTGTGAGACTTTTTTCATCTGATATATCAAGACTTGATTTAACATAAAAAATTTCATTTCTGTTAAAGTTTTCTAGCCTTAAATAATCTTTTTCAGTAGTTATAATATGTGCATTGAATTTTTTTGCATTAATTATTATTTCATCAAAATCTCTTTTTGAATACTGGTAATGATCTGGATATTCTGAATCACTTACAATCTTTAATTTATTATTTTTTAACATCTCTACAAAAGTTTTGTGATTACCAATACCAGAAAAAACTAAGTAATTTTGATCTTTATCAAATTCACCTATGTTTAACGGTGTATATTTTCCAGAATTAATATTAATATTTGGGTTAATTTTTTTGATTTGATCCTTGATAGCAATTAAACTTTCTTCATTTCCATTTAAAAAAACGTTTTCATAAAATTTCAGGTTATTAATACTCTCTCTTAAAGGTCCTGATGGCAATGTAAGTCCATTTCCAATCCAATTTAGGTTATTAAAACAAACAATTTCCATATTATACTTGATAGAGTTATCTTGAAGTCCGTCATCAAAAATAGCAACCTCAAAACCTTCTGAAATTGCTTCATCAAGCGCAGTAATTCTTTTTAAATTGCTAAATAAAGTTCCATTTTTACTAAGTAGTTTTTGCTCATCTGCTTGGTTAGGGTAAAATTTTTTAATAAAACAAGCTTTGATATTATTTTTATCTAAAATCTCTTTTATTTTGATAGTTAGTGATGTTTTGCCAGTTCCTCCAATATAGATGTTTCCAACACAGATTGTTTTTATTTTTGAATTTGAATATTTAGGTTTTGAATTTATTTTTGCAATTAAACCTATAGTGATTGAAAGAGGTAACAATAAGTAGGAAAAAAATGATGGTTTTTTATAGTCCCAAAATTTAGGTTTTTTTAATTTCATTATTGAATAAACTGTTTATCTCATCTTTAGTTTCATTAAGTATTTTTTTTCCCATTTTTGCAATTTTTAAATAATTTTTTTTGTTATTGGGTTTAGTAATTAATTTGTCTATTGATTGAGTTAAGCTTTTTACTCCATTAACCTTGTAAGCAACCTTTAGTTTATTGAGTAATTTATAGGTATCTTTAAAGTTGTCTACGTTTGGTCCGTACAAAACAGTAGAACCTAAGTTGGTAGGTTCAAGAGGATTTTGACCACCTTTTCCTGATATTGATTTACCCATAAAGACTATATCAGAAGAATGATAAAATTTTTGTGTCTCACCATATGTGTCCACCAAGTAAATATCTGTATTATTTAATTTTTTTGGTTTTGAGCTGTGCAAAACTATATTTAAATCTAAACTTTTAATTTCATTAACTATTTTATTAACACGATGAATATGTCTTGGTATTATTATTGTTAGTAAATTTTTATATTTTTTCTTTAAGTTTATATGAACATCTGCACAAATGATCTCTTCACCAGGATGTGTACTTGAAGCGCACCAAATTTTTTTAAGATTTATGTTTTTTAAAAAAGTATCGTCTAATTTATTTAATTTAGATTGTTGATTATTGAAAAACTTAAGATTTCCTATTTTTTTAATTTTTTTAACATTCAATTTTTTAAGATAATTAAGTGTTTCTTCATTTTGAGGGTAGGCAATTGAAATATTTTGAAAAACTGAGTTTGAGAATTTTTTTACACACCTCCATTTATTAAAAGTTTTTTTTGTAATTCTTGCATTAAGAAGTTTTAATGGAATACTTTTTTTATTAAGAGCCCTGAAGACACTGGGCCAAATTTCAGATTCAACAAATATGGCAATAGTCGGTTTCCAGTAGTTTAAAAATTTATAAGAAAATAAAATTGAGTCTATTGGAAAAAATTGATGAATAGTTTTTTTAAAATTAAATTTCTTAAATATTTGAGCAGAACTTAAGGTTGAAGTAGTTACTAAAATTTGATTTATAGATTTATTTTTTTCAAGTTCTTGAACTAAGGGCAAAATACTTAAAAGCTCACCAACACTTGACCCATGGAACCAAATTAAATTTCCATTGATACGTTTTTTTGATGGAAAACAAAATTTCTCTTTATATCTTTTTTTATCTTCTTTTTTTTTTAAAATTCTAAAAAATATAATTAATGGGGAAAATATTAACAGTATGATTATTAATATTTGATATAAAAAAAACATTACCCTTTTCGAATTTGTTTTTCGTAGAAATTTTTGTAAAGTTCTGAACTATTTAATAATTCATCGTGTTTGCCGTTTGCAACAACATTACCTGCATCAATTATGTAAATTTGATCTGAGTTTAGAATTGTTGATAATCTATGAGCTATTACAACGGTAGTTCTATCTTTAGTTAATATTTTTAAAGCTTCTTGAATTTTGCTTTCTGTTTCGGCATCTAGTGAAGAGGTTGCTTCATCTAAAAGAATTATTGGACTTTTTTTAATCATGGCTCGAGCTATGGATAATCTTTGCTTTTCTCCACCTGATAATCTAATTCCATTTTCACCTATTATGGTTTCATATTTTTTAGGTAATTTTTCTATAAACTCGTGTGCATAAGAAAATTTTGCTGCCTCAATAATCTCTTCATCTGAGACATCTTTTTTTGCATATTTAATATTATTTTTTATTGTGTCATCAAATAAAGTTGTATCTTGGCTTACAAGAGAGATTTTATCTCTTAGGGATTTAATTTTTATCTTGTATATAGACTGATTATCAATCTGGATATCTCCTGATTGCACATCATAAAATCTTGGTATTAAATTCAAAATTGTTGATTTTCCCGAACCACTATGCCCAACCAATGAAGTCATTTTTCCACCAGTTATATTCAGGTTTATATTCTTTAAAACATCTTTTTCATCCGCAACATACCTAAAGTTAATATTATTAAAACTAATATTAGAATTGGTAATATTAATATCTTTAGCCCCCTCATAATCAGCAATTTTATTTCGACTATCAATAATGGGTAGAATTCTATTAGCTGCAGATAGCCCCTGTTTTAATATCATATTCATTGTTGATAGAGATCTTACTGGTTGATACGCAAGCATCATTGCAGCAAGAAAAGAGAAAAAATTTCCTATTTCAATCTCATTATTAAGAGCTAATTTTCCAGAATAAAATATTAAAATTGCAATCATTATTCCAGTCAAGGTTTCCATAATTGGTGATAGCCTTACAAACACAGTATTGATTTTAATATTTTTTTCTTTTAGCTGATCTAAATGACCATCTGTTCTTTTGCTTTCATAATCTTCTCTTTGAAAAATTTTAATTAATTTATGATTTTTAAATAATTCAATTAAATGTGTATTTAAAAAACCAGATTTTTCTTGTGCTTCTGTAACAACTTTCCCAATTCTTTTACCGAGGGTTTTTGACGCCATACCAGCTATAGGTATCATAATTATTGCAATCAATGATAATTTCCAATTTTGATAAAACATCACAAATAATAATCCAAGCAGAGTTAAGCTATCTTTGAATAAACTTAAAATGGCTGTACTGAGCATGTTGGTAATATGATTTACATCATAAGTAAGATTTGAAATAAATTTTCCAGAATGTTTTTGATCTATTAGCTGTGTATCTGCATTGATTAAAGATTTTACCATTTGGGACTGAAGAATTTTTTTAATTTCTTCAGCAACTCTAATCATAATTGCTTTTGCAAAATAAAGAGCAAATCCTTTAATGGTAAAAGCTACAATTATTAATAAAGGAATTACAAATATTAGTGACTGATCTTTTTCAACAAATATTTTTTTAATTGCAGGATCCAAAAGCCAAGCTATTGCAGAAGTACTTGCTGCCACAAGGACACCAAAAAAAACAGATATCAATATTTTATTAATATATTTTTTTGAATAATCTTTATAAAGTCTTTTATAAATTTCTGAATTATTCATTAAAGCTTTCCAACTAAAATATTACAAAAAATTAGAAGACCAACTAAATTATTACTTTTAAAAACTTTTAAGCACATGGAAGGGTTTTTTGAGTTAAAAAATTTAATTTGGTAAAAAAATAAGTGAGCAATTGTTATTAACAAGCTTGTATAAAAAAAGTAATTATAATTCATCATATAGCCCACAGTTAAAATAGAGAAAATTAGAAAAACATAACATGTAGATACAAAGTTTTTTGGTTTTTTTTTGAATTTTATTGAAGTTGATTTTACACCTATAATTTCGTCATCTTTAATATCTTGAAACCCATATACTGTGTCGTACCCTAGTGTCCAAAATATGGCTCCAAGATAAAAGATAATAGCAACAGTATTTATTTCACCCTGTATCGAAGTCCACCCTAAAACCAAACCATAATTAAATGTTATTCCTAAAAATAATTGAGGCCAATAAGTAAATCTTTTCATTAAAGGATATGTGAAGGCTAAAGGCATAGATCCTAGTGCAAGCAAGATTGTTAAGTTATTAAAGTTAATTAAAACTAAAAATGCGATTAGACATAAAATTAAAGTATAAAATATTCCTAATTTTATTGAAACTTGATTGGACGCAATAGGCCTATTTTTTGTTCTTGAAACTTTTTTGTCAAATTCTTTATCAGAAATATCATTTACAATGCATCCTGCAGAACGCATTAGAACTGATCCTAAAAAAAACAATGATAAGTAAAAAAAATAATCATTTAAGTTTTTTGAAAAATCATAAGCAAGAGTTAGTCCCCATGCACAAGGCCAAAATAATAACATATAGCCAATAGGTCTTTTTAGTCTTGTTAGCTCGATAAAAAGATTTAATTGTTTCATAATAATTTACTTGTAAATAACAAAGGCTAGTTTCATAATCAAATTGATTCGTATGAATATAGATTACACAGTTACAGCATTGATGTTTCCTGCCATTCCTTTATTGATGAGCGTATATAGCAACAGATTTCATTCTTTGAGTAAGCTTATTAGGCAACTTCATGATGAACATGTATATGAAAGTCACATTCCGCCAGAGTGGAAAAAACAGTTTATAAATTTAAGTGGAAGAATTGTTCTTTTAAAATGGACTATCATGTTTGCTGCATTTGGTTTCTTATTTAATATGTTGACTGTGTTTGCCCTTTATTTAAATGAAATTTTTGCTGCAAGAATAATCTTTGGATCTTGTTGTTTATCGATGATGATTTCAATTGTTGTTTTTATGAGAGAAATTCAAGTTTCAACAAATGCATTAAAATTGCATATGTCCGATATGGATGTTGATTTAGATTAATTAGGAATAATAACTGCAGGACCAGTTAGTAGTCTTGCTTCTAATTCTTTATGTGCTTTTTTAGCATCATCAAGTGAATATCTTTTAGAAATTTCAACTTTAAATTTCCCAGACAAAATTGCATCAAAAACTTTTTTAGCTGATTCAACTAACTCTTCTCTTGTCATTGTGTAATGTGCAATTGAAGGACGAGTAAAAAATAATCCTTTTGCATTAATATGTTTTTTAACATCTATAGTATCAACGTACCCTGATGCGTTACCAAAAGCGACCATCATGCCTCTAACCTTTAAGGTTTCAATTGATCCATCAAATGTTTTAATACCAACACCATCATAGACAACATCAACTCCATTTTTACCTGCAATTTTTTCCACCTCTTCAACAAAGTTTGTATCAGTATAATTTATCACATGATGACAGCCATTTTTTTTAGCAATAGCTTCTTTTTCTTTAGAGCCAACCGTTCCAATAACTTCAGCTCCCAATGCATTAGCCCACTGACATAATATTTGGCCAACACCACCAGCAGCTGCATGGTATAAAACTTTGTCACCTTTTTTAATTGGATAAGCTCTGTGTAATAAATATTCTGAAGTTATTCCTTTAAGCATAATACAAGATGCAATTTCATCTGAGATACCTTCTGGAACTAAAACTAATTTTTCTTGAGGAAATAATTGTTTTTCTGAATAACTTCCAATTGGCGTTGAAGAGTGAGCCACTCTATCGCCAACTTTAAATAGATCAACTTCTGAACCAACTTCTTCAATTATTCCACATGCCTCTAGGCCAATTCCACTTGGAAGAGGAATAGGGTACAAACCTGTTCGGTGATAAACATCGATATAGTTAAGACCAATGGATAGATTTTTTATAAGAACTTCTTTTGGACCTGGTTTACCGATTTCAATATCTTTAACTTCTAAAGTTTCGGGACCACCAAATTTTTCTATTTTAATTGTTTTCATTATTTTACAAATGTACCATTATGATAATCTTGCACTGCTTGCAAGATCTCAGCTTTAGTATTCATTACAAATGGACCCCCTCTAGCAATAGGCTCACCAATAGGCTTTCCAGATATTAATAAAAACTTGGCTTTAGTTAAGCTAGATACTTTTAATTTTTCACCTCTGGTCAGAATAATTAAAGTAGAGTTTTTAGCTTGGTCATGGTTTTGATCTCCAACCTTGATTTCTCCATCAATTAAGTAAATTAAAGAATTATGTGTTGAGGGAAGATCAAAATTAAACTCTTTACCCTCTTCAATCTCTACATCAAAGTAAACGGGTTCAACGTTATGGCCCTTAACAGGTCCTTCTGCATTTTCAAACTTTCCTGCAATTACTTTAACTGTTTTTTCATTATCTTTATGAGTGCTCATTTTATCTGCATCAATATAAATGTATTCAGGTTTGTTCATTTTTAATTTTGCTGGCATATTTACCCACAATTGAAACCCATGTAGCTTACCTTCGGTCATTGCAGGCATTTCTGAATGAATTATTCCACCACCAGTTTTCATCCACTGAACATCCCCTGAAGACATTCTACCTTTAGCACCAGTACTATCCTCATGTTCAAATTCGCCACTTAACATATAAGTTACTGTTTCAATTCCTCTGTGAGGGTGAGGAGGGAAACCACCAATGTAATCATCTTTATTTTCAGAACCAAATTCATCCAGCATTAAAAAAGGATCATGATAATCAATAAGATGAGTGCCAATACTTCTCTTTAATTTAACACCAGCACCATCTGATGCTGCAACTGGTTCTATGATTTTTTCTACTTCAATATTATTCATTTCTATCCTCTATTTATTGATTTGCTTATTATTTATAACTCCACCAAATGACACACCAGATAGCTCGCTCATTTCTTTTTTCCACGTTGTTAAGTCATTTATAGAAAGTTTATTAAGATGATCATGTCCGCATGCTCTTGCTAATATTTTCATTAGATCTACAGATGCATTAAAAAATCTAGTTAGTCTTGCAGAAGATTCGTCAATATTTAATTTTTTTCTAAGTTCTGGTTTTTGAGTGGCAATACCAGCGGGGCAATTATTTGTATTACACATTCTAGCACCAACACATCCTATTGCTTGCATAGCTGAGTTGGAGATTGCAATACCGTCTGCTCCAAGAGCAAGTGCTTTTACAAAATCTGCAGAAGTTCTTAATCCACCTGTTATAATTAATGATACATGGTCATAACCTTTTTTATCTAAGTAATTTCTAGCTCTTGCTAAGGCTGGAATCGTAGGAACAGAAATATTATCTCTAAATATTAAAGGAGCAGCCCCGGTTCCACCACCACGCCCATCAAGAATAATATAATCAGCACTAGCACTTACTGCAAATTCAATGTCACCTTCTATATGTTGAGCAGATAATTTAAATCCTATTGGAATACCACCAGTTAACTCTCTAACTCTGTTTGAGAATTTTAAAAAATCATCAACTGTTGTCAGGTCTTTGAAAGTAGAAGGGGAGATAGCATCTTCACCTTCTGGAATTTGTCTTACCTCAGATATTTTACCTTTAACTTTGTTCCCTGGTAAATGTCCGCCTGTTCCAGTTTTTGCAGCTTGACCACCTTTAAAATGAAAAGCTTGAATATTTTTTAACTTATCTTCTGAATAACCAAATTTAGCAGAAGCAAGTTCATAAAAATACTTTGAATTGTTTTTTTGCTCTTCTAAAAGCATTCCACCTTCTCCCGAACAAATTCCTGTACCAGCACCCTCAGCACCTTTTGCTAGAGCAATTTTTGCCTCCTCTGATAGTGCACCAAAACTCATGTCAGATACAAAAATTGGAATCTTTAACGTTAGAGGTTTTTTTGAGTTTTTACCTATAATAATATCTGTCCCAACTTTATCGTTATCTAGAAGAGGTTTCTTTGCTAGTTGGGCTGTAAGTATTTGAATATCTTCCCATCTTGGTAGGTCTTTAGAGGGAACACCCATTGCTCCCATTTCTCCATGATGACCAAGTTTTGTTAAACCATTTTTTGCAAGCTCATGGATGTATGCAAGATGTGGCTCTTCTTCTGTACTCGTTATTTCATTAGTGCTTAAAACTTCTTCTGATTTATTAATTTGATCAGAGGTAAAATTTTTATGCGTACCATCACAATAAGGTTTGGTGCTACTATGTTTACACATACAAAGATAAGCATCACCAGTTTCTTCAGCTTTAAAATTTATAGGCTCAAATGAAGTACCAGCATGAGACCAATCACAAAATGGTTGGTTTTTAGATTTTCCACAAGTACAAAACATGTATTCTTCATTTTGTACTAGTTCTACTTTTTTAGGTTTGTTATCTGCTATAGTTGGCTTGTCCATTAATACCCTTACTCTAATAAATTAAATCTTAAAATAATATGTAATTTTTTATAAGTGTCTTAATTTAAAGCAACAAGACACTTATATATTTAGTTAATTAACGATTATTTAATTTTTTATCTAGACTGAAATCTTTTGTTTCATTAACAACTAAGAATAAAAAACCCCCAGCAAGAGCAATATTTTTCATAAAAGATATAAACTGCATTTGATCAGAAAGATTATTATGAAAAATAACTGCTGTAGCGATGCAAAATATACTTAATAAAGCTGCTGAAACTTTTACTTTATATCCAATCATAATTAATATTGGTGCACCTATCTCAAGTATGATTGCTGGTATTAAAAAAATGCCAGGCACACCTAAAGACTCCATCCAACCAACTGTTCCTTCATAGTTTCCAATTTTGTTAATTCCACTTAACAAAAAAATTAGAGAGATAAGTATTCTACCAGTCAGATCTAAGATGTTGTTCATATTTTTAGTTCTTTTACTTGCTTTAATCATTACTTACTGTGTGAACCATCGCAAAGAGGTTGGTTGTTAGTTTGTTTACAAGCACAAAAAAATACTTTTTTTGTTTCTTCAGCTTTGTATGCAACTGGAGTAAATTCTGAACCTTGATGAGATCCATCACAAAATGGTTGCTTTGAACTCTTTCCACATGAACACCAGTAGTAAGATTTATCTTTCTCTACATCTACTGCGATTGGTCCGTTACCTGCGTTTTGTCCTTTAATCATTTTTACCCTTTCAATTTAATTGACTTGTTCATAGAGCTTTGTTACTAGTAATGCAATAACGCAAAATAATCATACTAGTATACAAAAACATACCATGAAAAACTTAATAGATTGTCCAGCTGAAAGAGCCGTTTACTTTCTTGGAGGTAAATGGAAAATTAGAATTTTGTTTAGTTTGCTGCAAAGTAAAAAAATTAGATTTGGTGAACTTAAAAAAGGATTGAAAACCATTACACAACAAATGTTATCCAAGCAGCTTAAGGAGTTAGAGGGAGATGGAATAATTAATAGAAAAGTTATTCGAATAATGCCCCCAAAAGTTGAGTATTCACTTACTGAATTTGGTCTTTCGGTTATGCCTATCTTAAGATCTTTTTCAGAGTGGAATAAAAGAAATACTCGAACTATTTCAGTAAAGCTAAATAAGAATTTTGAAGAAAATAGAATTAGATAGTCTTAAAAATACAGTAAAAATTTATGTATCCTTTAATTCTAAAATATGATTAAAGTTGAGCAGCGCTGATTTAAGTTAAATTGCAGAGCGCTTTATAAATTCCTGCTAAAGCGACGTTTCAACCACCGCTTTAGCTGGTGGTTTTTTTTTGGAAATTCTTCAAATCTAAACCGGGTACTTGAACCATATTGTGCACCTAGCATTTGCTAAAGCACTAAAAAGGAGAAAAGAGATTGTTTAAATTTACAACCCTCTTGTTTAACGTTTTTCAGTTTCTTTTCTTCAATAATTTGGAGAAAAAAAATGAGTACAAATAGATTAAAAGAAAGACTGGATAAAGGACCCATTGTATGTGCTGAAGGTTTTTTATTTGAAATTGAAAGACGTGGGTACATGGCATCAGGAGAATTTGTGCCAATGGTTTCATTGGACCATCCTGAGGTATTAGAGAATTTGCATAGAGAATTTCAACATGCTGGTTCAGATATTGTTGAAGCTTTTACTTATAATGGACACAGAGAAAAAATGCGTGTTATTCGTAAAGAAGAGCTTCTTGAACCTTTAAATCGTTCAGCATTAAAAATTGCTAAAAAAGTAGCACTAGACACTCCTAAGGGGTCTAAACCAAATTTGATGGCAGGTAATATTTCAAATTCAAATATTTGGAAACATAATGACCCTCAATCTCAAAAAGCAGTTGAAGGAATGTTTACAGAGATGGTTAGTTGGGCTGTTGAGGAAGGAGCTGATATGTTGATTGGTGAAACTTTTTATTATGCTGAAGAGGCTTACAAAGCTTTAGAGGTAATGAAAAAAACAGGTTTACCGACAGTTCTAACAATTTCTCCAATGGGTGAAAATAAAATGAGAGATGGGAAATCTGTTGTTGATACCTGCAAAGAACTTGAACAACGTGGAGCTGATGTTGTTGGTTTAAATTGTTTTAGGGGGCCAGCTACGATGTTTCCCTTTTTAAAAGAAATTAGAGAAGCAGTTAAATGTCATGTTGGAGCTTTACCAATACCTTACAGAACCAATGAAGACTTTCCAACATTTTTTAATCTGCCAGACAGAAGTAATTGTGCTTGTCCGTCGCCACATGGAAGAACATTTCCAACGGCATTAGACCCACACTTCTGCAATAGATATGAAATAGGTAAATTTGCAAAAGATGCTTATGCATTAGGAGTGAATTATTTAGGAGTTTGTTGTGGAGCAAACCCAATGTTGATTAGGGAAGTTGCTGAGTCGATTGGATTAAAAGTTCCAGCAAGTAAATACAGAGAGAACATGGAAAATCATTTTATGTATGGAAAAAATAAAAGAATTCCAAAACATATGACTGAATACGGAGACAAAGCGTAAATAAATTAAGAAGGGCATTTAACTAAATTGTGCGCCTGACATATGTCGAAGCACTAAAACAGGAGATAAAAAATGAGTAATAATCTAAAAGAAACAATAAGTAATCTACAGAAGGATTTTACAGCTAACCCAAAAAATGCTGTGGTCCAATATGAAAGCAACTCAATCCTTAAGGAAGGGCTTCAATCTGTGGTTACCCTTAGAGAGCATAAATTGATAGTGGATGAACCCAAAAGTTTTGGTGGAAAAGATGAGGGACCAAGTCCAGTGGAGTTAATATTAGCAGCTTTAGCAACGTGTCAGGAGATAACGTATAAAGCTTTTGCTACAGCATCTGGTATTAATATTGAAAGTGTTAGTATTAATTTAACAGGTACGCTTGATCTACATGGTTTTTTAGCTTTAAATAAAGACACCAGACCTGGCTTTCAATCTATTTCTGGTACTGTTGATATTAAATCGTCATCACCTAAAGCTGAAATAGATAAATTGATTGATACGGTAAATACACATTGTCCAGTATTAGACATTTTATCAAAAGGAGTTCCTATTAAATTATTTCAAAAGGTTACTTCGAGCGCTTTTGTTAATAAAGAGCAAACTGAACAAAGAGCAAGCGTTGCTTAAATTACATTAGTAAAGGCCTCATGCTATCTCATGAGGCCTTAATAAGATTGTTTAATTGTTCTAAATTTTCTATTTCATTTTTAGGTTTGTAATCAAGGTTATCAAAAATATTATTATTTCTATTTACCCAAATAGAACTGTAACCATAATTTCCACCACCAGAAACATCCCAAGTATTAGCACTTAAAAATGCAACTTCTTCTTTTTGTATTTTATATTTTTTAATTGGCAGATCGTAGACTTTTGAATCTGGTTTATAAATTCCAACTTCTTCAATTGAAAAAATATCATCAAATATATTATTTAGATTATTACTCTTCACCAATTCATTAAGAAGAGAAGGTGTACCATTTGAAAGGATACCTAATTTATAGTTTTTTTCTTTAAGTTTTTTTAAAACTTCTGGCACTTCTTTAAAAGGTGAAAGAACTTTATAAAGATTTAATAATTCATTTTTCATTGAAATATCAATTTCAAATGCCTTCATTGATTTATCTAAACTATCTTCAGTTACCTGCCAAAAGTCTTTATGTCTATTCATTAGACTTCTAAGCCAAGTGTATTCTAATTGAGTAGTTCGCCAGTAATTAGCAAAGCCTTCCCATTTATCACCAATTTTATCTTTGCATTTTTCTGCAGCAGAATTGACATCAAATAAAGTGCCATATGCATCAAAAATTATTGCTTTAATATTTTTCATAAATTAACTTAACATTAATGAGTAATATTAGATTATTTTTTAAAGAAAGTTTATCACTTAATTTAACTGCAAAACTTGATAAATCACAATCTCACTATGTAAATAAAGTGATGAGAGTTAAAGTTGATGAAGTCTTCTCTTTATTTAATAGCAGTGGAGAATGGGAAGCAAAAATTTTAAATATTTCAAAAAGTATAGTTAAATTTAATATTACAAAACAATTAAGACAAAAAGAAAATGTAAAAGAATTGTGGTTAGCTTTTTCACCTATTAAATCAAACTACTTTAATTTTATGATTCAAAAAGCAACAGAGCTCGGTGTTACAAAATTTTTACCAATAATATTTGACAGAACAATTGTAAGAAAAATTAACAAAGAAAGATTAGAAAAAGTAATTATAGAAGCTGCCGAACAGTCCAATCGTATTAATGTTCCATCTATTGAAGATCCTCAACCATTAAAAGATTTTTTGAGTAATGAAAAAATGGATTTAATATTTACTGATTTAAATTCTCAAAATAAAAAATTAGATTTAGAAAAGCTAACTAGTAATCCAACTTGTGTTATTATTGGTCCAGAAGGAGATTTTTCAGGGGAAGAAAGAGGGGAGATTCTTACATTTAAGCACGTTCAGCCAATTAAAATAAATGAAAATATATTAAGATCAGAGACTGCAGTAATTTCAGCTCTATCTATTGTTAGTTATTTGATTAATTGATGGTTTTTAAATACTAAAGTGTGATTTTGTCGCAAAATCTAAAGTGTAAATTTTATGAAAGCACTTTATATACTGTTGTAAATGAACAAGTTTTTACTTACAATTTTAGCAACTATCTACTCAACAGGTGCATTAGCCGATCAACCTAAAGAATGGCAACTAGGATTTCAAAACCCAGCCTCTGATGGAATGAGAGATATCGTTAGTTTTCATAATAATATTCTACTTCCAATAATTATTGCTATCACTGTCTTTGTTTTATTTCTTATGATCTATACTTGTATAAGATTTAGAGAATCAAAAAATCCAGTTCCATCAAAAACTACTCATAATGTTGCAGTAGAAGTTTTGTGGACATTAATTCCGTGTTTAATTTTAATCGTGATGGCGATCCCATCATTTAAACTTTTATACAAGCAAGATACGATCCCAAAAGTCGATGTAACAATCAAAGCTGTTGGATATCAGTGGTACTGGGGATACGAATATCCCGACGAAAATATTATTTTTGAATCGTACATGATTAAAGAAGATGAGTTAAAAGAAAACCAACCAAGATTACTAACCGTTGATCACGAAGTTGTTGTACCAGTTAATAAAGTGGTTAAGGTTTTAATTACTGCAAACGATGTCTTACACGCTTGGGCATTACCATCTTTTGGAGTTAAAAGAGATGCGGTTCCAGGAAGAATAAATGAAACTTGGTTTAAAGCTGAAAAAGTAGGAACATATTACGGTCAATGCTCTGAGTTATGTGGAATACAACATGCTTTTATGCCGATCACAGTAAGAGTTGTAACAGACGAAGAATATGCAATATGGCTAGCAGAAGCTAAAATGAAATTTGCAAAAGATCCAATTACAGAAAATGAATATAAAAAACTAGCGAGTAAATAAAAATGTATACACAAACAGCATCAGAAGACGATCATCACACACCAACAGGTTGGAAACGTTGGGCTTACTCAACTAACCATAAAGATATTGGTACAATGTATTTAATTTTTGCAATTTTTGCAGGAATTATTGGAACAGCTTTTTCAGTATTAATGAGAATTGAATTAATGCATCCTGGCGATGGAATTTTAGGTGGAAATTATCACTTATATAATGTGTTGGTTACTGGTCATGGATTAATAATGATTTTCTTCATGGTAATGCCTGCAATGATTGGTGGTTTTGGCAATTGGTTTGTGCCAATTATGATTGGTGCACCTGATATGGCCTTTCCTAGAATGAATAATATTTCATTTTGGTTATTACCAGCTTCATTTATTTTATTACTACTTTCAATTTTTGTAGATGGCCCTCCAGGTCAACAAGGTGTTGGCGGAGGATGGACTTTATATCCACCTTTATCTTCTAAAGCTGGACAGCCAGGACCTGCAATGGATTTTGCTATTTTAAGTTTGCACTTAGCTGGAGCTTCTTCAATTTTAGGAGCAGTTAACTTTATTACAACAATTTTGAATATGAGAACGCCAGGTATGACTTTGCACAAAATGCCTTTATTTGCTTGGTCTGTTCTAGTTACAGCATTTTTATTGTTATTATCACTACCAGTTTTAGCTGGTGCAATTACAATGCTTTTAACGGATAGAAATTTTGGAACAGCATTTTTTGATGCTCAAACAGGTGGAGATCCTGTTTTGTACCAGCATTTATTTTGGTTCTTTGGTCATCCAGAAGTTTATATTTTAATTTTACCTGGCTTTGGAATGATCAGTCATATTGTTTCAACATTTTCTAAAAAGCCAGTATTTGGATATTTGGGAATGGCTTATGCCATGGTTTCAATTGGCGTTGTAGGTTTTGTTGTTTGGGCTCACCATATGTATACGGTTGGTTTAAGCACTGATACTAAAGCATATTTTATAGCAGCGACAATGATTATTGCAGTGCCAACGGGTATTAAAATATTTTCATGGATTGCAACAATGTGGGGTGGATCAATTTCATTTAAAACTCCAATGCTGTGGGCATTAGGCTTTATATTTTTATTTACAGTTGGTGGAGTAACAGGAGTTGTGCTTGCAAATGCAGGTGTTGATACTGCAATGCACGATACTTATTATGTAGTCGCTCACTTTCATTATGTATTGTCTTTAGGGGCAGTATTTGCAATCTTTGCAGGATTTTATTATTGGTTTGGTAAAATGTCTGGTTATGAATATTCTGAAACTTTAGGAAAAATACATTTTTGGTTAACATTTATTGGAGTTAACCTGGTATTTTTCCCTCAACATTTTTTAGGCTTAGCAGGAATGCCAAGAAGATATGCTGATTACCCAGATGCATTTGCTGGATGGAATTATGTTTCATCAGTTGGCTCATACATAGCAGTTGGTGGTTTATTAGTATTTTTTATTAACTTAATTTATTCTTTTTCTAAGAAAAAAGCTGCAGCTCAAAACCCTTGGGGTGAAGGTGCCACAACTTTAGAATGGACCATACCATCACCACCAAATTTCCATACCTTTGATGAGTTGCCGAAGTTTGTGGATGATCAAGATACTGAAAAATCTAATACTCATTAAATTTTAAGAAAATTATTTTTAACAAATAAGATATTATTATGCTGACACTTGACAAAAAAACTAAAAAAAAAAATATCTTTACTGCGTTTGGAATAATAGCCTTCATGATATTCCTATTTTTTTTTACTCTCTATAATGTGGGAGTTTTTGACAGACAATTATGATCCAAAAAAAAACGCTCACTCCTATAATTTTAGCTGGAATCTTTTTTATCATGCTTGGCCTTTCATTTGCTGCGGTACCTTTATATGACATATTCTGTAGAGCGACTGGGTTCGGTGGAACTACGCAAATATCAAAAGAGGCACCAGATATAGTTTTAGATCAAAAAGTAAGTGTTCGCTTTGATACAAATGTAAACAAACTACCCTGGAATTTTAAAGTAAAAAAAAATGTTATGGATGTGAACATAGGTCAAGTGAATCGAATCGAATTTCAAGTAGAGAATTATGGCGATGAAACAACTTATGGTGTGGCTGCTTTTAATGTATCTCCCTCATCTTTTGGTAAATATTATAGTAAATTAGGCTGTTTTTGCTTTGAAAAGCAAGAGCTAAAAGCAGGAGAAAAAGCAACATATATAATGACTTTTTATTTAGATCCAGAAATGGTAAACGACCCAAGCACTAAAAATATTAAAGATGTAACTATGTCCTATACTTTCTTTTCATCAGATTACTATAACCAATCAAAATTATAAAAATGTCAGCAGAAAAAAAACACGATTATCACTTAGTAGATCCAAGTCCTTGGCCTATTTATGTGTCATTTTCTAGCTTATTTTTAGCAATAGGGACTGTCTATTATTTGCATAGTGAAGTTTCCTGGGGAATGTACTTAGGTTTTGCTCTTTTATTTTATGGAGTATACATGTGGTTTAGGGATGTAATAATAGAGTCGGTTGACCACGATCATCATACACCTGTTGTTAAAATTCACCTTAGATATGGAATGACTCTTTTTATCGCCTCCGAAGTAATGTTTTTTGTTGCGTGGTTTTGGGCTTATTTTAATGCAAGTTTATTTCCTACCGAACTCATGGGCAATGTTTGGCCTCCAGTAGATATTATAACATTTGATCCTTGGGATATTCCATTGATAAATACATTAATTTTACTACTATCAGGAACCACTGTTACCTGGGCCCACCATGCTTTAGAAGAAGGTGATAAAAAAAGTTTTGTTCAAGGTTTAGCAATGACAGTTTTTTTAGGCTTTTGCTTTTCATTGTTACAAGTCTACGAATATCAACATGCAAAATTTGATTTTGCTGGAAATATTTATGGTTCAGTATTTTATATGGCCACAGGCTTTCATGGGTTTCACGTTATTATAGGAACTATATTTTTAGCAGTATGTTGGTGGAGAGCTAAAAATGACAAATATAAAAAAGATGAATTTTTTGGTTTTGAGGCCGCGGCATGGTATTGGCATTTTGTTGATGTGGTATGGCTATTCCTATTTGCTTCAATCTATATTTGGGGAAGTTAATAGTTTACCTTGAGAAATAAACTTTTATTTTCAATTTTTGTATTCTTTTTTATATCTATATTTATAGCACTAGGTAGCTGGCAACTAGTAAGATTAGATTGGAAAAATGAATTATTAAATAAAATTGATGTTTCTTTGAAGAAAGAACCCGTTGATTTAATGACCAATGTTCATGAGGACTATCTAAAAATCAAAACTTCAGGGGTTATAGATTTTGATAAACAAATTTATTTATATAGTTTAAACGAAAAAGGTGCGCCAGGATTTAATGTTATTAATCCAATTATAATTAATAATAAAAACTTTTTATTAAATAGAGGATGGATACCTTTTGATAAAAAAAATACAAAAGAAATTGATATTTTTGATCATAAAACTATTTTAGGAACGTTAAGAAAACAATCTAAGGCTAACAGGTTTAAGCCTGTTAATGATATTAACGATAATTACTGGTTTACTTTAGATAGGGATGATATTTTTCAATATACAAATAAAAAATTTTCACCATTTGTAATTTACTTAAATAATAATTTAGAATTACCAAAACCAAAAATTATTACTGTAAATATTTCAAATAGTCACAAAAAGTATGCTATTACTTGGTTTTCTTTAGCACTGTCGATTTTTTTATTTTATTTATATGTGAGGAAAAATACATATTAATTTTTGCAAGCTTACAAATAACTCTTAATTATTTTAAAAATATTTTCCAAATTTTCATGATGACTAATTCGATCAATATACTTTCCTTTATCTAATAAAAGTATTGAAGAGCTGTGATTGATTAAATAACTACCGTCTTCATTAAAAATTTTTTCACTTAAAACACCCCATGATTTTGAAAGCAAAAATACTTTTTGTGGATCTCCAGTTATTCCATAAATCTTACTTTTAAATGAATTCAAATAATCCTTAATTATTTCAGGATTGTCTCTTTCAGGATCAATACTTACAAAAAAAACTTTCAAATTTTTTTTCTCATTATCATTTAATTTTTTGATAACCTGATCTAGATTAGATAGTGTCATTGGACATATATCGGGACAATTTGTAAAACCAAAAAAAATTGCAGTTAACGGTCCTTGAAAAGATTTTTCTGTTACAGGCTCATTATTTACATCTGTTAAAGTAAATGTAGAACCGGCATATGAAGCAACAACATTTTCTTTCTTTTCTTGTATCGATAATACAATAGGCAGCATAATAAATAAAAAAATTAACAAACAGCCACCCAGTATAGTTATTGACGTCTTTAATTTCATATTTTATGAATTAATATATTATATATTATAATTATGTCTAAATTTATTAAAAAACTTTTTGGAACATTGTCTGATAAGCCTTGGGAAAAAGAACAGATGGAAAGTGATAACAATCATAAAGGTAAAACCTTTGATATATCGCTACAAACTTCAGCTGTTATAGTTATCTTTGGTGTGAGCACCGTATTATTTACTTTAGTTGTTACAGGATACCTTTATAGCATTCCAGTTACTCAAGATACAGAGTATCTATTGAAACCTAATTTATTATGGTTAAATACTTTAGTCTTATTATACGTTGCTTATTTTTTTAATAAAATCACAAATGATTTAAAAAAAAATAATTTTGAAAAAATCAAAAAAAATTTACTTATAGTTGGCTTTTTAAGCTACGCTTTTTTATTTGGGCAGATTTTTTTTTGGTTTCAATTAATGGAAAATGGAAATTATGTTTCTACAAATAACTATTTTTCATCATTTTATATTTTTACCGCACTCCATGGATTGCACCTTTTGGGAGGATTATTTTTTTGGGGAAAGGTTTTCTCTAAAGTTAACAAGCTCAAAAAAGAACAAATTATAAATTCACAAAAAAGTATAGATGCACTGTCTCTTTATTGGACTTTTTTATTAATTGTTTGGTTTGTATTTTTTTTAATTATGTATGTTTTTAATGATACTGTCATTGCTTGGTGTCGAGCATTACTTGGATAAGCAATCTAAAGAAACAAAGTTAAAATAGCCCCAACAATAATTATAAAAATTAATAAAATATTAACAGATTTTAGATATTTTTGTATTTCTGGCCTCTTTTCTTTTTTTGAAAAAACTCCTGCTCCGAATGAAATTACAAGATAAAAGCAAAAAACTAAAACCAGTACAACTACAAAGAGACTAAATTTATCAAGCATAATTTAATTCACTATAAAGCCTTATTTACTCATTTATTAATATATTTTTCTATGGATTCGGAAATTTATTTCAATTACTGTTATCTAAGAGAGAGACAAATATGCACCCGGGAATTATATTTTTAGGGGTAATTGTTGGTTCAGTTCTGTTCCATATATATACTCCATGGTGGTGGACAGACATAGCCTCAAACTGGGGGGCAATGGATGATACAATTAATTTAACTTTCTGGATTGGTGGCGGTGTATTTATTTTAGTTTGTTTGTTCATGGTTTATTGCATACTAAAATTTTCCTATAAAGAAGGCAGAAAAGTTGAATACAAACCAGAAGATCATAAACTAGAAAAAATATTAACTATTGCAACTACTGTTGGAGTTATTGCTCTTCTAGCACCGGGTCTAATTGTTTATAATAATTATATCAATACTCCGAAAAATGCACTGCAAGTTGAAGTGAATGCATGGCAATGGGGATGGCAATATAGATTACCAGGTGAAGATGGAATATTAGGCACAGCTCAAGTTGAAAAAATTAGTGATGACAATCCTTTTGGAATAAACTTAGATGACCCATATGGAAAAGATGATATTTTAATTCAAGACGATGTGCTTCACCTAAAAACAGATAGACCAGTAAAAATTTTATTAAGGTCACTAGATGTTTTGCACAATTATTATGTTCCACAATTTAGAGCAAAAATGGATGCTATACCTGGAATCATTTCTTATTATTGGTTTGAGCCAAACAAAATAGGAGAATACGAAGTGTTGTGTGCTGAATATTGTGGAGTGGGCCATTATGCTATGAGGGCAAAAGTTATAGTTGAAAGTGAAGGTAATTATAAAAACTGGATTAAAGAACAGGAAACTTTTTCAGATTTAATTGCTAAACAAGAAAATGATAAATTAAAAACAACTCTACTTGCTAAAAATGATGATTAAATAATGTAAAGGAGAATTATGTCAGACGAATATAACCAACAGAATACACCTCTTGAAGCACAGTCTTCAGAAACCATGTCTGGCTCTTCTGGCACTCCATCAAAAGACATTGATTATGTAAGACCTGCAGAAATTCCTGAACAGGATCTTTATCATGGGCATAGTTTTATTACTAAATGGATTTTCTGTCAGGATGCTAAAGTTATTGGTATTCAATATTTTCTTACTGCCGTGTTCACAGGAATAGTCGGTCTAATACTTTCTTGGTTGATGCGTTTACAATTGGGTTATCCAGATCTAGTTCCATTCATCACAGCAGAACATTATTATCAATTTGTAACTATGCACGGCATGATAATGGTTGTTTATTTTTTAACAGCATTATTTTTAGGAGGTTTTGGAAATTATTTAATTCCTTTAATGGTTGGAGCGAGAGATATGGTTTTTCCATATGTAAACATGGTTAGTTTCTGGATGTTTTTTATCGCAGTGTGTGTTCTCATGGCTAGCTTTTTTGTTCCTGGTGGACCAACAGGTGCAGGATGGACGCTCTATCCACCTCAAGCTATTTTGCCAGGTACTCCTGGTTCCAATATGGGAATTACCTTAATGCTTATTTCTTTATCGTTATTTGTAATTGGATTTACTATGGGTGGATTAAATTACATAATTACAATTTTACAAGCTCGTACTAGAGGGATGACATTAATGAGAATGCCTCTAACGATATGGGGAATTTTTACCGCAACAGCTTTGGCTATGTTAGCTTTTCCAGCATTATTGGTCAGTTGTATTATGATGACTCTAGATAAGATGCTTGGGACTAGTTTTTTTATGCCAGCCATTCTCCAAGCTGGAGAAGTGCTAAGTTATGGAGGAGGAAGCCCTGTTCTTTTTCAACACTTGTTTTGGTTTTTTGGCCACCCCGAAGTTTATATTGTGGCTCTTCCTGCTTTTGGAATAGTTTCAGATTTAATATCTGTTCATGCTAGAAAAAATATCTTTGGATATAGAATGATGGTTTGGGCTATTGTTGGTATAGGAGCTTTAAGTTTCTTTGTTTGGGCTCACCATATGTATGTTAGTGGAATGAACCCTTGGTTCGGTTTTTTCTTTGCAACAACCACACTTATTATTGCAGTACCAACTGCATTGAAAGTTTATAACTGGATAATAACACTATTTAGAGCAAACATTAGAATGAACACAGTAATGCTTTTTTGCTTAGGTTTTATTGTGACCTTTGTAAATGGAGGAATTACTGGAATTTTTTTGGGGAATGTTGCGGTAGATATTCCACTATCTGATACTTATTTTGTAATAGCTCATTTTCATATGGTCATGGGCATAGCCCCACTTATGGTAATTATGGGTGCAGTTTATCATTGGTTTCCCTTGGTTACTGGAAGAATGTTAAGTGAAAAATTAGGTAAGTGGCACTTTTGGGTTACATTCTTAGGTGCGTATTCAATTTATTTTCCAATGCATTACCTAGGTTTTATTGGAGTGCCACGAAGGTACTATGAAATGTATGATAGTCCATATGTCACTTCAGCTGTTGGAATGAATGAGTTTATAACCATTGCGGCTTTAATTGTTGGTTTTTCACAGTTAATTTTTATTTACAATATTGTAACAAGTTTAAAAATTGGAAAACCAGCAGGCAAAAATCCTTGGCAGGCAAATTCTTTAGAATGGCTAACCCCTGATGTACCACCAACTCATGGTAATTGGGGAGAAAAATTACCAGTTGTTCATAGATGGCCTTATGACTTTAATGTACCTGGCGCAAAAGAAGATTACATAACCCAAACAACGCCACCAAGTGAAGTTATTAATGCAGAGGTAGAAAAAACTTAGGAAAAAAATATGACTGATGTAAAAATTGAAGGTTATGAACTTAAACCAGGGTTTAAAGGAATGGCCACAGATACTGGCTCTGATCAAACAATGTTTAAGGGTGTTCAGTGGGGAAAAGTCATGATGTGGATTTTTTTACTGAGTGATACTTTTGTGTTTAGCTGTTTTTTGATTTCGTACATGAAAGGAAGAACCTCTACAGTAGTAGATTGGCCAAACACAAGTGAAGTCTTTTCACTACATGTAGGCAGCACACCTGTTCCATTATTATTAATTGCAATAATGACATTTGTTTTAATTACAAGCAGTGGAACCATGGCTCTTGCAGTAAAATATGGTTATGAAAAAAATAGAAAAATGTGTGGATGGCTTATTTTAGCTACAGCTATTGGTGGCCTTACATTTGTTGGAATGCAAGTATTTGAATGGTCAAAATTAATACATGAAGGTGTTAGACCTTGGGAAAATCCTTTTGGAGCAAAACAATTTGGTTCATACTTCTTTATGATTACAGGATTTCATGGATTTCATGTTTCAATTGGTGTGATCTTTCTTTTTATTTTTGCAAGAAAAGTTTTTAAAGGTGATTTTGACAACGGTAAAAGGGGATTTTTTACTACAATGAAATCGGATTATGTTGCAATAGAGATTTTAGGTCTTTATTGGCATTTTGTTGATTTAGTGTGGGTATTTATATTTGCCTTTTTTTATTTATGGTAAACTAGATTATGGATGAGATAGAAAACAAAGAAACCGTTGCTTCAACACATAAGATAGGAATCTACTTATGGATTTGGGGATTATTATTTGTACTTAGTTTTTTTTCTTACATGGTTGACTTGTTTGCATTTCAGGGGTTATTAAGGTGGACCTTAATTTTAATATTTATGTTTCTAAAAGCTGGTTTAATAATGGCTTTCTTTATGCACCTATTTTGGGAGCGATATGCCCTAGTTAATGTTCTTTTGTGGCCGATGACAGCAATAGCTTGTTTTATTGGGCTTATGGCAGCAGAAGCAAAATACACGGTTTTTACAAGATTATTATATTTTATTACTGGAGGATAAACTTTATGACTGGATACACTGTACTTGCTGGAGCTTTAATATTTTTTTTACTTTTTATTTATGCAACATGGTTTGGTACTGAATTAAAATTAGAGAAGCAAAAAGACAAAGGCCCCGCAATTACAATTAATCCATATGACAATATGTCTCTTACTAGAAGATTTATTGATAAAAAAAATAAACAAATTGGAATTTTTGATTTAGGAAATCATATTCTTATTATTGGAATGGTATCAATTTTAGTGTTTATTTTATTAAATGTAGAATAGGCACATCATATCTGATAACCGTTTAACCAAAATGATTAGAAAAAAAACTGTCACACTAGATTTTAATGAATTAATTAAATCTTTATATCTATTGATGAAACCAAGAGTAATGTCTCTTGTTATATTTACATGCGCCGTTGGCCTTTTAACTTCCAATTCAAATATAGGCATTATTGATGCTATGATAGGCATAACTTTAGTTGCTTTAGGTGCGGGAGCGGCTGGATGTCTAAATATGTGGTACGAATCAGATTTAGATGCACTCATGACAAGAACATGCTTAAGACCAATTCCCACTGGTAAAATTAATAGAAACCAAGCACTTACTTTTGGAGTGTTATTGTCAGTTATTTCAGTTGTAGCATTAAATTATTTTTCAAATTTTCTATCAGCATCTTTGTTATTATTTACAATATTTTTTTATCTTTTTGTCTACACAATATGGCTAAAACGAAAAACACCACAAAACATTGTTATTGGTGGAGCTGCTGGTGCATTACCACCTGTTATCGGGTGGACTATAGCAACTAATACAATTAGTTTAGAGCCATTAGCTTTATTTTTAATAATTTTTATTTGGACGCCTTCGCATTTTTGGGCATTGAGCTTATATAAAGCTGATGATTATAAAAAAGCAAAAATTCCAATGTTACCTTTAACAGATGGTATTGAAAAAACAAAAGTATACATTTTTATTTATTCTTTATTAATGCTACCCATCATCATTTTTCCATATTGGATTAATTTTTCAGGTTTAATCTATTTGATTCCAGCATTTGTTCTTACAATTTATTATAATTTTATTTGCTTTGATTTATATCAATATAAAAAAAATAAATTTGATTTAAAGAAAGCAAAAAAAGTCTTTGGCTACTCAATTTTGTATCTATTCTTAATTTTTGTATTACTTTTAATAGATAGTCTTATTTAAATTTTTCGACTCAAAATGTCGTGGTGTAATATTTTTTAACTGATTATATTTGTTAGATCTAAATATTCATATTTCATCAATAAGCAAATTATTGTGAAAATAATAGTCGTAATACCAATGGAATAAAAAGTCTTTTTAAGAATTTTAGGATTTTCAGGTGCTCCAACCTCATTTGCTGGGATTAAAAATTTTCTTTTTCGATTAACATCTATTGGTAATATAGAAAAAAATACCACTAACTGAATAATTAGATACATTGTAACTAGTCCAATTGTACTCAATTTACCCCCTATATCTTTACAATTAAAGGGTATATAAATTAGTCTAAAGTTAAAAGATAATAAGTCATTAATTTACAATTATATTCTTATTCTTAGCTAGTTTATATTTGTAAGAGGATTTTTATTAGCCAATTTTTCACAATTAATATATTTATATTTTAAAAAAAATTAATTAGATGAAGTATATAAGCACCAGGGATAACTCAAAAGAATATAGCTTTGAGCAAGTATTTATTAAAGGTCTTGCAGATGATGGGGGCTTGTTTATTCCAAAAGAGGTTAAAAAATACAATGCTGAACAAATAAAGGCATTAAGTAAATTGAGTTATCAGAATTTAGCAAAAGAAATAATATACCCATTTATAGGTGACTTTATGACAGCAAATGAGTTGTCAGATATTGTTGATAAATCATATTCTGTATTTAGAAAAGATAACGTCGTAGATTTAATTAAATTAGGTGATACTAAGATTTTAGAGCTGTTTCATGGCCCGACACTAGCCTTTAAAGATATAGCAATGCAATTGTTAGGAAACTTCTATGAGCATTATTTAAAAAAAAATAATAACAATATAAACGTTGTAGTTGCAACATCTGGGGATACAGGTGCTGCTGCAATAGATGCGATTAAGGGAAAAAAGAATATGAATATATTTGTTCTTCACCCTCATGAAAAAGTTTCACTCGTTCAAAGAAAACTAATGTCGACAGTTAAAGAAAAGAATGTCTTTAATATAGCGATTGAAGGTAATTTTGATGATTGTCAAAATTTAGTTAAATCAATGTTTGCAGATAAAGAATTTTCTAACTCAATAAATATGTCTGGAGTAAATTCAATAAATTGGGCAAGAATTATTGCACAAGCTGTATACTATTTTTATACATACTTTCAAACACAAGACAAAAGGCCTATTAATTTTTCAGTACCGACAGGAAATTTTGGAGATGTATATGCTGGCTATCTATCAAAAAAAATGGGTTTACCAATAAACAAATTTATAGTTGCAACTAATAAAAATGATATTTTGCATAGAGCAATTTCTAATGGAAACTATGAAGCGGAAAGTGTGTCTGAAACCAACTCACCAAGTATGGATATTCAAATAGCTAGTAACTTTGAAAGGTTAATTTATGATTTAAACGATTGTGATGATAATGAAACTAGTACAATCATGCATGGAATTAAAAGAAAAGGTAAATATATTATTTCAAAAGATAAAATGGAAAAAATAAATAAAGATTTCTTATCAGCAAGCATGAATGAAGAAGAGATTTTAGATACTATTAAAGAAGTTCACATAAAATATAATATTATACTGGATCCTCATAGTGCAATAGGATTTGGATCTTTAAATAAAGTAAATTTAGAAGGCAATAATATTGTTTTAGCTACCGCACATCCATGCAAGTTTCCTGAGGCTATAGAAAAATCAATTGGGATCAAACCTGCCTTACCTGACGAACTAAAGTATGTTATGGATGAAAAAGAAAATTATGATATTATTTCAAATAATCTAAGTAAAACTCAACAATACATTAAGGAAAAAATATAATGAAATTAAAAGAAAATGAAACAATCCCTAATTCTGAATTTTTTATTATGGAAGATGGAAATCCTGTTAAGAAAAATACTTTTGAGTATTTTAAGGATAAGAAGGTAGTTTTATTTGGTTTACCTGGTGCTTACACATCAGTTTGTTCAGCCAAACATTTACCTGGATACGTTGATAGCCATGATAAATACCAAGCAAAAGGTGTAGATTTAATAGTCTGTATTTCAGTAAATGATCCATTTGTAATGGAAGCTTGGGGCAAGAGCCAAAATGTTACAGATAAAGTTTTGATGATGGCTGATCCATTTTTGAGTTTTACGAAAGCAATTGGTGCTGATGTTGATAAAAGTGCCCGAGGCCTAGGTGTAAGATCAAATAGATACACAATGTTAATAAACAATCTTAAAGTAATTAAATTACAAGAAGAAGAAGATGCTGGTGCATGTGAAGTTTCGGCTGCCCAAAATTTTTTAAATTTAGTTTAATTCGGCAGCTTGTTTAGCTAATAAATCAACTTCTTCATTTAGAATATTTCCAGCATGAGCCTTAACCCATATCCATTTAATTTCATGAGATTGATTTAATTCATAAAGCTGAGTCCAAAGTTCTTTATTTTTTACTGGTTCCTTTTTAGAAGTTAACCAATTGTTTTTAATCCATTTATGCACCCAATCAGTAATACCTAATTTAACGTATTGGGAGTCTGTATAAATTTCAATGGGTTGCTGTTCTTTTATTTCTTGAAGCGCTTTAATTGGAGCCATTAGCTCCATCTTATTATTAGTTGTGTCTTTAACGCTTCCACTAATTTTTTTAATTTCATCATTAATATTGATGATTGCAGCCCAACCACCATTTCCAGGGTTTTTTAAACAAGAACCATCAGTATAAATTTTTATCATTATTTATAATAATCTTTGTAGCTATTCAGATTGTTATGGATAATTAGTTTTTGAAAATATTCGTTAGGTTCTTTGATCTGAATTAGTGCAGTTTTAGGAGTATTAAAATAATCATAAATTCTAGTTAGTAGGTATCTTAAAGCCGCCCCTCTACATAATATATTTAATGAGTTTTCTCTCTTTTTGAAATAGTTCTTATAGTTTCATATCCATCAATTAAGTATTTAATTTTTTTATTATTCATTACAAAAGAATTTCTTTTCTTATCAAAGCATAAAGCATTTATACAAATTGCAATCTCATACATCAGAAAATCATTGCTTGAAAAATAAAAATCAATAAATCCAGAAAATTTATTTTTATTAAAGAAGATATTATCAATAAATAAATCTCCATGAATAATTCCAATTGGTAACTTTTTTGGCCATTGATTTTTAATATCTTTTAAGCAAACGTTAAGGGTAGGTTTTAGTTTTGGAGCTATTTTATTAGACGTAAATTTTATACTTTTTAATAAGCCACCTAATTTATTAATAGACATAGAGTTCTGCCTATATAGTTTTATTCTAGTTCCAGCCTTGTGGAATTTTGCAATATTTTTTCCAATATCAAAACAATTTTTATAATTAAGAGTGGCCTTATCTTTTCCCTTTAAAAAAGTCACAATACTAGCGGGTTTATTTTGAATTCTACTTAAGTGCTTATCACTGCTATTCTTTAAGGGTTTTGGACATATAATCTTTTTTTGATTTAGTTTTTCCATTAAGTTCATAAAAAAAGGTAAATCTTTTTTTTGAACTCTTTTTTCAAAAATTGTTAAAATAAATTTTTTTTTATTTGTTTTTAATAAGTAGTTTGTATTTTCTATCCCTTTTTTAATTCCTTCAGATTTGATTATTTTTCCTAATTTGTAATCTCTACTTAGTGATAGAAGGTCTTTACTATTTATTTTAGTGTATACAGCCATCTAATTTAATTTTGCAGGAACTTTAAAAACAATATTTTCTTTGATAATTTCAACTTCCTCAATTTTTATTTTAAAATTTTCTTTCAATTTATTAATGAAATTTTCAACTAAAACTTCAGGTGCTGATGCGCCAGACGAAACTCCAATTGTTTTACAATTTTGTATTTTTTCAAAAGGAATTTCACTTTCAGAGTGAATTAATTCAGCATGCTGGCAGCCACTTTGTTCTGCTACCTCAACTAAACGAACTGAATTTGAGGAATTTCTACTTCCTAAAACAAAAAACATATCACATTGTTTGGCAATATTTTTAACAGCTGATTGACGATTAGTAGTTGCATAGCAAATATCTTCTTTAAATGGCTCTTTAATCTTTGGAAATTTTTTTTTAAGTGCTTTTATTATACTTTTAGTGTCATCAACAGACAGAGTTGTTTGAGTAACATATGCAATTTTTTTATTATCATCTAATTCATATAATTCAACATCATGCTCATCTTGAATTAAGTCAATTGTATCTTCTGGTAATTGTCCCATAGTACCAATAACTTCTGGATGATTGTTATGTCCTATAAGAATAATATGGTAACCAGCTTTATGAAGATTTTCTGCTTCTCTATGAACTTTTGAGACAAGGGGACAAGTAGCATCTATGTATTCCATTTTATAGCTATCAGCTTGTATGGGTATTGCTTTCGGTACACCGTGTGCAGAAAAAATTACTGGTCTAGTTTTATCTTTAATCTCTTCTAACTCTTCCACAAAAATTGCACCTATTGCCTTAAGACTATCCACTACATGTTTATTGTGTACTATTTCATGTCGCACATAAACTGGTGCACCATATTTTTTAATACTTTTTTTAACTATTTCTATTGCTCTTTCTACCCCAGCACAAAAACCTCTTGGAGCAGATAACAATACTTTAATTTCTTTATTTTTCATTTTTTTCTAAAAGATACTCAAGCAATATATGAGGAAAGGTTAAAGACGCCAAACCAATAAATATTACTTTTAATATTGCATCATTTAATTGATAGAAATTAGAAAGGAAATATAAGCTTATGACATATAAAATTGCAGTTAAAACTGTAAGTGGCATAGCTTTTTTAATAAATGTTATAGCACCAATTTTAAAACTTTTTTCATTAAGCTCTGCTATCAACGAAATTGAATGTCGGAATGAATGTAGGAAGCAAAAGTATACTGTAAAGGCAATTAGTGGAGTTAAAAAATAATTCAGAACAATAATAGAAAAAAAATCCAAAAATATCAAAATATTCATAATTTTAAAATCTTTCAAAAAGTAATAAATACTAGAAAGTAAAGAAATAGATAAAGCAAAAAGTAATATACTGTTATCTTCAATAAAGTTTAAGAATAAATAAAACTTTTCATTTTCTATTAAAAGTAATTTAAAAATATTAATTGTTTCAACAAAGTGAAACATTAGTGGTGCAACGATTATTAGAGAACCTTTTAAGAAATAAAGAATTAGATTGGATACATTTTTATTACTTATCAAAAATTCAGTATCTTCTTTGCCAAAATGATATGAGGCAACAACTAAAAATAAAATAAGAGACACAGTTGGAAAAAATAACCAAAATATAATGATACCAATCCCAATAAGGGAATATATTAAATAAAAGAAATAAGATTTTTTTATATTATATAACTGGCTAAGTTTTTTACCTTTTTGATTATCTAGCGCACCATGTGAAATTCCGATTGAAAGAATAAAAAATAAACACACTATTGGAGAGATGATTAAGTTTTCAATCGATTAACAATCAAGGCAATAAAACATGAAAAAATAAAAAAGATAATTGAATGATAGAAATTAATTTTATTTATCAGACTATACATTTTATTTTAAAAGGGCTTTAATAAATAACCATTTAGGCATTTTAAGAATTATTAATAAATCTTGAAAAATATTACTCTTATTAGATAGAAATTTAATTACAGTTTCAGGAGAGTTATCAAACATTTTGAAAAATATATTTGGCATTTGTTTAGCATGATTGCTTAAAACCCTTAAAAATATTTTATCTAGAAACTGATATTTTTTTTTAATTTCATATCTTCTAATTTTATCAATATTATTGATATTTTCCCTTAAATATTTGCTGTGGTCTTGGATATTCAAAAAAGTATACCCAGTACTTAATCTAGTCATATGTCCTGCAGTGCCAATATTTATTTTATTTTTTTCATTAATATTTGATGGATAAAATAGTGGTACAGCACCATTTTCTTTATAATTAATTTTGTAATTTTTAATATTTAAATAATTTTCAATGTAATCTTTTAATTGCTCATCATAATCCATTTCTAGATCATTATTCATTTTAGATAGCCAGGTGGTTTCAACTAAAGCCTTATTTTTGCTATAAGGCAATGTGTAAAAGAAATGAACACTGTTACGTTGTGGGCAATCAAAGTCCATTAAATTCATGATTTTTTCATCAAAAACATCATTATCAGTCTCAATCTCAATACCTTTAAAGTGTTGCCAAAGTTTATTTTCTTTAGAATCTATTGATGGAACACTATTAAAAATTAAGGAGTTATTTAAGTTTACCTCATTAATATTTTTATAAAATTTGATATTGTGATTCTGCTTCAGTGTAGAGTTTATTTTTTTATAGAATAGTCCACTATCAATTGATTGATAAGGTAGTTTATTACATTCTAAAAATTTAGTTTTATTCGGTATATTTATAGAAAAATTATCCCAACTCTTTTTTACACAATCTTCAAAATTATGGCTTGTTGTTTTCCAGAAAGACCAAGTTTTATCCCTCTTGTAATCTAATCTAGGCTCAATAATTGCTAATGTTTTATCTTTAAGTTTATTATGAGTTTCTAATTCGTATGCCAAAGATAGCCCAGCACAACCACCACCAATAATTATATAGTCAAATTCTTTCATTTAAATCTACTTCCTCACTAATTAAAAAGTGTTCATTATTCATATAACCACTTTTTTGTTTTGTTAAAAAAAGTGTTACTAAGTCAAATATAGAAAGAATAGTCTGATAGATTTTTGTAATATTATTTACATAAATCTTACCTGCTTTATTATAATTCTCTATATTCTTTGTTCTTAAAATTTTATCACCTATTTTCTTGTAAACCCTTCTTGCTACAAGTATTGCGAATCTAAACTTAAAGGGTATTTCCTTTATTGCTATAAAAGAGCTTTTGTAGAATAAATCAGCTAAAGTTAAGGTGTCGCTTATTGTCTTAAAATCATTCTTAATATAAAATCTATTAATCTTTGAGTCCTCCACAACATCTCTAGATATATTTGTTAGTTGCATTGCAATACCTAAATCTATGGCAGCTTTCATTGAATTATCATCTTTAACATTTAAAATTTTTGCCATCATCAGACCCACAGTACCAGCAACCCTGTAAGAATAAATTAACAAATCTTTTTTATTATTTAATTGAACTTTTTTATTTAAATCTGATTCAACACCATCAAATAAATCTTCAATAATTTTTATTGAAATTAAATGATGATCCATAAGATCCCACATATTCTTAATTATTATATTACTATAATTTTTATTAAGAAAATCATTTTTAAAAATTAATAGATTTTTTTTTTTAATATCTAATTCACCATCGTCATCTGCAATATTATCTACAGTTCTACAAAAATCATATAAAGACGAACACTTTTGATAGGTTTTTTTGGGTAAAAAGAAACCAGCCCAATTAAATGACTTTGCGTAAATAGACAGGTAGTTTTTATTAGGCATTATATAATCTTATCTAGAACTTTTGCTGAGGATAGCACACCAGGAACACCTGCACCAGGATGTGTTCCCGCCCCAACAAAATACAAACCATCATAAATTTCTGATTTATTATGAAACCTAAAATATGCAGACTGTGTAAATTTGGGTTGGATCGAAAAACCTGATCCAAATTTAGTATTCAATTCATTTTCAAAATAATCTGGCGTTAAATAGAAATCTTCAATAATATTCTCTCTAAGATTAGGAAGTAATGCTTTTTCCATTTTATCTATTACTAAATTCTTCATTTTTTCACCTTCAGTTTTCCAATCAATTTTGGATTGATTATTTGGAACGGGCACAAGAACATAAAAGCAATCATTTCCTTCAGGTGCCATTGATTTGTCTGTAGCTGATGGTCTATGAAGATAATAGCTTATGTCATCATTTAATTTTTTATTATCAAAAATATCACTCAGGTGTTCTTTATACTTATCACCAAATTTGATTGTGTGATGCTCAACATTTGGGTATGTTTTTTTTGTTCCAAAATAGTAAACAAATAGACCCATAGAATACTGCATTCGATTTTGTTTCCATTTAAATAGAGAGCTTGTTTTATTTAGGCTTAGAAGTTTTTCATATACAGCAGGAGGATCAGCATTACATATTACATTATTTGAAAGTATTTCTTTTTGATTATCTAATTTTACTCCACTAATTTTTCCATTATTTGAAATTATTTCTGTTACTTCATGTCCTTTGATTAATTCAATTTCTTGTTCAATCATCAATTTTTCTAAGCCATTGATTATGTTCCCAGTTCCACCCATTGAGTAATGTATGCCCCATTTTTTTTCGAGATATAGAATTAATCCGTATATTGATGTTGTTGTAAAGGGGTTTCCGCCAACTAATAGAGGATGCATACTTAGCATACGTCTTAATTTTTCATTTTTTATATATGAAGAAACTAATGAATAAACTGATTTATAACTTTTAAGTTTTAGTAAAGAGGGCAATTGTTTCATCATCACAAGAGGTTTATCAAACGGAACATCAGCCAGTTCTGTGAAGCCTTTATCAAATATTTTTTTTGTGAATTTTACAAGCTGCTCATAACCCTTAACATCATCTTTATTTATTTCTTCAATTTGTTTTTTCATTTGATCTTCATCACCAGAGTAATCAAATACACCTCCATCTTCATAAATAAATCTATACCAAATTTTCAAAGGAGTTAGCTTTATGTAATCTTGAGACTTTTTATTAAATAAAGTGAAAAGCTCTTCAATTAGATATGGTGCAGTAATTACTGTTGGTCCAGCATCAAAAGTAAAACCATTTTTTTTAAACACTCTAGCTCTTCCACCTAAGTCAGGGTGTTTTTCAATTAAAGTTACTTTATGATTTTTGGCTCTTAATCTTAGTGCTGCAGCTATACCACCAAATCCAGAACCAATGACAATAGATTTCATTGAGTTAATTTATAGTTTTTTTAAAAAATTGTAAGGTAATTATTAGCTTATTTTTTTTAAAGCTATTTTTGTTTCTTCAAGGTTCTTTTCAAAAAGACCATCAAGCTTTGATTTATCAACAGAAGTATTAATAATTTTTTTAACTGAATCAACGGCAATTTTAATTGAAACATCTTTTATTTCTTTAAGTGCAGCTTCTTTCATTTGTGAAATTTTATTTTCTGCTAAATTCTTTTTAATTTCTGAAGATTTGTGAAATTTATCATTCATTTCAATTATAAGGTGATCACTATCTTTTTTAGCTTGTTGTAAAATATCATTGCTTACTGTTTGTGCAGTATCAAGTTTATTTTGAGCACTATCTAGTAAGACCTTTGCTTCTTGTCTTAGCTTTTCGCTTTCATCTATTTCATTTTTAATATCAAGGATAAGCTTATTTAAAAGTTCATTAATTTTTTGAGGTATTTTTAAATAAACTAAAGCTCCTATAAATATTAAAAAGGATATAGCTACCCAAAAAGTTGCATCAATTACCATAATATTCATCCATTTTTTTTCTTGAAAGATCTTCTACTATTGCAGAAATACTACTACTGTTAACTTCGGCTCCTATTAGTTGCTGCAGCAAGTCTGAAGAAGTTTCTTCAGCAATCTTCCTGATTTTTTCTGGTGCATTATTTCTAAAAGTTTTTATCTCAATCTCTGCTTTATTAACCTCTTCATTAATTTCTTTATCTAGTGCTTCTTTTTTTACACCAATATCTTTCAACACTTTTTCTCTAGCTTGTTTAAAGTAGTTTTTTGCCTCATTTTTGCTGTCGCGTACTATCTTTTCGTATTCTTCAATTTTTTGTTCACTTTCTTCTCTTTTCTTCTCTGCAGCCTCAATATTTTCTAAAATTTGAGATTTTCTAGTTTCTAGGTTGGCACTTATTTTTGGAAGTATAAGTTTAGATAAAACAACATATAAAATTCCAAAAGTAATAATTAACCAAAAAATTTGAGAAACCCAAAACTCAGGATTTAATTGAGGCATTCCACCGCTTTCAGCTGCAAAAGCTTCCATAAAAAACAGGAAGCTTAAAAATATCGACTGAAAAAATATTTTTTTAATCATTAAATTTAAAATGCAAATAAAATAATTAACGCTACAACTAATCCAAATAGGCCAGTTGCTTCAGCTAAAGCAAAACCTAATAAAAGATTAGGAAATTGTTTTTGGGCTGCAGATGGGTTTCTCATTGCGCCAGAAAGGTAATTACCAAAAATAATTCCAATTCCAACACCGGCACCGGCTAGAGCTATTGCTGCTAGTCCTGCTCCGATCATTTTTGCTGCTTCTAATTCCATTATATCCTCCTTATGTTAGTTAATGGTGTAAATTTAATGCATCATTTAAGTAGATGCAGGTTAAGATTGCGAAAACATATGCTTGAAGAAAAGCAACTAGTATTTCCAAGCCAGTTAATGCAACCGAAAAACTCAGTGGAAGCCATCCACCAACTATTCCAAGGCTTATTACAAAGCCTCCGAAAACTTTCATCATAGTATGACCAGCCATCATGTTTGCAAATAAACGAACTGAAAGACTAACCGGTCTACTTAAGTAAGAAATTATTTCTATAACAACTATTAGCGGCAATAGTACAGCAGGCACTCCGCTAGGTACAAATAATTTTAAATATCCTAATCCATGTTTCATAAATCCAATAATTGTTACACCTACAAAAATAAATGAAGCTAAAATAAAAGTAACGATGATATGGCTAGTTACTGTAAAGGCGTAAGGGATCATCCCAAACATATTGCAAAATAGTACAAACATAAATATTGAGAAGATAAACGCAAAGTAGGGTTTTGCTTTTGATCCTGCGGTATCACTAATCATTTTAGAAACAAAAGTATAACTTAATTCAGAAAGAAGTTGCATCTTGCTTGGTAGTAAAGAGTTTTTTTTTGACCCTAAATTAAAAACTAATAAGATTGCAAGTGAACTAATCACCATAAACAAACTTGCGTTTGTGAAAGAAATATCTATTGCCCCTAATTTAATTTCTGGTCCAATTCTATAAACTTCGAATTGGTTCATTGGGTTTGTAGCCATAATTTTTTAAGTCTATTTTTGCATATTTTTTGCAGATCTGAATACGTTTATAATTCCAGCAACAACACCTACAAAAAAAAATATTAATATTAACCAGGGCTTAGTACCAAAGGTCTTGTCTAAAATAAACCCTATAATTGTCCCAACTGCCACTGCAGACACTAATTCTGTACTTAATTTAAAGGCAGTTCCAATAGAAGAGGGTGCCTCTTCATTTTTATAGAGATTTTTCTTTGAAAGTTTAGTTTTTGCAATCTCCAAGCGAGTTTTAAGACTATCTTTTGGCATTTATGTATTAAGCAACCATACTCTCAGCTTTTTGTAAATCAACAGCTACTAGTTGGCTAATACCCTTTTCAGGCATAGTTACCCCATAAAGTCTATTCATTTTTGACATAGTTAGAGCGTGGTGAGTTACAATAATAAATTTAGTGTTAGTTATTTTAGTTAAATCATCAAGAAGTCCACAAAATCTTGTTACGTTAGCATCATCTAGTGGAGCATCAACTTCATCTAAAACACAAATTGGGGATGGATTAGTAAGGAACACAGCAAAAATAAGAGACAAGGCTGTTAAAGCTTGTTCACCACCAGATAATAAGGTTATAGACTGAAGTCTTTTACCAGGGGGACTTACCAACATTTCTAAACCAGCTTCAAGTGGGTCATCAGAGTCCACTAATTCTAGCTTTGCATTTCCACCATTAAATAGTTTTGTATAAACTTCATTAAATTTTCTATTAACTTTTTCAAAAGCTTCTAACAATCTTTCTCTTCCTTTTTGATTTAATTCATTAATACTTTCTTTTAATTTTATAATAGCAGACACAAGATCTTCTCTATCTTGCTCCATTTTTTTAATTTCAATTTCATATTTGCTGGTTTCTTCATCTGCTCTAAGGTTGACTGATCCCAATTTTTCTCTTTCTCTTTTTTTTTTCATCAAGAGCTTCTTCTTGATCAACAGAATTGGGTAACTCTACAACACCATTTAAATTAGAATTTTCTAGAATATCATTTTCTTCAAGATTAAGTTCAGAGCTAACCCTTTCTAACAGATCTTCTTTACGTTTTTTTAAACCTTCAACAGTAGCTCCTGAGCTTGCTTTTCTTTCTCTTATTTGAATAGATCTTTCTTGAACGTCATTTAACTCAAGTCTTAAAGAGTTTATCTTTTTATCTGTTTCTTCTATAATTTTTTCATTCTCAATTTTTTCATTTTGTGAAATTCTCAGACCTTCTGTAGCTTGACCTTTTTTTTCTGCTTGAGCCTTGGGTTGTTGGTCACGTTCATTTAATTGTGATAATAATTTATTTTTTCTTTCAGTTAATTCTGTTACCATTTTTTGTGAGTTTGAAAGTAAGTTTTTCCAACTTTCAACTTCTGATTCTATAGCTTTGATTCTTTCATTTCTTTTTATAGACTCTTTTTTAATTGATTGGTTTTTACTAAAACTATCTGCATATTTTTCTTGAAGTAATTTTATATTGCTATTTTTTTCATCAATATCAGTTAATTTATTTTTACTTTCGTCATTAGCTAAATTATTTAAGAAATTATTTAATTCTATTTTAGTTCTATCCAGCAATGTAAGAGCTTGGTTAGCTTCATTACTGTTTATTAATTCTTTAATTTTTTCGATTGTATTAATGACGTCTTTAATTGGGTCAATACTGATATTTATGTTGCCATTAGCAAATATTTCAATAATTTCATCTACAGCTTTTTGCTCTTCATTAAGTTGGTTTTTTGCCTTCTCAAGGTCTTCGTTTGATAATTTTTCTGTTTCAAAATATTTAGAGTCTATTTCTATTAATTCACTTTTTTCTTCTTTTAATCTTTTTTCATTTGAGTTTGCATCTATTACAATACCTTTTTCTCTATCAATATCCTCTTCGATTGTTTTTAGAGATTTTTTAAAATTTTCTATCTCATCTTGTGTTCTTACATTTTCCTCATCTAGACTTTGTAATTCTAAGTTCAATCGTTGTATTCTTGAAAGGTTCTCAATATTTTTTTCTCTTAATGGAGAAACTTTATCTGTTTCAGTTTTAATTAAACTTTCAAACTGAGAGATTTGTTGATTGAAGCTGCTCACTTCTCCCTCAGCTTCATTGTTGATTTCATTTTCTATTCTAATTTCATTATCAATGTCTAATAATTTTAGATAATATAACCCTGCTTCAATTTTTTTTATTTCTTCAGATATAAGTTTGTATTTTGTTGCTTCTTCGGCTTGTTTCTGAAGGTTTGCTAGTTGTTTTTCTTGTTGTCTTCTTAATTCATCAGCTCTTTTCAAATTTACTTCTGCTGCGTTTAATCTAAGTTCAGCCTCATGCCTTCTAACATGTAATCCTGAAATATTAGCTGCCTCTTCTAAAATTGCACGTCTGTCTGTAGGCTTGGCAGTCACTAAGGCTCCAATACGTCCCTGACTAATCATTGATGGTGAATGAGCACCCGTAGATAAATCTGCAAAAAACATTTGAGCATCTCTAGCTCTAACTTCTTTATCATTTATATAAAATTTTGAACCTTTGTCTTTTTCAATCTTTCTTCTAACTTCAATATGATCCAAATCTTTATATTGCATTGGGCCATCATGACTTGCGTTATCTACGCTTATTGAAACTTCTGCTATATTTTTAGACGACTTATTAGATGTACCATTAAAAATAACATCTTCCATGCCTGAACCACGCATACTCTTAGCTGAGGTTTCACCCATTACCCATCTTAAGGACTCTACAATATTAGATTTTCCACAACCGTTCGGACCAACGATGCCAGTCAATCCATGCTCTATTAGAAAATTTGTTTTTTCAGCAAATGATTTAAATCCATTTAATTGGATTTTTTTAAACTCCATGAACTAACTTATATCAGTTTTTCGAGATATTTTTTTAAATTCTTATAATTTAGGGCTTTATCAAACTTTTTGTCATTAATTATTATCGTAGGAGTAGCATTAACTTCAAATTTTTTTACCCCATCGATTCGATCATTTAAAACGTAATCTTCTATAGCTTTATCACTCAGGCATTTTTCAAAATTTACATTCACATTTTCACCTTCTAAGAATTTTTTCAAATAACCTGTTGCTTCTTCTGGTGTTTTTCCTCTAGCCCATTTTTTTTGGCCAGAGTACAAAATATTCAAAATATTTGAATTACCATCGTTATTACATTGTGCAATTTTTGATGCATTAAATGCAGCTAAATCTAATGGAAAATGTCTAAATTCAATTCTTACCAACCCTTTATCAATGAAGTCTTTTTTTAGTTCTGGATACACATCTTTATGAAAGTTTGCACAGTGACCACAAGTCAATGACTCGTAAGCAATTATTGTTATTTTGGCACTTTCTTCACCCTCGGTAATTCTTTTAATTATTTCATTATCTGCAGCAAACGCTTTAGCGGAGAAGATTATAAATATTATAAATAATGCTGAGGTTAATTTTTTCATCGTTGTTTAAATAGTTTTGTTAATTCAAGTAATGATTTTTTTATTTTATCATTTTTAATACTATTTATTCTATCTGCATATTTAATATTTGTCACATGGTTTTCATTAGTATCTAATTTTTTGAATTTTGTTTGAACATCATCAAAACTTATAAATTTCAATTTTTCAACAACGGCATAGCCAAAGAAACTATTCATTTTATCCATTATTATTTTTTTTGAATATTCTAAATCAATTTCGTGCCCTCGCTTCACCATAATTTGAAGAGTGCTTACTCCAAATTTATTCGAATTTTTAAAGGATTTGGGATAGCATATTTTAAAAAGATCATCTCCAACTATGTACTTCCAGTTATTAAGTGTTTCAGAAAATATATGACCCTTTTTTTTGATTATTTTTTTAATATTTTTTGGCAAAGTGTCTTTAAAAGACCTTAAGCCTTGAATAGTTTTAAACCTCTGCTTAGTATTATTTTTAAAATGCATATGACTAAATCCATACTAACAAATAAAATTCTTTATTGGTACGATAATAATAAAAGACCACTCCCATGGAGAAAAAAGCTATCACAAGTTAAGCGAGAATATTACACATTAGTAAGTGAATTTATGTTGCAGCAAACACAGGTTGCAACTGTAATTCCGTATTTCAATAATTTTATAAAAGATATTCCTGATATTAAATCTCTATCAAAAATTAAGGAACATAAACTTTTAAAGTATTGGGAAGGCCTTGGTTATTATTCAAGAGTACGAAACTTAAAAAAGACTGCACAAATATTAGAAAAAAATTTTAATAGAAGGTTGCCAAGCACGATTGAAGAATTAAAATTATTACCTGGAATAGGTGACTACACTTCTAATGCAATAATGGCAATTGCCTTTAACAAGCCATTTATTCCCTTAGATGGAAATATTGAAAGAGTAATTAAAAGATTATTAAATTTAAAATTACCCAAAGAAATTACAAAAGATAATCTTGTTAAGAGTAAAAAAATATTAGGTAATTCAACTAGAGCAAGTGCTTATGCGCAAGCGCTAATGGAGCTAGGTGCATTGATTTGTCGACCTAAAAATCCTCTATGTCACCAATGCCCTTTAATTAGAAATTGTAAGTCTTTTAAAAAAAAAGATTTTGAAATAATAAAAGAAAGAAAAAAGAAGATTGATAAATTTTATTTGTTAGAAGTTTACAAAAAGAATAATAAATTTTTACTGATAAAAAATACTAAATTTAATTTTTTAAAGAATCTACAAATATTTCCCATGAAGCAAATATCCAAACCTGATAATTTAGCGAAAGCTTTAAACTTCAAGATATCAAATATGAATATGAATGTAATTATCAAGTTTTCCAAGTTAAAGGGTGCAATTTCTAACTCTTCTTGGATTGATAGCTCTAGGCTTGATGATTATACTTTGCCCACATTTACTAAAAAAATTTTTAATTATTTAAAAAAAGATTAATGAAAAATATAGTAATAATAGGGGCAGGTATTTCAGGTCTGTATATTGCAAATCTTTTAAGTAAAAACTCAAATTATAAAATTACAATTTATGAGAAAAATAGTTCTGTTAACTTGGAAAAAGGATATGGAATTCAACTTTCAGTTAATAGTATTAAATTATTAAATCAAATAAATTTTCAAAAAATTCAGGCAGAAGATAAATTTCACCCACATAAACTAGATTTCTACTCCTTAAAAAAGAATAAGAAAATATGTGATTTAGATATATCCATGTTTAACAGCACTGATACAAAATATACTACCTTACAGCGCTCTACTTTAATTAATTTCTTAAAAGATGGGCTTCATGAAAATATTATTCATTATAATAAAAAAGTTATAAAAATTAATGAAGAAGTTGAAAATAAAGAAGTTTCTTTTGAGGATGGTTCATCTGTTAAATGTGATTACTTGATTATTTCTGATGGAACTTTTTCAAAAACAAAATCATTAATTGCCAATAAAGAAATTAAACCAAAGTACTTTAACTCTATTGCTTTAAGAGCAATAATAGACCAGGATGCCCTTAAGGGTATTAACCCAGAGAATATATCTTTATTTTTAGGATCTAACTTACACTCAGTTCTTTATCCAGTTAATAGCAAAGGACAGTTTAATTTTATTAGCATTCTTAGAAAAAAGCTTAGTACTAAAGAGTTATCCGACTATTCTTTATTTGAGAACAAAGATTTTACTGCATCTATTATATCTGAAATATCAAAACAAGTAGCTCCTGAAACAATTAACAATCTAAGAAGCATTAAATGCTTCCCAATATTTGTGAGTTCTAAGGTGCATGAACCAAAAAATAAAAATACCTTTATCATTGGGGATGCTTTTTTTGCTTTACCCCCAACCTTTGCGCAAGGTGCCTCTCAATCAATAGAGGTTGCTCATGAACTGTATAAAAATTTAGAAAATGAAAATACTCAATTCAACTCTGAAAGAATTAAAAGGGTAAAGATGATTGATATGAAATCAAAACTTAATTATTTTGCTTTTCATTTATCTAACCCATTAACAATTTGGATTAGAAACTTAATAATACAAAAATTAGTAAAAAATAAAAAATTTATTAACAGCTATCTTGGTAAAATTTATAAAGACTAATTTTTAGAAATTAATCTTTGTCTCAAATTATCAATTGGCACAGAAACACCATTCACTGTGCAATGCCAATATGTCCATCCATTACAGCTTTCAGAGCCAAGTATTGTTGCTGCAACTTTATGAATCGATCCTTCAGCTTGATTATGTTTGATACTTCCATCTGCCATTATCTTAGCAACTATTTTTTTCTTTTGATCAAAAATACTTGTTCCAGGCTTTATTATTCCAAGCTCCACTAAAGATCCAAAAGGTATTCTAGGCTTGGATCTATTATTTTTTAGAGTGTCTAAAAAATTATCTTCTAAGGGTTTTGTATTTTTTAACCTTTCTTCGGCTGCTTTAAAATAGATCTTCTCTTTTTCTATACCGTAATATTTTCTACCTAATTTTTTTGCAACTGTTGCGGTTGTTCCAGATCCTAAGAATGGATCTAGAATTAAATCGCCCTTATTTGATGATGCCAATAAAACTCTATGTAATAAAGATTCTGGTTTTTGAGTAGAGTGAACTTTTTTACCATTTTTCTTAAGTCGCTCCGCTCCATTACAAATAGGTAAATTCCAATCAGATCTCATTTGAAGGTCGTCATTTAAACATTTCAAAGATTGATAGTTAAAAGTATATTTTGACTTCTCACTTTTGGAAGCCCAAATTAAAGTTTCATGAGCGTTCGTAAATCTTGTTCCTCTGAAATTAGGCATTGGGTTATTCTTATTCCAGATAACATCATTTAAAATCCAAAAACCCAAGTTCTGTATTGCAGTTCCTACTCTAAAAATATTATGATAGCTTCCTATGACCCAGATGGCTCCATCCTTTTTTAATATTCTTCTACATTCAGAAAGCCAAGCAACTGTAAAGTCATCATATTTTTTAAAGCTTTCAAACTGATCCCATTTATCATTAACAGCACTGACTTTGCTTCTGTCTGGTCTTGTAAGGGAATTTTTTAATTGTAAATTGTATGGTGGATCAGCGAAAACAAGATCAAAGGTTTCGCTTGGAATTTTTTTTAATTCCTCGAGACTGTCACCATTAATAATCTTATTTTTAAAATTGTTTTCCATTTTCTATAAAACAATTAGACTCCAAACGGATTTCATGGTCAACCTGTGATTGAATTAAATGGATTCAATTTGTGTTTATTATTTCTTAAACAACCAGATCTTGTGTTGTTATTATTAGGATTTATAGAAGATCACTAATAGGTGAAAATGTTTTACGGTGATATTTGGTAATACCAAATTTCTTAATAGCTTTTAAATGTTCTTTGGTTCCATAACCAGAGTTTGTATCCCATCCATAATTATTAAATTCTTTTGAAAGTTTTGTAATAAATTTATCTCTACTGACTTTTGCAATAATTGATGCAGCAGAAATGCTTGGAATTTTTTGATCTCCTTTAATTATATATTCTAATTTATAGTTTTTTAGGTCAGGCAGTTTGTTGCCATCAATTAAAACAAGTGAAGGTTTTGTTTTTAATTTAAGAATAGCTCTTTTCATTGCAAGTAAACTTGCATGTAATATATTAATTTTTTCAATTTCTTTAGTTGATGCCTGGCCTATAGCCCATATAGAATTTTTTTTAATATATTTTTCAAGCTCCTCTCTCTTGTCTTTTGTTAGAGTTTTTGAATCCTTTAATAATCTTTTATCAATAGAATTATTTAATATGACAGCTGCAGCATAAACGGGTCCAATTAAGCTTCCTCTACCAACCTCATCAACACCTGCTAAGATTTTCATTAAATGGATAGTTTTAGTTCTAAGATTTTTTGTTTAATCTTTTTTAAGTCATCCCATGAATATTTTTTATTTTCAGGAGCTCTTAAAAGATAAGAGGGGTTAAAAGTTATGATAACGTTGTAACTTGTATTCTTGACAATTACTTCCTTCCATTTTCCTCTCTCAATAGAAATTTTACTATTTAAACCTGTTAAAGATTCCATAGCAGTACTACCCATAAGAATTATTATTTTAGGATTTATTATTGAAATATGTTTTTGTAAAAATTGAGAATATCTTTTAATTTCTGTAGAGTTTGGCTTTCGATCTTCAGGGGGCCTAAAGTTTACAGCATATGTTGTATAAATATTTTGTTTCTCAATTTTTATTGCAATTAGCATTTTTTTTAAAAGATCTCCTACCTCACCCATAAAAGTTAATCCGGAGTTATCTTCTTCAACACCTGGGGCTTCACCAATTATCATTATTGGGCTATTAATATTTCCATCTCCTAAAACCATCTTTTTTGAATTATTCTTTAAGTTACAATCGCTAATTGAGTTTATTTGCTCTTTAAGATCCTCAAGCTCTTTAACTTTATCTATTTTTTGAATACTCAGACCTTTTTTTAAATCATTACTACTATTTTTTAGTCTATTGATTGGGTTTTCATCAAAAATAAAGTCAGACCCAGTAGAGTTTAAAAACTCTGAGTCATAATTCGTATTTTGATTTATTACTTTTTTAGACATAGAATGGTCAAATGTTGGTAAAGTTTTTTGAATTATTTTTAATATTATTACTTTATCAGAGTCCATTATACTCAAAAAATACCAGTTTAAACGATTTTAATGCGAGGTATTTGTCTAATTATTTTTCAGGAATTGTAGCTTATGAAAACTTAGATAATACGGAAGCTTTAAAATTTTTTAATTCATCAAAAATATTAATAAAACAGCATGATGCCTATCTTGAGAGGTATGTATTTTCTTTAGTTCTTGATGGTAAAGTTAAGAAAGCAATTAATCAACTTAAACAGAGCTCAACAAAAAAAAACTCTGACTTTTTTCAGGCTAATCTGTTACTGGCAGTTGATAGTTTAAAGAAAAAAAACTTTAAAAAAAGTAAAGTTTATATCGATAGATCATATGAATTTATTAACAATGATAGGCTTTCCCTAATCATTGCAGAAACCTTCAAACAATATTTATCAGTTTTTGAAGAAAAAAAATTAATGAAGCAAAAAAATACGTTTGGAAATTTTTCATTTATTAACGAAGTTTTTCAACGATGTTATTTAAATGATAAAGATACTGAGAGATATTTTAATACATTAATTAATTCACAAAACGATGCTGATTATTCAAGATATACATTTTTTTTGATCAGTTATTTAATCGAGAATGATAATTATGATAAGGCAAAAAAAGTTACTAATAATTTTGATTATTTAAATTCATCAGTATTAATTTCTCAAGGTAAAAAATGGATAGAAGATAAAAACTTAGGTAATTTTCAAGATATTTTCTTATGCACTAATTCGAATGACATCGTCAGTGAGCTATTTTTTCTAATAGCAAATCTTTATTCATCTCAGAATGATTATGAGAAATCAAATTTTTACTTAAACATAGCAAACTATTTAAATCCTAAATTTATTTTCAATTTGTCTCTATTAGCTGAAAATTATTATTTGAATGATGATTATTCCAATACATTAAAAACTCTCAAAGTATTTGATAAAAAGCATGAATTTTATTATTGGTTTAAGTTAAAAAAAGAGTCTCAAATTATTTTAAAAAAATCTGATCAAGAAACATCTCTAAATTTTATCAATGAAAAATTTAAAGAAATTAAAAACCCAAATATCAAATTTTTATTTGATATTGCAAATATGCATAAAAATGCAAAAAGATATATTGAAGCGATAAGTTTTTATGATCAAATACTTTTAAAAATGGACGTTAATTCTAACTTATACGCTGAAATATTATATAGGCGTGGAGGAAGTTATGAAAGATCTGGAGATTATATAAAAGCAGATAAAGATTTATTAAAATCTCTAGAAGCCAACCCAGATGATGCTTATGTTTTAAATTATTTAGCTTATTCATGGCTGGAAAGAGAACATAAAATTGATACTGCTCTTAAAATGCTTGAAAAAGCTTATGCAGCCAGAAGCAACGATCCATATATTATCGACTCAATTGGTTGGGCATATTACTTGGTTGACGAATATGAGAGGGCAGAAAATTTTCTTAAAAGAGCAGTTGAACTAATGCCCCAGGATCCAATAGTTAACGATCATTACGGTGATATTCTTTGGCAGCTGGATAGAAAAATTCAAGCAAGATATTTTTGGCAAGCTGTTTTAAATTTAGATGAGACAGAAGATGCCATGAAAGAAACTATTAAAAATAAATTAATAGAGGGATTAAAAAATTCCTAAATTATGAATAGTTTTAAGATAAAATCTTATGCAAAGATAAATTTAGCTCTAAACGTTACTGGAAAAAAATCAAAGCTTCATAATATTGAAAGTTTAATTTCTTTTATTGATTTACATGATTCAATCACACTAACAGAAAGTAAAATAAAACATCATAAAATCAATTTTTTTGGAAAGTTTTCTAAAAATATTAGTAAAATTAATACCATTTCAAAATTGTTAAAAATTTTAGATAATAAAAAACTTTTAAATAATAAAAAATTTGAAATTAAAGTTATAAAAAATATACCCCAAAAAGCAGGAATGGGAGGTGGGTCCATGAATGCTGCCAGTCTATTAAATTTTTTTATTGAAAAAAAAATAATTAAATTAAAAAAAAGTGAGATAAGAAAAATAAGTAATGAAATAGGATCAGATGTTATCTTAGGTATAAAGCCATCATTTGCTATTCTTTTATCTAATGGAGATATTAAAAAATATAAAAATAAAATTAAATTTCATATATTAGTTGTGAAACCTAACTTTGGATGTTCTACAAAATATATTTATTCTAAAGTTAATTCATTCTCCAAACCACAATTCAACCCCCCTAAACTGAAACTATTTGAAGCAAAATATTTAAAAAATTTAGACAATGATCTTGAAAAGGTTGCCTTAAATAAATATCCAGAACTTAAAATAATTAAATCCTACCTCAGCGGTTTAACCAATGCTCTATTTGCTAGAATGTCTGGATCAGGATCCTCAATAGTGGCTTATTTTCATTCCAAAAAGGCCTGCAAAAAAGCCTGCAGTCAATATAAACGAAAATTTAATAGCCACTGGTGTATTGAATCAAAAACTATATAATTTTTTTTTTTTGTGATATATGCAACTAATATTGGCCCATGGTGAAGTGGTATCACATCTGTTTTTGGTACAGAGATCCGAGGTTCGAATCCTTGTGGGCCAGCCATATATGAATAACTTATTAGATAAAATTTTTTTTAGATCTCAAAACCTTAATCACATAAATTTAGGCTTCAAAAATATTAAAAAAGAAACAGAGGTTTCAAAAATATTTGAAGCAATTCATTTATACACTAGCAATAGTGAAATCCGTTATGTTGGTGGATGTGTAAGAAAGATTATCAATAAAGAAAGATATGACGATATAGATTTAGCAGTAAATTTAAATCCAAAAGAGGTATGTGAGGCTCTTACTATAAAAGGCATAAAATATTACGAGAGTGGAATAGAACATGGAACAATTACAGCGTTAATTAATAACATAAAGTTTGAAATTACATCATTAAGAAAAGACGTTGATACAGATGGACGACACGCAAAAGTAGAGTTTTCTGATAGTTGGAAAGATGATGCTTCTAGAAGAGATTTTACTATCAATTCTATTTATGCTGATATTGAAGGAAGTTTATTTGACCCATTTGATGGAAAGAAAGATTTAGAAAATGGAAAAATTAATTTCATTGGAAATGTAGAAACAAGAATTAAAGAAGATTATTTAAGAGTGTTAAGATATGTTAGATTCTTTCTTAGTTATTCTAAACATAGTCATGACCCAAAAGTCATTAAAGCAATTAAAAAAAACCTAAGTGGTGTTTCAAGTATTTCCTCAGAAAGATTAATAGATGAATTTCAAAAACTATTAAAATCAGATGGTTTTCTAAAGCTAACTAAGGATAAGGATTGTTTAGAGATTATAAATCTTATTTTTCCACAAATAAAAAACATTTCTCTATTTAATAAAATGAATGGCTTTGCAAAAAAAAACTTTCTTGAAGTGGACTTTATTTTCTTATTATCTTTAATGGTTATTGATGGAACCGATAATGTAGATTACTTTATTTATAAATTTAATTTATCCAAAAAAGATCAAAAAAGACTTATATTTTTAAATAAGTTTAATTTAGAAAAAAATACTAGCAAAACTTTTTCAGAAAAAAATTTGAATAAGGTTTTTTATTTTAATGGTAGAGAGGCATTATTAGATATTCTTTATTTTAAGATTTTTAAATCCAAAAAAGTAGACAATAAGTTAATTAAATTAATTGAAATTTTCAAAAAAAAAGAAATGCCCGTCATGCCATTTAAAGCTAGTACTTTGATGGAAAAATATCAAGTTCCCGAGGGAAGAGAGCTGGGACAGAAGTTAAAAGCAATAGAAGTGGTCTGGACTAGTAATGATTTCAAAATTTCAGATAAAGAAGTTCGAAAAATAGTAAGTAATTAAACGTACTTTACGTCTTTAATTTCAAAGTTTTTTACACCTGCGGGAGTTTTAATTTCAACTAAATCATTTTTGTTTTTCCCAATTAAACCTCTACCTATTGGTGATTGAAAAAATATTAGTTTTTTTTGAAGGTCAGCCTCATCTCTTCCAACTATTTTATAGGTAATTTTTTCTTCAGTATCTAAATTTTCTAAATCTACAGTTGAGCCAAAGATGACTTTTCCATTATTACTCATTTTTGTAACATCAATTACATTTGCTCTTGCGATATTATCATTGATCTGAACTATTCTTCCTTCATTATGTGATTGTTCTTCTTTTGCAGCATGATATTCAGCATTCTCTTTCAAATCTCCATGTGATCTTGCTTCAGATATTGCAGCTACTATCTGTGGACGTTTTTTTTCTTTTAAAAAAATTAGCTCTTCTTTTAAAACTTCAAGTCCGGCAGTTGTTATTGGTTCTTTTTCCATTTTAATTCCATTTTGCTATTGGTGGTAAAGACATTAATATTCCTTCAACATTGCCGCCTGTTTGTAAACCAAATTTTGTTCCTCTATCGTATAGTAAGTTAAACTCAGCATATCTACCTCTTTTAATATACTGTATCTCCTTTTGTTTTACAGTCCATTTCTTTTTGTATTTCAATTGTATTATAGAGTTAAATAACATTTGAAAGGTAACTCCAAGATCTGCTACAAATTTAAAGTCTTTCTCCCAATCATTTTTTTTGTAATCAAAAAAAATACCACCAATTCCTCTTGTTTCTTTTCTATGTGGTAAATAAAAATATTCATCACACCACTTTTTATATTTTTTATAGAATTTTTTATCATGTCGATCACACATTTTTTTTAATTTGTCATGAAGGAAGCTTTTTTCCTTAAGATCTTGAATGCAAGGAGTTACATCCATACCACCACCAAACCATCCATGAGTTGTATAGATAAACCTTGTGTTAAAGTGAATTGCTGGAACATTAGGGTTTTTCATGTGCATTACAACAGAAATTCCTGACGCCCAAAAATTTAGATTTTTAGAGGCACCTGGAATTTTTTTACCCATCTCTTTTGAAAATTTTCCATGCACTTCTGAAAAGTTTACACCAACTTTTTCAAAAATTTTACCATCTTTTAAAATTCTAAACTCTCCACCACCTTCATCTTTAATTTCATTTCTATTCCAAGTTTTAGATTTAAATTTTAATTTTTTACCTTCTAGTTTTTCAATATCGTTACAAATTGTGTTCTGCAGCAACTTAAACCAATTAGAAGCAAGTTTTTTTTTAATTTCTTTATCCATTATTTATTAAAGTTAGTTTGTCTTAAATTTTCTGAAAGAATTATAGCAACTGAAGAGGCTATATTTAAAGATCTTTTATTGTCCATCATGGGTATTTTTAACCTATACTTAATTGAATTATGAACATGATCTGGTACACCAGCGCTTTCTCTTCCAAATAGCAGTGTATCATTACGCTCAAATTTGAAAGCAGTATAAGTGTCTGATGATTTAGTTGTTAACAATATTACCCTCTCATTCTTTTTTGATTTAAAAAACTCATCTGAACTTTGATAAAATTTTATCATTTTTTCATCCATATAATCCATCACAACTCTTTTAAATCTTTTATCGCTGAATAAAAAACCACATGGTTCAATTATTTCTAAATCAGCACCCAGACATGCACATGTTCTAATAATAGCTGCTGTATTTTGAGGAATATCAGGTTCATATAAGGCTATTTTAGGTCTCAAATTCATGTTTTATGTGTCATTGTTTCAGTGGAAAAAAAACTTTTTTCTTATAAGAAGTCATATATTAGATAACAATATACAAAAAATAAAAGATGTCTGAAAAAAAACCTGAAAGAAGAGAATTTTTATTTACTGCCTCGTATGCTGTAGGAGCTGTTGGGGTAGGAGCTGTTGTTTGGCCACTAATTGATCAAATGAACCCAGATGCCTCTGTTAAAGCATTGGCCAGCACAGAAGTTGACATAAGTTCAGTTCAACCTGGAAAAACAATCACTGTACTTTGGAGAGGAAAACCAGTTTTTATCAAAAGAAGAACTTCCGAGGAAGTAGCTGAAGCAAGAGCTGTTAAAATGGAAGATTTAAAAGACCCTCAAAAAGATGAGGACAGAGCAAAAGATCCAGAATGGTTAGTTATGGTAGGGGTTTGTACTCACTTAGGCTGCGTACCTTTAAATGATAAAGGAGACTACAATGGTTGGTTTTGTCCTTGTCATGGTTCGCACTACGATATATCTGGAAGAATTAGAAAAGGTCCTGCTCCAACAAACATGGAAGTTCCAAAATATGAATTTGTTAATAGCAACACAATTAAAATTGGATAATAAATAATTATGAGTGATCACGAGTACGTTCCCAGTTCAAAATTTGGAAAATGGTTTAATGACAGGCTTCCACTTTTATCACTTGCTAGTCATTTAACTGATTATCCAACACCTAAGAATTTAAATTATTGGTGGACATTTGGTGGAATTTTAACTTTTTGTTTAATTACACAAATCGTTACAGGTTTAACTCTAGCTATGCACTACATTGCTCATGCTGATATGGCTTTTGAAAGTGTTGAACATATCATGAGGGATGTAAACTATGGTTGGTTAATAAGATATATTCATGCAAACGGTGCTTCAATGTTTTTCTTAGCAGTCTATATTCATATATTTAGATCTTTGTTTTATGGATCATATAAATCTCCAAGAGAAATAATTTGGATTATTGGAATTATAATTTACCTTTTAATGATGGCAGCAGCATTTATGGGATATGTTTTACCATGGGGTCAGATGAGTTTTTGGGGAGCAACAGTTATTACAAATCTTTTTAGTGCAATACCTTTAGTGGGTGAAGGAATAGTTAATTGGTTGTGGGGAGGTTATTCTGTTGATAACCCAACTTTAACAAGGTTTTTCACGTTACATTATTTGATACCATTTTTAATCTTAGGCTTAGTGGTTCTTCATATTTGGGCACTGCATATTCCTGGAAATAATAATCCAATAGGAATTGATGTTAAAAAGCCTTCTAAGGATACAGTGCCATTCCATCCATATATTGTGATCAAAGATGCCTTTGCATTATTAATGTTTATGATTGTTTTTGCATTTTTTGTTTTTTATTCACCAAATATTTTAGGGCATGCGGACAATTATATAGAAGCAAACCCAATGGTTACACCAGCTCATATAGTTCCTGAATGGTATCTATTACCTTTTTATGCAATCCTGAGATCAGTTCCTGATAAATTAATGGGAGTAGTTGCGATGCTGTCAGCAATTTTAATTTTAGCAGCACTGCCTTGGTTAGATACTTCAAAAATTAGATCGGCAGTATTTAGACCTCTTTACAAGCAATTTTATTGGATACTAGTAGTGGATGTATTAGTTCTAGGTTACGTGGGTGCTATGCCAGCTGAAGGGCTTTACTTATTGATTGCTAGGGTTGCCACAGCTTACTACTTTATTCATTTTTTAATAATCTTACCGTTATTAGGATTTAAAGAAAAAACTATACCCCTACCTTTAAGTATTACAGAACCAGTACTTGGAGGGATGCCAATGGCATCAGCTGTTAAAAAAAAAGAAAGTTTAGATTAATTAAGTGAAAAATATTTTAAAAATTAGTTATTCAATCATTTTTTTATTAGTAGGAACTCCTACAGTTAATGCTGCAGAAAAAGTAGATCTTTTAAAAACAGATTGGAGCTTCAAAGGCCTTTTTGGTAAATTTGACAGAAGTTCGCTTCAAAGAGGATATCAAGTTTATACTGAGGTTTGTGCGTCGTGCCATTCAATGAAATACGTAAGTTATAGAAACTTATTTGAGCCAGGTGGACCAGAGTTTACTGAAGAGCAAGCAAAAGCTATAGCTGCAAGTTTTGAAGTTACAGATGGACCAAATAATGATGGTGAAATGTTTGTCAGACCAGCAAAATTATCTGATAAATTTGTCATGCCTTTTGAAAACGTTAAGGCAGCTCAAGCAGCAAATGGAGGAGCTTATCCACCTGATATGTCAGTATTAGCAAAAGCTCGAAGTGGTGGAGTTGATTATATTTATTCAGTACTTTTAGGTTACGAAGATCCACCCAGTGGTGTAACGCTTGATGATGGGGTTTACTATAATAAATATATGTATGGTAATAGAATTAAGATGTCACAACCGTTAATGGATGATGCAGTAGAATATAGTGATGGTACAAAAGCTACAGAAGAACAAATGGCAAAAGATGTAACAACATTTTTAATGTGGGCAGCAGAACCACATTTAGAAAGTAGACATAAAATGGGCTTTAAGGCTATTTTATATTTAATTATTTTAACTATTCTGGTTTACTTTAGTATGAAGAAAATTTGGTCACGTATTGAATCTGAAGTTTAATATATCACCATCTTTGACAATATAATCTTTTCCTTCAAGTCTCATTTTTCCATTAGTTTTGGAATTTACCCAACCTTGATTTGCTATGAAATCTTCGTATGCAATTGTTTCAGCTCTAATAAAACCTTTTTCAAAATCAGTATGTATTTCACCAGCTGCTTTTGGTGCGGTACAATTTTTTTGGATAGTCCAGGCTCTAGTTTCTTCAGGTCCAGATGTAAAGTAAGTGTCTAACTCTAAAATATTATAACCCTTTTGAATTAACATATTTAAGCCAGTTCTTTTTAAGCCAATCATCTCCATATAATTTTCTTTTTCTTCATTTTCTAATTGATTGATTTGGTTCTCAATATCAGCCGAAACTATTAAGGTATTTTTTTCACCAAATTTATCAATAAAAGCTTGTGTGTATTTATTTCCATTTTGAACACTTGCTTCATCAACATTACATACAAAAATTTTAGGTTTTAAGGACAATAAACCACTTTGGTTTATTAATTTTTTGTCAAATTGTTCATAAAGTATTTGAATATCTTTAGAATTATTTATGCAGTCAGAAGCAATTTCTAATATTTTTAATTGTTCCTCATCTACATTTTTCTTATTATTTTTTTCCAATCTTTTTTGTATTGATTCAAGGTCTGCTAACATCATTTCTGTTTCAATAATTTCTAAATCTCTAATTGGATCAACAGTTGGGTTCACATTTTGAATATCATCAGAGTCAAAACATCTGATCATATGAATGACTGCATCGACTTCTCTTATATGGGATAAGAATTTATTTCCTAAGCCTTCACCTTTAGAGGCGCCCTCTACTAGTCCGGCTATATCCACAAACTCAATAGTGGTATTAATTTTTTTTTTTGATTTTGATATTTCTACCAATTTATCTAGTCTTTCATCTGGTACAGGAACTACACCAACATTTGGCTCTATCGTACAAAAAGGGAAATTAGCAGCTTGTGCTTTGCTAGAATTTGTAAGTGCATTAAATAATGTAGATTTACCAACATTAGGTAAGCCAACAATTCCACACTTAAAACTCATTACTTGTTATTTACAGTGCTTGAGAATAAATCTAATTTTTTATCAATTAATATAGCCATTGAATCAATAATATTTTTAGTAATTTTTTCTAGCTGTATCATTTCATCTTCATCAAAATCTTTTAATACATGGTCTGAAACATCAGCTTTAGTTTTGGGCCTTCCAATTCCTATTCTTACTCTTGAATAATCTTTACCAATAAATTTATCAATAGACTCGATTCCATTATGTCCTGCACTAGATCCAGCAAATTTTGCTTTTATTTTTCCAAACTCAAGGTCAAGGTCATCATGGAAGACAATCACATCTTCAGCATCAATTTTGAAGTATTCAATTAATTCCCTTATACAAATTCCAGAGTTATTCATAAAGGTTAAAGGTTTTATTGCATATACTTTTTTATCTTCAATATTACCCGTAGTTAACAATCCTTTAAATTTGGGTTTTTGTTTAGACAGACCAAATTTTTGATTAAGAGCATCAATTAATTTGAAACCAATATTGTGTCTGTTGTTTTCGCTATCGGGTGTTGGATTTCCTAAGCCTACAAATAAAAGCATATTTTTTTTAAATCGTATCTAGGAGTCTTCACAATAATAAGTTGATTATTTTTTTTCTTCAGTGGCTTTTTTTTCATCACCATCTTTTTTATCACCTTCAGCTGCTGGTGCTGCTTCTTTACCATCTTCTGTTGCTGCTGCTTCTTCAGCTTCGGCTGGTTTTTCTGGCTCTTTCATAACTGTAGGCGCTGCCAATGTTGCAATTACAAAATCTCTTCCAATAATAGTTGGTGTAACACCTTCTTCTAGTTTAACTGAAGATATTTTAAAACTTTCTCCAATATCCACTCCATCTAAATCAATAGTTATTGCAGATGGTATTTTTTCACTTGGGCATTTTAATTCTATTTCTCTTCTAACAATGTTTAGTACTCCACCTCTTTTTAAGCCTGGTGAAGTTTCATGGTTAATAAATTCTACAGGTACTTCTATTCTAATTTTTACACCTGGGACAACTCTAAGAAAATCAATATGAGTTGGCTCATCTGATATTACATTATAAGTAATTTCTCTTGGCAAAACATTTTGAGGCTTTCCATCTAAATTAAGAGTTATTATATTTGATAGGAAGCTTCCTTTTTGTATTAAAGATTTTAATGTTTTTTTTAATACAGTAACTTTTTGATTTTCTTCTGGTCCCCCATAAATTATGCCAGGGATATCTCCAGCCAATCTAAGAGAACGAACATCTCCTTTTGACTTAGTGTTTCTAGTATTTGCATCAAGTGAATTCATAAAAAGATGGCTTTTAGCCCAAGTTTCTTAATAACTCAAGATAATTATTTAAATAAATCAGATACAGATGTTGAGTTAGAGATCCTTTTAATTGCCTCACCCATAAGGGCTGAAATAGGCAAAACTTCTATATTTTTAACATTTTTAATTTTATCGTGATTATCAATTGTGTCTGTCACTACTAATTTTTTAATGACAGATTTTTTAATTTTATCTACTGCCTCTCCACTTAAAACCCCGTGAGTAATATAAGCGTAAACTTCTTTAGCACCTCTATCCTTTAAAGCTTTCGCAGCGTTTACTATAGTTCCACCTGAATCAATTATGTCATCAACTATAATACAAGTTTTCCCCTTAACATCTCCTATGACATTCATAACTTTGGATTGACCTGGTTTGGGTCTTCTCTTATCCACAATAGCAAGTTCTACATCTAAAATTTTACCAAGTGCTCTCGCTCTTTCAGTTCCACCAACATCTGGTGCAACACAAATAATATTTTTACTTTTTATATTTTTTTTAGCATGTCTTGCAAAAATTGGTGTAGCAAATAAGTTGTCTACAGGAATGTCAAAAAAGCCCTGAATTTGTCCAGCATGAAGGTCTACAGTAACGACTCTATCAGCACCTGCTTTGGTAATTAAATTAGAAACAAGTTTTGCAGAAATAGAAGTTCGAGGTACTACTTTTCGATCTTGTCGTGCATATCCAAAATAAGGAATGACAGCAGTAATATTTTTTGCCGAAGATCTTTTTAAAGCATCAATGCAAAGTAGTAATTCCATTAAGTTGTCATTTGCAGGTGATGAAATAGACTGAATTATAAAGATACTATTACCCCTAATATTCTCATTAATTTCTATATAAATTTCTCCATCAGAAAACTTTTTTATACTCGAATTCACAAGCTTAGTTTTTAAATATTTTGCAATATTTTTACTGAGAGGTTTATTGCTGTTTCCAGTTAATAATTTCATGAGATATTATCAATTAATCATAATTACAGAAATATTTCTACCATAATCATTCTCATTGCGGCTAATAGATCTTCGAGCACTAAAAAAATTATTTTTAGGATTAAATGTGTCCTTATTGATTACATCAATTTTCTTTATATTTAAGGCTTTTAATTGAGAATGGACATATTTCTTTAAATTAAAGAAATCTTTATCTTTAATTTTTTTAAAAAATTTTTTATTTTTTCCATCATTTTTGATGAGTTTTTTAATAAAATCTTTTTTCACTTCATAATTTTTTACTGAAATACATGGCCCAATAACAGCAGTAATATTTTTAGGGGCGCAGCCTTTTTTTATCATAAAATTTAAGGTTTTTTTAATTATCCCTTTAAAAGCACCTTTCCAGCCAGCATGAATTGCTGCAATCATTTTTTCTTTCTCATCATAAATTAGTATTGGAGCGCAATCGGCAGTTAATATAGCTATAGGAAATTCCTTTTTATTTGTGATTAGTGCATCTCCCTCAAAATTATAATTTTTAAGTTTTAGATTTTTATCTATAAAATGGAATTTATTACTGTGAATTTGCTTAAGTAGGATAATATTTTTAAGCTTAGTTTTAATTTTCTTTTGAACGATTTGAAGGTTTTTTAAAACATCTTTTTTATTATCTGAAGATCCAGGGCCACAATTTAAACTCTTAAAAATACCTAGAGATTTCCCACCCCTTCTATTAAAGAAAGCGTGCTGTACATTTTTAAATCTGCTGAGTTTTTTTGACTTAATCAGTTTAAAATCCTAATTTAAATTTATTTTTATGTGTTGTTATTAGCATTACTTTAAACAATTCACCCATTTGATTTTTATCTATAAGCCTTTTTATTCTAAAATAAATATCAGCTTTTTCACTAAATAACATTTTCTTGGACAGTATTTCTGCTCTTTCAAGAATACCAAGTTTTGTTAAAAACTCACCTTGAGTAGTATTCATTGTGGTAAGTGAGCTTAATTCTTTAACTATGCTATTTATTAAATTGAAACTTAAATTATAAGTAATATCAGAATCACCAAACCCCTCTAACACATCACAATATTTATGTTTCGATACAGCTTGTAGAGTATTTTTCATTTTTTTATCAATATACGCATAATCTATTATTAAAATTCCACCATTATTATGCTTAATCTTATTATTAATAACTTTTAAGTATTCAGTTGATTGTGGTGAATACTCAATAAAGTTCTGCTGTTTCGCAATCTTAAATTTGATTTTATTTTCAAATTTTTCCATATCAAAAGGAACATCAAAATATTCAAATTTTTTATTGAAGAATTTGACATGTCTTTCAAACCATTTTTTTTCTTTCTTTATGAATTGCTTAATGGGCAAGGCGTCAAAAAATTCATTTGCTAAAAAGATACATGGTAAATCATCTAATTCACCTAAATCATTTAACCATTGAATATTTTTTTTATTGATATTAGTCTTTTGTTTTTTCTTGAGTAATTTGCTTCTTTCTAAAATCTTAATATGACAAGAATTTGTAAATATTGGAAACTTATCAAAGGTATTAACTAAAACTTTCATCATTTCACCATTACCAGCACCCAACTCAATTAAATTAAACTCTTTGGGACAACCTAGATTTTGCCAAAATGAAACGACCCAAATTGCAATCATTTCTGAAAATAATACTGATATGTTAGGTGAGGTTATAAAATCACCCTTTTTGCCAAAGGGATTTTTTTTCATATAGTAACCAGATGTTTTGTTATAAAGAGATTCCTCTATAAACTTATCTAAAGTAAACGAGTCATTATTCTTAATTTTCATTTTTTTAAGAATAAAAGATAAGCCCCAGTCATGAAAAAAAGAATACTTATCAATTGGCCTAATGTTAGATTTAAAACCAAGTAACCGATTTGAGGATCTGGAGATCTAAAATATTCTATAAAAAATCTAAATAGAGAATAAAAGATTAGGAATAAAGCAGAGATTTTTCCAGGTACTTTTAAATAATCTTTTTTAAAAAAATACCCAAGTACAAAAAAAAAGAATTATTCCTTCAAAAAAAGCCTCATATAATTGAGAGGGGTGTCTTTTGATATTATCTATTAGAACAAATTGAACTGACCAAGGAAGGTCTGTGGCTCTTCCATAAAGCTCTGAGTTTATAAAATTGGCAATTCTACCAAAAAAAATTCCAATTGGAGCGGATAGGGCAACTAAGTCTAAAAATATAAACGAATTTGTATTGTGTTTTTTTGAGAACAATATTGATGCAATTATAATTCCAATTAAAGCACCATGAAATGACATTCCTCCATTCCAAACCATCAATATTTCAATAGGGTTATCTAAATAATATTTTAGATTATAAAATAAAGTATATCCAAGCCGACCTCCAAAAATCATACCTATAATGAGATAGGTTATGAAGTCATCAAATAGCTGAAAAATACGAGGTTCTTTGATTAATTTTTTTTTACAATACAGCCAACCAAGTGCAATACCGATAATATAAGCCAAGGAATACCATCTGATTTCTAATGAAAATATTTGAAAAGCAACTGGGTCAAAATTATTAATAAACATTTTTAAAAAACTACGTATAAAGTATATTAATTTTATAAATGAATATATGACAAAATCAAAATTTGTAATTGATAAATTAACAAAACTATTTGAACAAGGACTAATTTCTTATAAAGATTTAAGCTCTGAAATCATAAATGTTTTAAGATCTAAAAGAGATGAAATCATTTTTAAAATGAAATTAACCAGCAAAGAAGAAACAGATATATTAATTAAAAGAGTTGAAAATTTAGAAAAAAAAATCAACAAATTAGAAAAAAAAAGTCCAAATAAAAAATCTACAAAGGTAAAAAAATCTTAACTCTAAGACCGTTTAAAGGAGATTTTTCTAATAAAATATTTCCTCCATGGGATTTGATTATGTCAGATGTAATTGATAATCCAAGACCAACACTAGATTTCGAGTTCCCTCTACTTTTGTCTACTTTATAAAATGGTTTGAAAACATTCTCCAACTCTTCTTTAGGAATACCAACTCCATCATCATCAATAGTAATTATTATGTTACTTTCTTTTTTTGATAGATGAAAATTTATATTTTCAGCATATTTAATTGAATTATCAATTAAATTATTTAAAGATCTCTGTATTAAATTCTTTCTTCCATTCATATAAACTCTTGGAATTATTTCTTTAGTTATTTTATCATTATTATATTTATCTATTGTAATTTCGATTAATTCAGAAATATCAAAAGTTTCATCTTTTTCTAAATAAGATGAACTTGTAAATTGCAGATATTCATTAAGCATTTTTTCCATTTCATCTATATCTAAAGACATTTTTATTGATAAATCTTTATCTTTCATAAAAGATAGTTGAAGTTTTAGTCTTGTTAAGGGTGTTCTTAAATCGTGACTTATACCAGATAACATTTCAGACCTTTGATTTAGGTGTCTCATTATTCTTTTTCTCATTTTATCAAATTCTAAACCTGCTTGTCTGATCTCTAAGGCACCAGATGGTCTGTACTCATCAATATTTTCTCCTCTACCAAATCTTTCTGCAGCTTTAGCTAGGTTTATAATTGGCCTTGTTTGATTTTTCAGAAATAGTATGGCTATAGTTATCATTAGTAGGGCAGGTAGGGTGATCCATAACGCAAATATTCTAGCAGATGAGCTTGCAACCCTATCTTTTGGGATAAAAAATTCGAAGTAACCGTCATTATGTTTAATATTTATATGAATAAGTTCTTTGTAACTTGTTGTATCGAACCAGTAATTTTTACTACCTATTTTGGATTTCAGTTCTCTTCTCAGTGTTCTATCTATTGGACTAAACCACCTTTCTTTTTGAGGTTTTTTAAATGAATCGTCTTTTTTAAACTCAACATTAAGATCTAAATAAATTGAGAATAAGCCTGACAGGTCATTATTATTATATTTTCCGTTATCATAAGCTGCTATGAATGTTTTCATCTCACCGATCAATGCTCTTGTCATACCTTTATTTGTTTTAATCCAAAGACTATCAAAGAAAACAATGGTTATAATTAATTGAAGAACAATAATAGGAACCGCTACAATTAATAAAGCTCTATAAAATAATCTTTTTGGTAGTAAATTTTTTACAAAATTATTCAATCCATAAAACATAACCAGCACCTCTTAAAGTTTGTAAGTATTTTGGATTTTTTGGATCTATTTCTATTTTTTTTCTCAGTCTTGTAATTATTACATCTATTGATCTTTCTTTATCTAGATCAGTTAATTTACCAATATCCTCTCTTGAAAAAGTTTTGCCAGGATTGTTAATCATTTTTTCCAATATAATTTTTTCAGTACTATTTATTTTATATTCAGTATCATTTTTAATGATTAAAAGTTTGTTAAGATCAATTTTAATATTATCAAAGGTTATAATTCTTTTTTCATCATTTTTTTTTGTTTTATTTAAAATATTTTTTATTCTTAAAGTAAGTTCTTTTGGCTCAAAAGGTTTTGGTAAATAATCATCAGCACCTATTTCTAAGCCTTCAACTCTATTTTCAGCTTCTCCTTTGGCTGTTAATAAAATTATAGGGGTATCAATCTTAGATTTATTCTGCTTGATAAAATCAAGGCCACTTTTGCCTGTCATCATTACATCTAATACAATTAAATCAAATTTAATTATTGAAATTTTTTCTTCAGCATTTTCTGCACTATCTGATGTAGTAACCAAAAAGTTATTTTCATTTAAATATTGTTTAATTAGAGATCTAATTCCCTCATCATCATCTACAACTAAAATGTGGGCTACAAAATCATTCATTAATTATTTTCTTTAAAACATTGTCAAAGTTTAGAACTTGATCAGGACTTGAATTTAAAAGAGCGTTATAAATTCTTTTTTTTTGTGTTGAAAATATTTCATTAAAAATTTTTTCTCCTTTTTCATTTAAAAAAATGTGTTTTACCCTTGTGTCTTGTTGATCTTTTTCAAAAAAAACAACATCAAGTTTAATTAAATCCTTTAAAACTCTATTTAAACTCTGCTTGGTAACCTTTAACTTCCTTAATAGATCGGAAATTGTAATCCCCCTATAAATTGATAATAGATGTAAAACTTTGTGGTGAGCTATACCTATAGAGTATTTATCCAATGTTTTCTTGGCATCTGAAAAAGAATCACGATAACTTGTGAATAATTTTTCAATCAACTGCTTTAACTGAGTGTCCTTTAAATATAAAAGTTCTTTCATTATGGGTAAGTTATATTGACATATTATAGATACAAAGATAATTTTAGAAAAAAATTTAAATTATTTCATACATGATACCCTACGATAAAAGATCTGGTAAAATCTGGTATAATAACGAGCTTGTTGATTGGGCTGATGCAAAAATTCATATTTTAAATCATGGATTGCATTATGCTAGCTGTGTATTTGAAGGAGAAAGAGTTTATGACGGATCAATATTCAAATTAGAAGAGCATACTACAAGACTTTTTTATTCAGCTAAAAGAATGGGAATTACAATGCCATATTCAGAAACAGAAATAAATGATGCATGTAATAAAATTATTTCAGTTCAAAATATAAAAGATGGTTATGTAAGACCAATGGCCTGGAGAGGTAGTGAAATGATGGCAATCTCTGCACAACAAACAAAAATTCATGTTGCTGTAGCAACCTGGGATTGGGGTTCTTATTTTGATCCAAAATTAAAAGTTAATGGGATTAAATTAAATATTTCAAACTGGAGAAAGCCAGCACCAAATACAATACCGTGGGACACAAAAGCATCAGGCTTATATATGATCAACACCTTGTCAAAACATGAAGCAGAACAACAGGGTTATACAGATTCTTTAATGCTGGATTATGAAGGAAATGTTGCAGAGGCAACTGGAGCAAATATTTTTTTTAAAGATAAGAATGGAGAAATACACACTCCAATTCCAGATTGTTTTTTAGACGGAATAACAAGAAGAACAGTTATTGAGATTGCTAAATCTAAAGAAATTAAAATTAATGAGAGAAAAATTAAACCAGAAGAACTAAAAGATTTTGTTGGTTGTTTTTTAACTGGGTCAGCTGCAGAAGTAACACCAGTATCATGTATTGCAGATAATCAATTTAAAGTTTGTGAAACTATAATTGATTTGAATGAAAGTTATCAAGCTTTAGTTAGAAAAAAATAGATTATTTACTTCTTATTATCCTCAGACATTGCATGGTCAATGCCTTTTCTTAAATACTCATAACCAGTATACAGAGTTAAAAATGCAGAAAGCCAAAGCAGGATAATGCCAATCGTTTGAGCATTATAATCTTGAAAATTTAAAATTTTATTACCAGTTTCACCTGTCAGTAAAAGAGCTATGGCAACCATTTGTAAAAAAGTTTTTAATTTTGCTAAATTAGTTACTGGTAATTTAATTTGCCCTCTAGCTAGAAACTCTCTTAAGCCTGAAATTAGTATTTCTCTTGTAAGTATTATAATTGCAGCAATAACCTCATAATGTTTAATTGTACCACTCATAACAAGCAATATAAGTGCAGTAGCAACAATAATTTTATCTGCTATAGGATCAAGTAATTCACCTAACTTAAACTCTTCGCCCATCATTCTTGCCAACATTCCATCCAAAAAATCAGTAAATGAAGCAATTACAAACAATACGCATGCAGTTAGGTCACCATAAAAGCCCGGCAAATAAAATGCTAGAACAAAAAAGGGTACAATTATTATTCTACCAATTGTTAAAATATTTGGAATTTTTTTAAGCATAATTATTCGTGAAAAAAGTTATATATCTTTTTTGCAACTTTTTCCTCAACACCTTCAACTGATTTAATCTCATCAAAACTAGCAGATTCTACAGATCTAGCAGAGCCAAAATGGTTTAATAGAGCTCTTTTTCTAATTGATCCAATACCATCAATTTGATCTAATAATGATTTTGTAATTCCTTTTGCTCTTTTTGCTCTATGAGAGGTGATGGCAAATCTATGTGCTTCATCACGCAGTCTCTGCATAAAAAAGAGAGTAGGGTCATTCTTATCAAATTTAAATGAATTTCCCTTATAGAAAAAAGTTTCATCACCACTATTTCTTAATTTACCCTTAGCAATAGCAATCATAGGCAGATCATGTAAACCAAATTCATCTAATACTTCTTTGGCAGATGAATATTGACCCTTACCACCATCAATTAAAATTAAATCAGGAAGAGTTAAATAATTTCCTTTTTCTAACATCGCTCTTTTAAATCTTCTAGTAAGAACTTCTTTTAACATTGCAAAATCATCTTGTTCAGCACCCTTTGTCTTAATATCAAATTTTCTATATCTTTTTTTAACAAATCCTTCATTTCCAAAAGTAATCATAGCGCCCACGCTATTGGTTCCTGAGATATGGCTATTATCATAAACCTCAACTAAGTTTAGGCTATTTTTAAGATCAAATTTTTTAGCCACACCTTCAAATAAATTTTTATTATTATTTGTTTCATAAATTTTTCTATTAAGTGACTCTTTGGCATTTTTTTCTGCCATAGCAATCACTTTAGCTTTAGTTCCTTTTTTTGCTATATTAATAGAAATTGTGCTACCTTCTTTTTTGCTTAAAGTTTCTTCAATTAATTTCCTGTCCTCAATTTCTGTATTAATAATAATTAATTTTGGAACATTCTTATTTTCGTAAAATTGCATCAAGAAGGAGGACATTATTTCAGATACGTCCTGATCAGGATCATGTTTTGGAAAATAAGCTTGATTGCCCCAATTTTGTTTAGATCTGTAAAAAAATACTTGAATACAGGTTCTACCAGATTCTTTATAGGCAGCAATTACATCGGCATCAACTAGATTGGCTTCATTAATTCTTTGCGACGATTGAATTATATTTAAGGATTTAATTCTATCTCTAAAAATAGAAGCTCTTTCAAAATCTAGCTTTTCGCTGGCTTCCTCCATTTGTTTAGATAGATTTTTTTGTATATCCCTTGATTTACCTGATACAAACTGAATTGCTTGATCTACTGATTTTTTATAATCTTCTTTATCAATATAATCGACACAAGGACCAGAGCATCTTTTTATCTGATAAAGAATGCAGGGTCTTTTTCTATTTTTGAAGGTGCTATCATCGCAAACTCGAATTTGAAATATTTTTTGAAGCATCTTAATGGTCCAATTTGCAGTTCCTGCTGAAGCAAAGGGACCAAAGTAAAATCCTTCTTTATCTTTTTTTCCCCTATGTTTTGTAACTTGTGCCCATTGGTCTTTATTACTGATGAAAACAAAGGGAAAAGATTTGTCATCTTTAAGCAATATATTGAATTTAGGTTTATATTTTTTGATTAAATTAGCCTCTAAAAGAAGTGCTTCACTTTCATTGGCAGTAGTCGTTATCTCTAACTTAAAAGTTTGAGAGAGCATCCTTGCTGTTCTGATGATATGATTTTTTTCAGCTACATAGCTCTTTAATCTATTGGGCAGGTTTTTTGCTTTACCTACATACAAAATCACATCTTTATGATCAAGCATTCGATAAACCCCAGGACTTTTAGGAATTAATGGGAGCTCTTTTCTAATTACGTCTTTGCCTAATTCAGAGCTTTTCATGACTTCTTTTTTTGGTAATTTGGATACCAACAGAGGCACATTCTTTTATAATTTCTAATTTTTCAATTTGAAGCATAATTTTTCCAATTCGTTTATCTTTAAATAATACATCAAAAACATCTTCAGCAAGTGTTTCTAAAAAATTATAATGCTTCTTTTTTGCAAGTTTTGTAATTAATTTTACAACCTGACCATAATTAACAATTGATTTAATATCTTTGTCATTTGTTGGTTTTCTATCTTCATAATCAATCTCTAAACTAAATTTTACTTTCTGGGTTTTTTCTTTTTCAAAATCATAATAACCAAGCTTTAAATCTAGAGTTAATTCTTTAATAAGAATTTTTTTTTCATAATTAAATAAACTTTTATTTTTATCTATTTTGACAATATTTAGATTATTTTTTTTCATTCTTTTCCAATTACATCTGGTGTTTGCCAGTTTAAACTTTGTCCACTATCTATTGCTATTACTTGACCTGTAATTGAACTGTTTTTGATAAAAAAGTCAACAGCAGAACATATGTCTTTTACATTTACCTGCTGTTTTAAAGGGGTTGCTAAGTACTGCTTTTTAAAATGCATGTCAGTTTGTCTTTTATTTTTAATAGTTGGTCCAGGTGCAATTCCATTAACTCTTATGTTTGGAGCTAATTCCATAGCACTAGTTTTTGTTAGTGTGTAAAGCCCCGTTTTACTTAAAGTGTAAGAAAAGAAAAAGGGAGTTAACTTAAAAACTCTTTGATCTATTATATTTATAATATTGTTGTTTTTACCCTTAACATTTTTTGAAAATTCTTTTGTAAGATATGCAGGTGCTTTCAAATTTACATCAATATGTTGGTTCCAACTTTTAGAAGAAAAATTTTTAAGACTGTCATTTTCAAATAACGAAGCATTATTAACTAAACAATCAAAGTATTTTAATTTTAACTTTGAAAATTTTATAATTTTTTTTAAATCTTGTTCTTTTGCAAGGTCACCTTTTACCAAGTAAACTTTTGTTTTATTTTTTGACAATTCTTTTTGTAATTTTTCAGCTTCAGATTTAGACTTATTGTAATGAATAACCATTTCAACTCCTGGACCTGAGAGTTTCTTTGCAATAGCAGCACCCATTCTTGTTGCGGCTCCAGTGATAATTATTTTGTTTGCTTCCATTTTTTCTTACCTTTTTGTGCTCTTGTACCAGGTAAGCCCATTGTTGATCTACCTTTTGGATATGTTCTATTTTCTTGGTTATAGTGTTTTATTTTTGGGTTTAAAACAATTTCTAACTCTGATGCTTCTAAATTTCTTATTTCATCTCTAATTTTACCAGCTTCTTCAAATTCAAGATTTGTGGCTGCATCCTTCATTCTTTTGTTGAGCATCTTTAAGTGTTTCTTTAAATTTCCACCAATATTGTCTCCAGTACCTACTTTTAAATAATCCTTATCATAAACGTTCTGCAACACATCGCTGATTTCTTTCTTAATAGAAACAGCATCAATATTATGCTTTTTATTATAGGCAACTTGAATTGCTCTTCTTCTATCCGTTTCTTGAATTGCTTTTTTTATACTTTTAGTTTCTTTATCTGCATAAAGAATAACTCTTCCTTCTAAGTTTCTTGCAGCCCTTCCAATAGTTTGAACTAAAGAAGTTTCAGACCTTAAAAATCCTTCTTTATCAGCATCTAAAATTCCAACTAATGCACACTCTGGAATATCTAGTCCTTCTCTTAAAAGGTTAATTCCCACTAAGACATCAAAAACACCAAGCCTTAAATCCCTCATGATTTCTATTCGCTCTAGTGTATCAATATCTGAGTGTAAATATCTAACCCTAATACCATTTTCATGAAAATATTCCGTTAAATCCTCAGCCATTTTCTTAGTCAATGTAGTAACCAAAACTCTAAAATTTTTATCTATTGTTTTTTTGCACTCATGCATCAAGTCATCAACTTGATTTTTGGCAGGTTTTATCTCAACAGGTGGATCAATTAGACCCGTAGGCCTTATTATTTGTTCAACAAATTTACCTTTAACTTGTTCTAATTCCCAAGGGCCTGGTGTTGCTGATACAAAAACTGTTTGGGTTCTCATTGCATCCCATTCTTCAAATTTAAGTGGTCTATTGTCCATGCAAGAAGGTAATCTAAAACCATATTCAGCAAGATTACTTTTTCTAGATCTGTCTCCTTTGTACATACCATTTAATTGAGGAACTGTTACGTGGCATTCATCCACAAAAATAAGAGTATTGTCGGGAAAGTATTCAAATAAAGTGGGAGGTGGTTCTCCTGGTTTTCTTCCAGATAAAAAACGAGAATAGTTTTCAATACCAGCACAAGACCCTGTTGCTTCTATCATTTCTAAATCAAACTTAACTCTTTCTTCTAATCTTTGTGCTTCAAGTAATTTATTTTGTTCTTTAAATTTTTTTAAAGTTACTTCTAATTCTCTTTTAATTTTAATGATTGCTTGCTCTATAGTTGGTTTAGGAGTGATGTAGTGGCTATTTGCATAAACTTTTATTACATCTAAATCTTGTATTAGATCTCCTGTTAAGGGATCAAATTCTTCTATTTTTTCTAATTTATCACCAAATAAACTTAATCTCCATGCTCTATCTTCAAAGTGTGAGGGAAATATTTCAAGATATTCTCCTCGAGCTCTGAAAGTTCCTCTATAAAAACTCTGATCATTTCTTTTGTATTGTAAATTTACTAAAGTTTTTATTAGTTGCTCTCTGCTGTATTCATAATCTTTCTTTAAACTCAACGTCATCTTGCTGTACGCCTCAACAGAACCCAGACCATAGATACAAGAAACACTTGCAACAATAATTACATCATCTCTCTCTAATAGTGATCTAGTAGCTGAGTGACGCATACGATCAATTTGCTCATTAATAGATGCTTCTTTTTCAATATAAGTGTCAGACCTTGGTACATAGGCTTCAGGTGTATAGTAATCATAATAAGATACAAAATATTCAACGGCATTGTCTGGAAAAAAAGATTTCATCTCTCCATAAAGCTGTGCAGCTAGTGTTTTGTTGGGAGCAAGTATTAGAGCTGGTCTATTAGTTTTTTCAATTACTTGGGCCATTGTAAAAGTTTTTCCAGAACCTGTTACACCAAGCAAAACTTGGTTTAACTCTTCTTTATTTGCACCCTTAACTAGTTGTTTTATTGCTTCTGGCTGATCACCGGCAGGTTTAAAATCTGTAACAAGTTTAAATTTTTTTCCACCTTCTAATTTCTGGTGAATTTCAGGATTTTTACTCTGTATATCTGTAATTAAATCTTGATAAGTATTTTGCATTATCTATAAAACTATTAGAATAAAAATATATTTCAATGAGCATTATATCAGACAGTCTAAAAAAGATTAAACCATCGCCAACTATTGCTGTAACTCAAAAGGCAAGAGAGTTAAAAGCTGCTGGAAAAGACGTTATAGGTTTAGGAGCAGGAGAGCCTGACTTTGATACACCAGATAATATCAAACAAGCGGCTATAAAAGCCATTAATGACGGTGATACCAAATATACAGCCGTTGATGGAACTGCTGCCTTAAAAGATGCCATTGTTAAAAAATTTAAAAGAGAAAACAATTTAGACTACACAACTGATCAAATTACAGTTGGTGCTGGTGGAAAACATGTAATTTATAATGCCATGATGGCAACCCTAAATGAAGGGGATGAGGTTATTGTACCCGCGCCTTATTGGGTTTCTTATCCTGATATGGTTTTATTAGCTGGTGGAACTCCAATTATTTTAGAGTGTAATGAAAAACAAGGATTTAAAATTAATCCAGCTGAATTAGAAAAATTTATAACACAAAAAACAAAGTGGATAATATTAAATTCACCATCAAATCCAACGGGTGCTTGTTATACTGAAAGTGATATTAAAGAAATTGCAGATGTTTTAGCAAAACATCCTCACGTACATATTTTAAGTGATGATATTTATGAGCACGTAACATACAAAGGTTTTAAATTTTTTACTATTGCACAAATTGATAGCTTGAAAGAAAGAGTTCTTACAATGAACGGTGTGAGTAAAGCTTACTCAATGACTGGCTGGAGAATAGGGTATGCAGCTGGTCCTAAAGAAATTATTAAAGCAATTGCTAAAATACAATCGCAATCAACAACAAATCCATCTTCAATTAGTCAAGCTGCAGCTGTTGAAGCATTAAATGGAACTCAAGATTTTATTAAAGAGAGAGCAACTTCATTCCAAGAAAGAAGAAATTTTGTCGTTAAAGCATTAAATGAAATAGATGGAATTGAATGTTTAAATCCCGATGGAGCATTTTATGTTTTTCCAAGCTGCAAAGGGTTAATTGGAAAAAAAGATACAAACGGAAAAGAACTTAAGACAGATACTGATTTTGTTCAGTCTTTATTAGAAAATAGTGGTGTTGCAGTTGTTCAAGGTTCTGCATTTGGTTTAGAGGGTTTCTTTAGAATTTCATATGCAACTTCTATGGAAAATCTTAAAAAAGCTTTAGAAAAAATATCTTCTTTTTGTAAAAGTCTTAACTAGGTTTTTGCTTTCCCCACATCTCAAAATATTTACCTTTTTCTAGTAATAAACTCTCATGCGTGCCTTGTTCAATAATAGTACCCTGGTCAAGAACAATAATATTATCAGCATTTGCAGCTGTAGATAGTCGATGAGCAATTATTAAAGTTGTTTTACCTTTAGAGACATTTTCTAGATTTTTTTGAATTTCTTTTTCTGTACTAGTATCTAATGCAGATGTTGCTTCATCAAAGAAAAATATTTTAGGATTTTTTAGAATAGTTCTTGCAATAGCAACCCTCTGTTTCTCTCCGCCAGATAATTTTAACCCTCTCTCTCCTACAATTGTTTCATAACCATCTGGTAAAATTGTTATAAAATCATGTATATCTGCATTTTTTGCTGCACTAATAACTTCCTCTTTAGTAGCACCAGTATTACCGTAAGCTATATTATAATAAATTGTGTCATTAAATAAGACAGTGTCTTGTGGAACTACACCAATAATTTTTCTTAAAGAGTTTTGAGAAATCTTATTTACATTTGTATTGTTGATAAAAATATTTCCCTCTTTTGGATCATAAAACTTGAATAACAGTCTACTTATTGTTGATTTACCAGCACCAGTTGGTCCTACGATGGCTACTTTTTTTCCATTAGGAACAGTAAATGAAATATTTTTAATGATAGTTCTTCTTATATCGTAATCAAAACTAATATTTTCAAATCTAATTTCTGCATCGTTACTTTGAGGTATATCCTCAAGATCATCATTTGTTGTTGGGGCAACTTCTAATAAGCTAAACATGTTTTCCATATCAGTTAGTGCTTGCCTAATTTCTCTATAAACAGAACCTAACCAATTCAATGGCTGATATAATTGGAGCATGTAGGCATTAATTACAACAAACCCACCAATATTAATCTCCCCACTTTTGATCCCATAAACTGACATCACCAACATAATAGTAATACCCACCATTATGATAAATGTTTGGGCTATGTTTAACAGTGAAAGAGAATGTCTACTTTGATTTGCTGCTAACTCATATTCTTCTAATGATTGATCAAGTCTATTAGCTTCAAAGGCTTCATTGTTAAAATATTTAACTGTCTCAAAGTTCAATAAACTATCAATCATCTTAGTGCTGACATCGTTATCAGCTTGGTTCATTCTTTTTCTAAATACATTTCTCCATTCAGTAATCTTAAAAGTTAAGAAAGAATAAAGGCCAATGGTTACAAGTGTTACAACAGCATACCATGGGCCATATAGATAAAATAAAATCCCAGAAACCAAGAACACTTCAAAGAAAGTAGGAGCAATATTAAACAAGACATATCTTAGAAGAAAATCTATTCCTTTAGTTCCTCTGTCTATATATTTTGCTAGTGCACCTGTTTGTCTATTTAAATGAAATTGTAAGGATAGATTGTGAAGATGTTGGAACATTGTCAAAGATATTTGTCTAATAGAATGCTGGGAAACTTTTGAAAATAAGGCGTCTCTAATTTCAACAAATGTGAAAGCAATTACTCTAGTTACACCATAGCCAACTACTAAAGCTATTGGTACCAGCATAAATAAATTAATGCCTGAACTTAATTCTGTCAGAGAGTTTACCGCGCTACCTAATACTAAAGGAGTGCTAACGCTTGCTATTTTTGCTAAAACTAAAGCAACAACCGCAAAACTAACTCGTATCCTTAAATCTTTTCTTTTTTTAGGCCACAAATAAGGAAGCAACAGTTTAAAAGTTTTAATGTATTTACCCTTTTTCACAATCTAGATATAACTGATTAGTAATAATTTGTTACAAGCAAATTAGACCTTATAATGAATTAAAAAAAGATATTTTAACTAAATAAACAATAAGGAAATATAAATGTTAAGTGTATATTTGGCAGGCGAAATTCACAGTAATTGGAGAGAAGAAATTATTCAACTTTGTGAAAAAGAGAAATTAGATGTTCAATTTACATCTCCCGTCACCGATCATGAGGCATCTGACAATTGTGGTGTAGAAATTCTAGGAGCAGAAGAAAAAAATTTTTGGAAAGATAGAAAAGGCGCTAATATTAATTCCATTAGAACCAAAAAATCTATTCAAGATTGTGATGTAATTATTGTTAAGTTTGGTGAAAAATTTAAGCAATGGAATGCAGCCTTTGATGCGGGTTATGCCACTGCACTTAACAAATCTATGATTGTTATTCATAATGACGATCATCAACATGCTCTTAAAGAAGTGGATGGCTCTGCTGCTGCTGTTGCTTCAGATCAAAAACAAGCTTTTCGTATATTGAAATATATATTGGAAGGTTCCTTAAAGTAATGAAAACAGCTTTGTTATTTGGCTCATCCGGCTTAGTTGGAGGGCATCTTCTTAATCAATTAATTAAAAATATTAATTACTCTAAAATAAAATTATTTGTTCGTTCAGTTCCTGAAATTAACGATCCAAAAGTAGAGATTATTAAGACTGATTTTAGTAATTTACAAAATCACAATGAAGATATCAAAGGAGATGACTGTTTCGTTTGTATTGGTACAACAAAAAAAAATTCACCTGATAAAGATGAATATAAAAGAGTTGAACTTGATATTCCTAAAGAAGTTGCAAAAATTGCAAAATCAAATTTGGTTAACTCATTTATTTTTGTCTCTGCATTATATGCAAACCCCAAGAGTTCAGGAGACTATGTAAGATTTAAAGGATTAGTTGAAGAAGAGTTAAAAGAACTTAATTTTCCAAAACTTGGAATAATGAGACCATCTTTTTTAATAGGAAATAGAAAAGAAAAGAGAGCAAGTGAAACAATAGGTATCTTTGTTTTTAAGTTACTTTCTCCATTACTTTTAGGTCCTTTAAAGAAAATGAAACCTATTCATTCCGAGACAGTTGCAAGAGCAATGATAGCTGTTATTCAAAATGACATTCAACAAACTATTTTTGAGTCTAACGAGATATCAGAAATAAGTAGTTAGTATTTTTAAACTAATCCAAGTCTAATTACTGAGTTCCCAGCATCTATAATGCTATCTTTTGCAGGTTTAAATTTCATACCCAATAAATCTTCAGAATATGAAGTATCAGTCTGCATTAAAATGCCAAGATCAGGCAACATAATCTTTACAGAAGAATCTAAGTAACTGATCAATTTAACCATAAAATTTGGCATTTCTTTTTTTGGAAGTTTTTTTGCATACTTTGGAAATGCTTCAGCCATAATTTTAGAAACTTCGAGCATTTTTTTTACTTCTGAACCAATAATTAAACGTCTTCCATTAACCTTAGGATTTTTTATAGATATAACATGCGCTCTTGCTACATCTTTAACATCAGAAATTAATATTCCAAAATTTGGAGCCATAGGATATTTTCCTTTAAGGAAAAGTTCAACATAGCTAGTTGAGGTATTTGTTTTTTTATCTAAAGCATCACCAAAAACTCCTCCTGGATTAATTACAGTTAATTTGTCTTTTAATCCTTTGCTTTCCATTAATTCCCATGCTGCTTGTTCAGCTTTTGTCTTTGATGTGGTATAGTCATTTGATCCACTCCAATCAGTATCCGACCAATCACTTTCCCCAAAATTATATGGGTTTGTTCTGTTAGGTTTTTTAAACATAGCTACTATTGATGAAGTAAGAATTATTTTTTCAACATTAGCTTCTATACCAGCATTTAAAACTCTTAACGCCCCACCTTTAGCAGCTGGAACTAAAGCTTCTCTATTTCTTGAACTTTTCATAGGGTAGGGAGACGCAGTGTGTATAATATATTTACAATCTTTAGCAGCCTCAACCCAACCATCATCTTTTAATAAGTCCAATTCAACAAATGATAATTTATCTGTTGAAACATATTCGCTTAGAGTTTTCTTTGTTTTATCTAATGAGTTTTGGCTTCTAACAGTTCCTAAAACTTCATATCCAGAATTTAATAATTCAATTGCTATATGTTTTGCAATCCAGCCACTTATTCCAGTTAATAATACTTTATTTGTCATTTTGTTGTTCCTTTTTAATTAAATTTTTATTTTGATACATATGGACATGAATAATCTTTTATCAACTAATTATAAGCTTACTAGTCACTTCAAAGTTACTTAAATCATGACTGGTCATTTTTTGTTATTAGTTTACAAAAGATATGTGGAAAAAATTAATCAAAAACAATCATGTCCTTTTTCAAACGTTATGGAATTATTAGGTGGGAAATGGAAAATTTTTATTATTGCAAGAATCTATGAAAATAAGAAAATAAGATTTAATGTGCTTAAAAAAATAGTAACTAATATCAGCTCCCAAGTTTTGGCAAGAAAACTTGATGAAATGAGAAAAGATGGTTTGGTTGTTAAAATTATTAATAAATCTCAAAACGTAGAATATAAATTAAGTGAATTTGGAAATTCAGCAATACCAATAATATCTGCTTTAAAAAAATGGAGCCTAGGTAGAAAAAAAGAAATTTCTAAAATAGTGAGTATTTAAGTTAGCGAGATAAGAATTTTTCAGCTTCAAGTGCAGCCATACAGCCCATACCAGCAGCTGTAACTGCTTGTCTGAAAGTCTTGTCTTTAACATCACCTGCAGCATAAACTCCAGGGATATTAGTTTCTGTTAAATCCGGTTTAGTTAATAAATAACCTTCTTTATCCATATCTAATTGATCTTTAAAAAGAGCCGTTGCTGGATCATGACCAATTGCAATAAATAAACCATCTATTTTCATTTCTTCAATTTTATTTGTTTTAAGATTTTTAACTTTAATCGCTGTAACATTTTTAGGTTCGCTATCCCCAATAACCTCTTCAACAGCACTATCCCAAATTATTTCAATTTTTTTATTTGCCATTAATTTTTTTTGAAGTAATTTTTCTGCTCTTAAAGTATCTCGTCTATGAATTAATTTTACCTTCGATGCAAATTTTGTAAGAAACATTGCCTCTTCTACAGCTGCATTTCCACCACCAACAACTGCCACAACTTTTTCTTTAAAGAAAAAACCATCACATGTTGCACACGCTGAAACACCAAAGCCTCTATATGCTTGTTCTGATTCTATATTTAACCATCTTGCCTGAGCACCTGTTGAAATAATTATACTATCTGCAGTATATTTTTGTCCACTATCACCAATAGCTTCAAAAGGTGTAGATTTTAAATTTACTGATCCGATATGATCTTCTATCATTTCTGTACCAACTGCTTTTGCTTGGTCTCGCATTTGATCCATTAACCATGGACCTTGAATTACATCTGAAAATCCAGGATAGTTTTCTACATCTGTTGTTGTAGTTAATTGTCCACCAGGTTCAGAGCCGTATACTAAAACAGGGCTTAGCATTGCTCGGGCAGCATACACAGCTGCTGTATAGCCAGCTGGACCTGACCCTATTATTAACACTTTTGTGTGTTTAATTGGATTTTCACTCATGCAGAAGTTATATAAGGATAAATGACAAAATTAAAAGGGATATTATTGACTGAGGGTATGCATGGCATGATTAGTCAAGTAGAGGGTTTGGCTAAAGCTTTGGATATAGATTTTACACACCATAAGGTTGAACTAAATCATTTATGGAAATTAATTCCACCAAATCTTAGCCCTGTTTCACAAACCGTGTTTAAAAAAATTGATCATGATGATTTTGATGTGATTATCTCCTGTGGACGAAAAAGTGTTATTCCATCAATTTATTTAAAAAAAACATCAAATAAAAAAGTATTTAATATCCATATTCAAGATCCAAAAGTAGATTTAACTCATTTTGATTTTATTGTAGCTCCAGAACATGACGCAATAGAAGGGTCGAATGTCATTACTACAAAAGGAGCAATTCATTATCTTACAGAAAATGAGATAAGTGAAAATAAAGATTATCTAAATTCATTTATTAAAAAAGACGAAAGAAAAATTTGGACCTTAATAATGGGTGGTCCCACCAAGTATTATGATTATTCAACTAAAAATATGAAACATATTTTTACAGCATTATATAAATTGTTAAAAAAACATGACTTCCAACTTGTGGTAATTCCTTCAATGAGAACACCATTAAATACTATTCATTATGCAAAAGAATTTTTTGGTGAAAATCATACAATAATAATGGATGTTGATAAAAAAGCCTACCTATCAGCCTTAGCAATTTCTGAAAATATTATAGTTACATGTGACTCTAGTTCAATGATTTCAGAAGCAGCCTTGACTGGTAAACCAATCTATATAGCTAGTATTTTGCCTAAAAAAAATGACAAAAGATTTCGAAGATTTAGAAATTTATTTAGAGAATTAAACATAACTAGAAATTTAGGAGAAGAGGTTGAAAATTGGTCCTATCCAAAACTTGATGAAACTAATAGAGTAGCAAATATTATTAAACAAAAAATAAATTCTTGATGTCATTTTTAAGTTCAATTCAAAACAAATCTAAAAAATATAAATTTCCTTTTGATCACTGGGAGTATGATGATGCACTTAGTGATGGAGCAATAAAAGAAATTACTACTGCAGATATCCCAGACGTAACTAAACATAATTTAGATTATGATGGAACCAGAGCAATAGATGGAGGTACTGCTGAGTTTAGAGAGGGGATAGCTTCAGGTGGAGAGGCAATAAAATTTAGATGTTTTGTATCAAAAGAAAATGAAAAACAATTTCCAAACCTAGTAAAATTTATTAATGAACTACAATCCAAAGAAGTTCATGAAACTATCTCAAAAATGATCAATAGAGATTTATCAAATTCATATGTTAGACTTGAGGTTATTTGTGATCGAGAGGGTTTCTGGTTGAAGCCTCATTGTGATATTAAAGAAAAACTAATGTCAGGGTTAATATTTGTTAATAATACCAATGAATCTGAAGAGCTTGGAACAGATTTTTATAATGAAAAATTAAAAAAGGTTAAAACAGTTCCTTACAAAAATAACTACGGATATATGTTTACAAGTGGCCCAAACACTTGGCATGGTATGGAAAAAAAGAAAATAGTTAAAGAAAGACGCTGTTTACAAGTTAATTACGTCTCTTTTCCGACAGATTGGAAAGTTAAGTAGTATTAAATTTGTAGAGACTTGTATCTATCACCATCGATAGGGCGTACACTTAGTTTTTTTAGATATTGCCAGATAATTTTACACTTCATTACTTAGGCAATAATTTTTTAGAAAACAACTTTATTAGAATAGCTCATCATTCATGCTTTTTTGTGTGGGTTATGTGTTGGATTTATTATGATTATAAAAGACATAGCTAAACAAGAAATACCAGAAATAGGTAATATTTTACCTTTAAAAAAAAATAATATTATTCCAATAAAAATTAGTAAGACTATAGAAATAGTCGTAGTCCCTAATTTGGGTGAAGTAAATTCTCATCAAGATAACGTTGGAATCATTATAGAAGAAAAAAATGTTCTAAGGATTTTATCTAAACGATATAAAAATGTTTTAATTACTGAAATTAATTCAGAAGAAGATCTTGAAGCCCTGGTTAAAAGAAAGCCTGATTTAGTATTCTCTGGTGTTAAGTATTTCTTTTTTAATAATAGAAAAATATGGCTAAATGATTATTTAGAGATGTTTGAAATTCCATATATCGCCTCAAGTAAAGCAGCCCTTGATAATGAAAGTGATAAAAATAGAGCAAAGAAGATTATGCAAAAAAATAATATTAGAACTGCAGATTTTTTTATAACAAACCCTGGTGAATACTTAAAAGAATCTTCAATACCAATAAAATTTCCCCTTTTTATAAAACCAGTAACTGGTGGAGACAGTAGAGGTGTAGATAAAAATTCAATTGTATTTAATTTTGAAGATTTTACATCAAAAGTATTAGATATTAAAATAAAACAAAACTCACCTTCTTTAGTTGAAACATATTTAGCAGGAAAAGAATATAGTGTGGGTATTTTTGAAGATAGCATTGATGGAACTTTAAGAGCTATGCCAATTGAAATTATTGTAAAAGAAAATATGGATGGTCATTGTATTCTTGATTTTAATGTTAAAAAAAATGATGAAGAGAGTGTAATTATTGTTTCTGATGTTATAGTTTTTGAAAAACTTTCTAAATTAGCAAAAGATTCTTTTAAAGCTTTAGGTGGAAAATCTTTAGGTAGAATAGATATTAAAATGGATCACTTAGGTGTTCCTCATTTTATAGAAGCAAATTTAATGCCAGGTCTTCGAAAAGGTTATTTCTATAGATCGTGTGTGCTAAACCTTGATATGAGTTATGAAGATATGATTTTTAGTATTGCAAATACTGGCCTGTCTTCACATTAAATATCTTGAAGCGCAGTTATTGTAATCTCTTTTGTTTTTAAAGATCTAATCCCCATCAAGCAAGCTTGAGCAGTAGACATGTTCGTACAATAAGGAACTTTGTTACCTAGTGTTGCTCTTCTTAGAGCCATTGCATCATGCAGACGATGCTCGCTATTTCCGCCACCCGTATTAATAACTAAGGCAATTTTTTTAGAATTTAGTACATCAACAATGTGAGGTGATCCTCCACTAACCTTGTTTATTGTTTTGCACTTTATTCCATGTTTACGAATGTAATTTGCAGTTCCACCCGTAGCACATAAAGTAAAATTTAATTTTATTAATTGTTTTGCTAGATCAACACCTTCATCTTTATGACCATCTTTGAGAGAGATAAATGCTAAACCTTTAGTGGGCAAAGAGTTTGAAGCAGCAATTTGGCTTTTTGCATAAGCCATACCAAAATCTTTATCAAATCCCATAACCTCACCTGTTGATTTCATCTCAGGCCCTAACAATAGGTCACTATTTGGGAATTTATTGAAAGGAAATACAGCTTCTTTAACTGCAAACAAGTTTTTATTTTTACCTTTTAAATTAAATTTAGATAATTTTTCACCAGTCATTACTCTTGAGGCAATTTTTGCAAGAGGCAATCCTTTGGCTTTAGATACAAAAGGAACTGTTCTGCTTGCTCTTGGATTTACTTCAATTACATAAATTTCATCATTTTTAATGGCAAATTGAATATTCATAAAACCTTTAACATTCAAAGCTAAAGCCAATTTTTTTGTTTGAACTTCTATTTCAGTTATCAGCTTTGGTTTAATAGATATTGGAGGCAAACTACATGCAGAATCCCCAGAGTGAATACCCGCTTCTTCAATATGTTGCATGATACCAGCAACAAATACTTCTTTCCCATCGGATATGCATCAACATCTACTTCCATAGCGTGACTAATAAACTTATCTATTAATATTGGATTATCCTCTGCAGCTTTAAATGCTTCTTCTACAAAGTTTTTTAATTGGCTTTTCTCATGAACAATTTCCATTGCTCTTCCACCTAATACATAAGAAGGTCTTACCATTAAAGGCAGACCAATTTTTTCAGCAATTTGAATTGCTTGTTTGTAAGTTTTGGCAATACCACTTTCTGCTTGTTTTAATCTTAATTTATCAAGTAATTTTCGAAATCTATCTCTATCTTCAGCTAAATCTATTGATGTATATTGGGTACCTAGAATTGGAAGCTTGTTATCATGTAAAAATTTAGCAAGTCTTATAGGAGTTTGTCCACCAAACTGAGCAATAATCCCTACAAGGTTTCCTTTTTGCTGTTCTTTTTTAATAATATTATAAACATACTCTTCTTTAAGAGGTTCAAAATAAAGCCTATCACTTGTATCGTAGTCTGTTGAAACTGTTTCAGGATTACAGTTAATCATTATAGTTTCAAAACCACTATCTTTAAGAGCATAACTTGCTTGGCAACAACAGTAGTCAAACTCAATACCTTGACCTATACGATTTGGTCCACCTCCTAAAATTATGATTTTTTTTCTCGAAGAAGGTTCTGCTTCACACTCTGAGTTCAAAGCAAAATTTCTTTGGTATGTTGAATACATATAAGGTGTGAAAGATTTAAACTCAGCAGCACAAGTATCTACTTTTTTGTAAACTGGTAACACTTTTAAAGCAGTTCTTTTTTTTCTAACAAGGTTTTCAGGAATTTTGGTAATTTCAGATAATTTTTTATCAGAAAAACCTATTGATTTAATTCTATTAAATTCATTGTAGTCTTTAGGGAGACCTTTTTTTTGAATTTTATTTTCCTCATCAACAATTTCTTTTATTTGCTCTAAGAACCAAGGGTCTATTTTGCAAAGCTGGTGAATTCTTTTAATATTCATTTTTTTTCTAAACGCTTCAGCAACTAATAATATTCTGTTTGGAATATTTTTTTTCAATTCTTTCTCTATTTCTTTTTTGTTAAGTGGAAAAATTCGATCTAAGCCTGAAAAGCCAATTTCAAGAGAAACCAAGGCTTTTTGCAGAGATTCTTTAAAGTTTCTACCAATTGCCATCGCTTCACCAACTGATTTCATTGAAGTTCCAAGAATTGCCTCAGAAGTAGAGAATTTTTCAAAGGTAAACCTTGGTATTTTGGTTACCACATAATCAATACTAGGCTCAAAGGAGGCAGGTGTTGTTTTGGTAATTTCATTTTTTAACTCATCAAGTGTGTAGCCAACAGCTAGTTTTGCTGCAACTTTTGCAATTGGAAACCCTGTTGCTTTAGAAGCAAGAGCAGAAGACCTAGAAACTCTTGGGTTCATTTCAATGATAACCATTCTGCCATCTTTAGGATTGATTGCAAATTGAACATTTGAACCACCTGTTTCTACTCCAATTTTTCTAAGACAAGCAATTGAGGCATTTCTCATAACTTGGTACTCTTTATCCGTAAGTGTTAGAGCGGGTGCAACTGTAATGGAATCTCCCGTATGAATTCCCATTGGGTCAATGTTTTCAATAGAACAAATAATGATACAGTTATCTTTTTTGTCTCTAACAACTTCCATTTCAAATTCTTTCCAACCCTCAAGGCATTCTTCAATTAAAATTTGGCTAACAGGGGATTCGTGTAAACCATCTTTAACTATTTTTAGATATTCTTTTTCAGTTTTGGCAATTCCTCCACCCAAACCACCCAAAGTAAATGCAGGTCTAATTATTGCAGGTAATCCAATTTGTCTTAAAGCTTTTGCTGCATCCTTAATATGATTTACCACTTTAGATTTTGGTAAGTCCAAACCAATATCCAGCATATTTTTTCTGAATTTTTTTCTATCCTCTGCATTAGAGATCGCCTTAGAATTTGCACCGATTAACTCAATCTTGTATTTTTTAAGAATTCCTTTTTTCTCCGCTTCCATTGCTAAATTCAAAGCAGTTTGGCCACCCATTGTTGGTAAAATTGCGTCTGGTTTCTCTTTTTTTATAATTTTTTCTAATACCTCTAAAGTTATAGGCTCAATATAAGTTTTATCTGCAACACCAGGGTCCGTCATGATAGTTGCTGGGTTAGAGTTGATTAAAATAACTTTATAACCTTCATCTTTAAGGGCCTTGCAGGCTTGTGTTCCTGAGTAGTCAAACTCACAGGCTTGACCTATGATAATAGGTCCAGCACCAACGACTAATATAGTTTTAAGATCTTTTCTTTTTGGCATTTTTTTTTATGTTGTTAATAAATTCTTCAAATAAGTAAACACTATCTTGTGGTCCTGGGTTTGATTCAGGGTGATATTGAACAGAAAAAACAGGTTTATTCTTTAATCTGATTCCTTCAATGCAATTATCAAATAAAGACTTGTGAGTTACTTCAATATTTTTTGGTAATGTTGCTCTTACAATTTCAAAGCCATGATTTTGACTTGTAATCTCAACATTGTCTTTAACTAAGTTTTTAACTGGATGATTAGCACCTCTATGACCTAGTTTCATTTTTTTAGTTTTTGCACCAAGCGCTAAGGCTAGAACTTGATGACCAAGACAAATACCAAAAATAGGTAAATTATTTTTGATTAATTCTTTAATGATTTCAATTGCATATTTTCCAGTTGCTGCAGGGTCACCAGGACCATTGGATAAAAAGATCCCATTTGGCTTTAATTTAAGGATGTCTTTTGCACTCGTTTTGCATGAAACCACTGTTACTTTACAATTAAGATCTGAGAAATATCTTAGGATATTTTTCTTAATTCCATAATCAATTGCAACAACATGTAATGTGTTTTTTTTATTTTTTAAGTAACCAGTTTCTTTTTTCCAAGTTTTAAAACCTGACCAAATATAATTTTTTTTAGTAGTCACTTGTTCTGCTAAATCTAAATTATTTAACCCACTCCATTTGGTTGTAATATTTGTTAATTTACTAATATTGAAATTGCCTTTATTAGAAAAAGAAATAGTTCCTTTAGGTGCTCCATTATCTCTAATATAGTTGGTTAAACCTCTTGTATCCAAACCAGTGATCCCAACAATTTTATTTTTTTTTAACCACATGTCTAAATTAACTAAAGATCTATAATTAGAAGGACTTGTTATTTCAGAGTTAAAAATTACACCTTTGGTCCAAACTTTATCAGACTCTAAATCTTCTTTATTAGTTCCAACGTTACCAATGTGTGGAAAAGTAAAATTGATAATTTGCCCAGCATAAGAGGGATCTGAAATAATTTCTTGATATCCGGTTAGAGAAGTATTGAAACATACTTCGCCTGTGGCAGTTCCTTGATAGCCAATACCAACTCCTTTAAAGATAGTTTTATTTTCAAGAACTAAAACGCCTGTGTGAATCTGTGAGATTTTGCTAGAGCTAATTTTTTTTGCTTTTTTGATCAATTACAACTCATGAGTTAAAGGTTAATACAATAAAACCTTAATTATCGCAACAGAGATGTATTATAAAATTATAAAAAAACAATTTTTCTTTTGAAGAATTTTCACTTTGCAGTAGATTAAAAAATATTATGACATTGAAAGAAAAAATTGAAACTAACTATAAAAATTCTCTAAAATCAAAAAATAAGGTTGAAATCTCAACCTACAGGTTAATTTTATCTGGAATAAAAGATATTGATATTATCAATAGATCTGGCTCCGACATAAAAGAAACAGACGATGAGGACATTAAAAAACTTTTAAAGAAAATGATCAAGCAAAGAACCGAATCAATAGATATCTATAAAAAAAATGACAGGATGGATTTGCTAGAAGTTGAGCAAAATGAATTTGATCTTTTATCTAGTTTTTTACCACAGCAGTTAAACGATGAAGAAACTAAAAAGATATGCATTGACACAATAAGTAAATTGGGTGCCGCATCAATTAAAGACATGGGTAAAGTGATGAGTGAACTGAAAAAGTCATACCCTGACAATCTAGATTTTGCTAAAGCCGGACCCTTACTCAAAGAACTATTGAATAAATAATGAAATACCCAAAAGAGTATTTAGACGAGATTAAAACTCGTTTAAAGGTTTCGACAGTTGTATCAAAGTCTGTCAGTCTAAAAAAAAGAGGCAAAGAATTTGTAGGTTTATCACCCTTTAAAACTGAAAAAACACCTTCGTTTACAGTTAACGATGAAAAAGAATTTTATCATTGTTTTGCAACATCAGAACATGGGAATATTTTTGATTTTATAATGAAAACTCAAAATTTGAAATTTGGAGAAGCAGTAAAGTCATTAGCAAATCTTGCAGGTATGAGGCCTTATACATTCTCAAAACAAGATGAAGAGCGTGAAAAAAATTGGCAAGAATATTGCTCAATCTACAATCAATATGTTCAATTTTATCATGATGAAATTTTAAAAAATGAAAGTTTAACTATTGTGAGAGATTATTTAAAGAAAAGGAACCTTAGTAAAGATGAAGTCAAAAATTTTAAGATTGGATTTGTTGAAAGAAACTCTAATTTTTATGAAAAATTAAAAGATGAATTTAGTGAGAAAGTTTTAGTTGAAAGTGGTCTTTTTTATTTAGATGAAAAAAAGAATAAATACGTTGAAAGATTTAGAGATAGAATAATATTTCCAATTAATAATATTTCAGGTCAACCAATTGGATTGGGAGGAAGAACTATCCAAGAAAATAGTTATTCAGCAAAATATATTAATTCCCCTGAAACACCTTTTTTTAAAAAAGGTTCTAATTTATATAATCTGGATTTAGCTAGAAGATTATCAAATAAAATAGATCATGTATATTTAGTTGAAGGATATATGGATGTAGTTGGTTTGAGTAAAAATGGAATTGAGAATGTTGTAGCAAATCTTGGAACCTCTTTAACGGATAGACAAATTTTAATGCTTAACCAATTCTTTGAAGATATAATTATCTGTTTTGATGGTGATGAAAGTGGATACAAAGCAGCGCTTAGAGCAGCAGAAAATTCAATTAAAGAACTACAACCAGAAAAACAAATTTCGTTTCTTTTTTTACCGGATGGTGAAGATCCTGATAGTTATGCAAATAAAAATGGTAAAGCAAACTTTATTGACTTTACTAAACAGGCAAAAATCTCAATTCACCAGTTTATATTTAATCATTATAAACAACAAACTGATAACAACCCTTCATCAATGGCTATTTTTGAAAAAAAATTAAGAGCTATTGCAGCGACCATAAAAGATGATTTTATAAAAAAATATGTACTAGAGTTTTTTTTGGAGAAAATTTCATCTTTAACTCCACATAGCAATATAGGAAAAAAACAATTTTATACTAAAAAAGTTAAATCATTACAGTCTACTCAAAAACACTTTAACGAAAGCAAATTATTGAGTGGTGTTGAGCTTAAAGAGTTTTCATTGCTTTATTTAATAATGAATAATTTAGATTTATTTCAAGAAAATATTCACATGATTGAAAATATAAACCTATTTAGTGAAGAAAATAAATTAATTCTTGAAACTTTGATAACTAAACTAAAGAGTGGAGAAAAACTTACCTTAGATCAAATTCCTATTGATCCTCAATTAACTGAAAAAATTTTTAAATTTGCTTCGATAAAACATATTCTTAATCATCATCAAAATGATCAGAAAAAAATGTTTGAATTATTAGAAGAAGTCTCTAGAGACCTTAAAAACTACGATTTAGAGTTTAGGATTGAAGAGCTTGAATCAAAATTCTCTAAAGATTTAAGCGAAAGCACTTTTAATGAAATAAGAGAGCTAAAAAAACAAAAAAACATCAATTAAATCCTTCAAAAAATACGTGGATTTTTCTCAAATTGCGCTTATATAAGTCATTTCAAATATACTATTGTGGAAAGAATAATTACAAAATCATTTGCTAGACTTATGGGTCGTGGAACCCATAGAGGATTTATAACCTTTGATGAGTTAAATAAATCATTAGGTAAAAGAAATCTTTCAGACGAAAATTTAGAACAAGCTTTCATGCACATTCTTGATGAGAATGTGGCACTAGTGGAAAAAAAATCTGATTTCAAAGTTTTAAGAAAAAAAGAAAATTCATCCAAAGAAGAGGGTAAGACTATTGAAAAAAGTGATGACCCTATAAGAATGTATTTAAGAGAGATGGGTGGAGTTGAGCTTTTATCTCGTGAAGGTGAAATCGCAATTGCCAAAAGAATAGAAGCTGGGAAAGATGTAATGCTTATCGCATTAGCACAAAGCCCAATTACAGCACAACAATTTGTAGAGTGGGATGAAAAACTTCAGAGTGATGAAATTTTAGTTAGAGAAATTATTGATATTGATACTAACTACATGGAAGACGAAAATACAGGTCCGAGTGCTAAACAAAGAAATTCTGGTGAAACTGACAAAAACGATGAAAATAATGGAGATGATGACGAGTTTAATCCAACGCTTGCAGCAATGGAAACTGAAATCAAACCAAAAGTTTTAAAAACTGTAAATACTTTAACAAAAGAATATGCAAAATTAATCAAGTATCAAAAAGAAAAACTTGATGGTATTTTGAACGCAGTAAGCTTCTCAACTGCTAAAGAAAAAGGACATGATAAAATTGTAAGTGATATTTTAGAAAATATTAAATCATTACAGTTGTCACCTTCTGTAACAGAGGAATTGGTTCAAAAGCACTATGTGGAAAATAAAAAAATTGTTTCGCTAGAAGGAAATCTTTTGAGGTTAGCAATGGACCAAAAAATTCCAAGAAATGAATTTATTAAGTTTTATATAGGCAATGAAATTAATCCAAATCTTAAAAAGTTCCTGGATACTAACCCCATGTGGAAACAGTTTTTTTCTAAAAATAAAGATGAATTTAAAAACATAAGAGAGAGATTGATTGAGATTAGTCATAAACTTGGAATTTCAGTCACTGATTATAAAAAAATAGTTAGCCGAGTTCAAAAAGGTGAAAAAGAATCTAGAATTGCAAAAAAAGAAATGGTTGAAGCCAATTTAAGATTGGTAATTTCAATTGCAAAAAAATATACAAATAGAGGACTTCAATTTTTAGACCTTATTCAAGAAGGAAACATTGGTCTTATGAAAGCTGTAGATAAATTTGAATACAGAAGAGGTTATAAGTTTTCAACATATGCTACATGGTGGATCAGACAAGCAATAACTAGATCTATTGCTGACCAAGCTCGTACAATAAGAATTCCAGTTCACATGATTGAAACTATTAATAAAATTGTAAGAACCCAAAGATTAATCCTAAGTGAGTTTGGTAGAGAGGCTACACCTGAAGAACTAGCGCAAAAATTAAGAATGCCTTTAGACAAAGTTAGAAAAGTTTTAAAAATATCAAAAGAACCGGTATCTCTTGAAAAACCAGTGGGTGATGAAGAAGATAGTAGTTTAGGTGATTTTATTGAAGACACAAAAGCATTAGCACCTTTAGAACAAGCAATTAAGTCAAATTTAAGCGAAGCTACGACTAAGATTTTATCAACTTTAACACCAAGAGAAGAAAGAGTTCTTAGAATGAGGTTTGGTGTTGGAATGAATACAGACCATACTCTTGAAGAAGTAGGTCTTCAGTTTTCTGTAACAAGAGAACGTATTAGACAGATAGAAGCTAAAGCTTTAAGAAAATTAAAACACCCAAGCAGATCCAAACAGTTAAAAAGCTTTTTAGAAAGTTAAAATTCAAAGGGACTGTAGCTCAATAGTAGAGTACTGCATTGACATTGCAGGGGTAGTTGGAGCGTAACCAACCAGTCCCACCATTTTCATTATCTTTTAGCTATGCTAGACATCGGTTACATTATAATATAATTAAAGTTTAATTTTTAGGGCCTGTAGCTCAGTTGGTTAGAGCAGTACACTCATAATGTATTGGTCCCAGGTTCGAGTCCTGGTGGGCCCACCAAAAATTATTTTCTGTTTAGCTGCTATTTATTGAAGTTCTTCAGAGTCTCAAAAAGAGCATTTATATCTCCATCATTACTTTGAATTATAGAGGAAAACTCTTCTTTTTGAGTTCTTGCAAGACTTAAACCTTCAATGATCAAGTCTCTGATCAAAGGGCTCTCTGGATCTTTGGTATAAATTCTCCAATTAATTTTAACCTCTGGTCTTTGCTCAGTTGAAACCAAAGTACTGAAAACTATTGTATAATTTTTATTTAATTCTTTTTTAGATGTTACTTCTATTTCTGGGTTTGAATACTCAGCTAATCTACTGGAAAAACTTTTTAAAAAATATTCTTTAAAAAGTGTCTCATATTGTTTTAACTGATTGTCAGTTATATTTTTTCTGTGGGATCCCAATGTGTAAAAACTAATACCTTTTATATCAACAGTTTCACTTGCAATCTTTTTAAGTTTTTCTATCTTTTCTTCTTTTGAGAATTGATTACTCAAAGCTTCAGACGCTCTATTTACTGTTGATTGAACAAATATGTCTGGCTCGATCGAGTAAACTTTACTAATGCTCGAAAAGATAATTATTAAAAAAGTTACAAAAGTTAAAAAATTCTTCATATTTTTAAAATATTTTATTGAGTTTCTATTTCTTCCCAGTCACTATCATAAATAATTTCGAGTGATCCTTTTTTATCTTTAATTTTTTGTTGTCTATCTTGAAGATATAAGCTTCTAACTGAAGCATAAAAATCCATAGAATTTTTTTTTAAATTTTCTATAGAGTCAATATTTTTTGCTCTAAAATCTAATCCTGTTAAAATTTTTGTTGTCGTGTATTGAGAGCTGCTCAAAAATTCATTGTTACCATTAACAGAGGCGTTATACCAAGCGTCTCCACCCAGTACATTTACAAATGAACCAGCTGTATCTCTAACAGTGGAAGGCCCTAAAACTGGCAATACTAAATAACAACCTGCGCCCACTCCCCAAACTCCTAAAGTTTGTCCATAATCTTCTTTTTCATATTCTGGAAAATTCATTTTTTTAGCCACATTAAATATTCCAAGAATTCCCAATGTTGTGTTAATAACAAATCTTCCTGTATTAACCCCAGCTTTTTTTAACTCTCCTTGAAGAATATTGTTAGGTATAGTCACAAAAGAAGAAAGATTGTCAAGGGCATTACCTGTTCCAGTTCGAATTGGAGAGGGTAAAAATCTATAAGTTTTTGCAACTGGCTTAAAAATCACTTTGTCCAAACCTTCATTTAAAGAAAATGTAATTCTATTTAAACTTTCAAAGCAATCTTTTATAGGCTTTGCCTTATTAGGTAGATTATTTTCACCATCTGTTCCTGCACTAACATTTGATGAAAGCAGAATTAAAAATAAAAATGTAATTATAGTTTTTTTCATAGTTGGACAATTGTATAATATATATTATTATAAAGTAAATCGAGAATTAGTTCTAAATATGACCCAATAATGGCTTTAAAAACAATATTGAATTATTCTAGTAATTTTAATTCTAAAAAAAGAAGCACTAAGCAAATTACATTTATTATTTTTCATTATACTGGAATGAAGAGAGAATCTGCGGCTATTAATAGACTGACAAATATACAACCTAAGGTTAGTTGTCATTATTTAATCAAAAATAATGGAGAATTTATCAAGATAGTACCTGATTTATATATAGCTTGGCACGCAGGAAAATCTTCATGGAAAAATTATAAATCTTTAAACCAAAATTCTATTGGAATTGAAATCACAAACCCTGGACATGAATTTGGTTATAAAAAATTTTCTAAAAAACAAATTTCTTCTCTTTTAAAATTAAGTAAGTTTTTAATAAAAGAATATAAAATTAGCTCTAAGAATATTTTAGGACATTCCGATATAGCGCCACAAAGAAAAAAAGATCCAGGTGAAAAATTTCCTTGGGAATATTTATCTAAAAATAAAATAGGGATATGGCACACATTAAAGAAGCAAGAATTAATGAAAAATAGAAATTCTAAAATCAGGAAAATAGAAAAAGAATTTTTTTTCAATAATTTGTTTAAAATTGGATATTCAAAAAAAACTCCAAAAGACTTAAGTAGAGATAGGTATTTAAGATATGTAACTAAAGCCTTTCAAAGAAGATTTAGACAAGAGTTGGTTGATGGCAAAATTGATCAAGAATGCTTGCTTATTAGTAAAAATCTCATCAAGAGGTATAATTAAATTTTTCTTGAATTCTTGTAGTTTAGTAATATTCTACATTTGCTAGACAAACGACTTGTCGCTTTAATTTTTTTTGAAGAGGAAAGTCCGGGCTCCGCAAAGACACAGTGCCAGGTAATACCTGGCGGGGGAAACCCTAGGGATAGTGCCACAGAAAATATACCGCCATAACATGGCAAGGGTGAAAAGGTGTGGTAAGAGCGCACCGGTTCTATTGGTAACAATGAACGCTGGAAAACCCCACTGGGAGCAAGACTAAGTAGAGATGACATTGTTGTAAAACTAAAAGCCGTCTTTGGCTAGTCATCAGGGTTAGTTGCTTGAGCTTAAGAGTGATCTTAAGCCTAGAGAAATGATAGGTTTAAATGACAGAACCCGGCTTATAGTTTGTCTAGCAAACTTATCCACAAGAGGCATTTGCCAAATGTATGAATGTTCACCTTTTGATTCATGATTGAATCATTTTTGTTCTTATTTTTAATCCTAGAATTGTATTGAGTTAAAACAAAAAATTGATTTTAGACTTAATGAAGATACATAAAAGTTATCCACAATTATTAACAAATTAGCCTAAAACGAACATATTGACACTATAGTTAAAAACCCATATTGTCCCATATATTCCCAAATATGGAATTTATGAAATATAAAAAATATGTTTTTATCTACTTACGAGAACAAAATAGACAAAAAGGGAAGAGTATCTGTGCCTGCTAGTTTTAGATCTCATCTTTCCAACATAGGATACAACGGAGTTATCTGTTATCCCTCATTTAATAATCAGTCTATAGAAGCTTGTTCACAAGATAGAATTGAAAAACTTTCTGCAAGTATAGATTCATTAAGTCCATTTGAAGAAAAAAGAGATTATTTTGCAACATCAATTTTATCTGAGAGTATGAATTTACAATTTGATAGTGAAGGTAGAATTTCATTATCAACAAAATTATTAAAACATGCAAAAATAAAAAACAGCATGTTGTTTATTGGTCAGGGTCAAACATTCCAAATATGGGAACCAGCAGCATTTGAAAAATTTAAGATCAACGCAAGAAAAAAAGCAAATCTAAATCGTGCAAGTCTTAAATGGGAAAAACATTTTAATAACAATGAGGGGAAATAAAAATGACAATTAACTTTAAATCACCAGAAATAAAAGAATTACAACCAAGATTATTAGTAGTGGGAGTTGGTGGAGCAGGTGGAAATGCACTTAATGAAATGATTGATAATGGGCTTCAAGGAGTAGAGTTCATAGCGGTAAATACAGATGCTCAAGATTTAAAGTTAAGTAAAGCTAAAGCAAGAATTCAAATTGGTCTAAGTTTAACAAAAGGTTTAGGTGCTGGAGCAAAGCATGACATAGGTCAAGCAGCTGCAGATGAATCTTTGAATGAAATTGTAAATACACTCCAGGGTGCAAACATGGTTTTTATAACTGCTGGTATGGGCGGTGGAACAGGAACAGGTGCTGCACATGTTATTGCAAGAGCTGCTAAAGAATTAAATATTTTAACAGTAGGTGTTGTAACTCTTCCTTTCTTATATGAAGGGCCATCAAGAATGAGAAGAGCTCAACTAGGCCTAGAAGAATTAAGAAAACATGTGGATACAATTATTGTAATTCCAAATCAAAATCTATTTAAGGTTGCGAATGAACAAACTACATTTGAAGAATCTTTTAATCTTTCAAATAATGTTTTAATGCAAGGTGTACAAAGTGTAACTGATCTAATGGTTAGACCCGGTATAGTTAATCTAGATTTTGCCGACGTTGAAACTGTAATGGCTTCAATGGGTAAAGCAATGATGGGAACTGGTGAAGCCGAAGGAGAAGGTAGAGCAGCTAAAGCAGCAGATATGGCAATTAGCAACCCATTGATTGATGATTATACATTAAAAGGTGCAAAAGGATTACTAGTAAATATTACTGGTGGTAAGGATCTTAAACTTTTTGAAGTTGACGAAGTTGTAAATAAAATAAGAGCTGAAGTAGATCCAGAAGCTGAAGTAATTATTGGTGCCATTACATCTGGAGACCTTGATGGAAAAATCAGAGTATCAATTGTTGCAACAGCATTAGATGGGCAACAACCAGAAAGTAAATCTGTAATCAATATGGTTCATAGAATACAAAATAGAAACCCTGGTTATTCAGATTTTAACAGTGCAAGTTCTGCTCAATCGCTTAATTTTTCACCTACGATGACTAGCCCTATCTCACATGGAGCAAATGCATTAAAGTTAGAAAATGAAATAATTGCAGAGCCAGTTACAAACACTGCATCATCAGAAATGATGAATGAGCAAACTAATACCAATCAAGAAGTTGAAAGTATTGTTGAAAATAATCAATCAAATGATTATGAGCAATCTTTTTTAGAGGAAGCACTCACAACAACACAACCTGAAGAAAACAGCCCAATAGAGGAAGAGCATGTTTCTAATGGACTTGAAAACTTTGGTGTAGAAGGTGAAGACGCTCCAGATTTATTTAGTTCGGATGGTGAAACTTCAGAGACAGAAGGGTTACTATCTACTGAAATTTCAGAAAACGTTTCAGAAGATGATGATCTAGAAATTCCAGCATTTTTAAGAAGACAAAAGAATTAATGGTCTTCAAAAAAATAAATGATAGCCACCATAATACCAGATGTGAGAAATCATTATCCAGTATTGCTAAGTGAAATAATTAGTATTATTACCCCTCAATATGGTGGCACATTTATTGACTGTACGTTCGGTCAAGGTGGATACACAAAAAAAATATTAAACTTTCCAGAAACAAAAGTAATTGCATTAGATAGAGATTCTGAGAGTTCTAAAAAAGCTCAAGAACTTCAAAAAAGTTTTGAAGATAGGCTGTTATTTAAAAATATTAAATTTAGTCAACTAAATAATTTAAAGTTAAGGGATGAAAATATCAAAGCAGTAATTTTTGATTTAGGGTATTCACTAAATCAGATTAAAGACCCAAAAAAAGGTCTTTCATTTGATAGCATAGGCGAACTTAATATGAAAATGGGTATAAATGATTTTTCAGCAAAAGAAGCCATTAATCAATTAGATGAAAAAGAACTTACAAAGATATTTAAATATTTTGGTGATGAAGCAGATAGTAAGAGAATAGCACACAATATCGTTGAAGACAGATCCAAAAGAGAAATCACAACAGAAGAGCTAGTTAGAATTATAGAGTCTTCGAAAAGAAAAAGAAATTATAAGACGCATAGTGCAACTAAAATTTTCCAAGCATTAAGAATATTTGTAAATAAAGAAATTAGTGAATTAATTTATGGATTAATTAATGCAGCTAAAGTTGTTAAAAAAGATGGTGTTATTGTAGTTGTAACATTTCATTCTCTAGAAGATAAAATTGTTAAATATTTTTTTAAAAGTTTGTCTGAAAATAAAAGTGTTTCAAGACATATGCCAAAAACTGAAGAAAAATTAAATTTATTTAAATCTGTTATAAAAAAACCAATAGTACCATGTGATAAAGAAATTAGAGAAAATCCATCCTCTAGATCAGCCAAGTTACGTTATGTAATTAAAAAAGAAGATTTTTTCGATTTTGAAACAGATATCTTGGATAAATTTAAACATTTAATTGACATTGAGAATTTGTCAAAAAAACTATGAAACAATTAGTTTTAGTTGTTATTTTCGTATTAATACTGATCACATCACTTGTTAAAAATTCTACAAAAGAAATAGAAGATCAAATTTTTGTAATCAATGAAAACATAAGACCTTTAAAATCAGAACTTGAAGATGTGCTGCTTGAGTTTAATTATCTAAGCTCCCCTGAAAAATTAGTTCAATATCAGACACAATATTTTGAAAAAGATTTAATTAAAATTGAAATTATGAATATTAAAGAAATCACTAAAAATAATGAAAATTTAGAAATAAACGACTTAATAAGCAAGAGTGTAAATGAATAATAAAAAAAATATTATTCTAGAAGAATATGAAAATGAATTTTCATATAAAAAAAGTAAAACAAATTTAGATATACAATTTAATAGAATAGCTTTTATTTTTTTTGTTTTCTTAATGATTTCAGTAATTTATTCAATACAATTGCTTCATTTAGGCTCATTAAAAGCAGAAGATAGCGAGAAATTCTTAACTGTAAATAAAAACCATAGAGCAGACATACTTGATAGAAATGGAAATTATTTAGTTAAAACAGTTAAGTCGATAGATATTGGTATTAACCCTATTGAGGTAATTGATAAAAAAAAACTCTTAATTAATTTACAGTTAATATTCCCAAATAAAAACTATGCTGAAGTCATAAAAAAACTTGAAAAAAATAAATTCTTTTATTTTGAAAAAAAAATATCTTCTCAAAACTATGAAAAAATCATGCTACTTGGAGATAAATCGATTAAATCAGAGGAAAAACTAACTAGAATTTATCCTCAAAAAAACCTCTTTAGTCATATTATTGGTCAAATAGATGATGACAATAAAGGTATATCAGGACTTGAAAAATCTTTTAATGAAAAATTAAAACAAACAAGCGAACCACTTAAATTAACAGTAGATACTGACATACAATTTTTAATTAGAGAAGAATTGGTAAAGTTTCAATCTATATTTAGAAGCAAAGGTAGTACTGCAATTTTGATGAATGTTAATAATGGAGAAATTATATCTATGGTTTCATATCCAGATTTTGATCTTAATAAAAGAGAGAAGATAGTAGATCTTAACTTTATTAATAGAGCAACAAAAGGAGTGTATGAATTAGGATCAGTATTTAAAACTTTTACAGTAGCTGCTGGATTAGAGGAAGGTTTAATAGATATTGATACAGAATTTTTAAATTTAGAAAAAAGACTACAATGTGGAAAAAGTAGCATATCTGAATATGATAACAAAATACCATCTGATCTTACAGTAGAACAAATTTTAATTAGGTCTGGAAATATAGGATCTGTAAGAATTGGACAAAAATTAGAAATTATTAAATTAAAAGCTTTTTTAGAAAAAATTGGAATCCTCAGTAAAATAAATTTTGACATAGAGGAAGTTGGAGAGCCAATTCCATTTAAGTGGGGAAAATGTAAACTTGCAACTGTGTCTTTTGGGCATGGAATAACTACAACTCCACTACAGCTGGCAAAAGCTTATGCAATAATTTCAAACGGTGGTTTTGCTGTTGAGCCCAGCTTAATAAAAAATGAGTTAAAAGATTATCAGAAAAAAAAAAGAATAATCAAAGCTGGTATTTCAGAGAAAATAAACCCTATACTTAGAAAAATTGTAACTACTAAAGAAGGTACAGCGGGATTTGTAAACATTGAAGGTTACGAAGTTGGTGGAAAAACTGGAACTGCCCAAAAAACAATAGTAGGCGGCTATTCTAAAGCAAAAGTTAATACATTTGCAGGTATTTTCCCAGTCTCTAACCCTAAATATGTGCTGATAGTTTTACTTGATGAACCGAAAACATCATCAGATTACGTATATGAATATAAAAATAAAAAAGGTTCATACAAAGGAACTCCATTTAATACAGCGGGGTGGACATCTGTTGAGGTAGCTGGAAAAATCATAGAAAAAATTGGGCCTATTTTGGCCACAAAACATATGGAAAATTAATACTTATATGTTGATTGGCAAATTCCTTAAAAATATTAAAAAAGAATTTCGAAATCATCGGTTTCCTGGCCTTAGTTTTAATAGTGCAGATTGTAAAAAGGATTATATTTTTTTTGCAATTAAAGGGACAAAATCAGATGGAAATAAATTCATTGATCATGCAATTAAAAAAGGTGCAAAAACAATTATTTCTGAACAAAAATTTGAAGGCATGAAAAATAAAGTATTATTTTTAAGATCAAAAAATGTTAGAAAATTATTATCAGAATTATCGTATAAGATAACAAAAAATAAACCAAAAAATTTAATTGCTGTAACAGGAACAAATGGAAAATCATCAATTGCAGATTTTTATTTTCAACTACTCAACTTAAGTAATAAAAAAGTAGCTTCTATTGGAACATTGGGAATTAGGACAAAAAATAATTTAAAGAATGTTTCTAATACTACATTAGATCCAATTGGATTAAGCAAAATATTAGATGATTTAAAAAAACAAAGAATTGACAACGTTATATTGGAAGCTTCTAGTCATGGACTAAAGCAAAATAGACTTGATGGCTTGAAATTTAATACTGCAATTTTTACAAATTTATCTCATGATCATTTAGATTATCACAAAACATTTAATGATTATCTTAAATCAAAATTGTATCTATTTGAGAGGTTATTAAAATCAAGAGGAAACATTATTACCGATAGTCAAATTCCAGAATATAAAAATTTAAAAAAAATATCACTAAATAATAAATTTAATCTTCAGGTTTTATCAAAAGGTACTAATGGAATAGATATTTATTCACATAAATTTAAAGATGATAAACAAATAATTGAAATTACACACAATCAAAAAAATTATAAATTGCAAACATATTTAATTGGTAGAATTCAATTAAAAAACTTATTTATGGCAATGCTTGCTGCTAAAAAAAGTAATTTAAGATTTGATAAAATAGTGAAATTTGCTTCAAGGGTAAAATCAGCAAGTGGCAGATTTGAAAAAATGGGAACTTTAAAAAATAAATCAAAAGTTATTTTAGATTATGCTCATACACCTGATGCATTAAATACTTGTTTGTCTAATTTGAAAGAACAATTTGAAAATAAAAGAATTTTCATTGTATTTGGATGTGGGGGTAATAGAGATAAAGACAAAAGACCCATGATGGGAAAAATAGCCAATCAATACTGTGACAGAGTTTATTTAACTGACGATAATCCAAGAGATGAAAATCCACAAAAGATAAGATTAGCTATTAAAAAAACCATTGATAAATCTAAAATCTTTGAGATTGCTAGTAGGTCTGAGGCTATTCATAAGGCTATATTTGATTTAAATACTGGTGATATTCTAGTTATTGCAGGCAAAGGTCATGAACAGACGCAAGATTATGGAAAGTTTGTAAATAAATTTTCTGATAGATTGGAAATACTACAAAATATTAAATTAAAAAATAAAACTCTGTCGACTAATCTTAAAGTAAATATTTTAAAAGAGATTAGCAACTCTCCTCAAATTAATTCAAATATAAAAATAAACAATGCATCAATTAATTCTAAAACAATAAATAAAAATGACATATTCTTTGCAATAAAAGGAAATAATAAAGATGGAAATTTATATGTTAACGAAGCTTTCCAAAATGGTGCATCATTAGTAATAGCTAATAATCAAAAAAAATCTAAAAAAAAAATTATAGTAGATAATACGTTACAGCTTTTAACAGAGGCCTCATCAAAACTAAGAGAAAATTTATCTAGTAAAATTATATCTATAACAGGCAGTTGTGGAAAAACCTCCCTTAAAGAATTGTTAGGAAAAACTTTAAGTAAGATTAGTAATGTAACTTATTCACCAAAATCTTTTAATAATAAATTTGGAGTACCGTTAAGTTTATTTAATCTGAGAGAAAATGATGAATTTGGTGTTTTTGAAATTGGAATGGATAGAAAAGGTGAGATTGATTATTTATCAAAAATTATTAAACCTGATGTTGGTGTTATTACAAATATTTCCTATGCACATATTAAGAATTTTAAAAATATTCATCAAGTAGCCCTAGCAAAGTCAGAAATTATTAATAATATAAAAACAAATGGATTTCTTGTTTTAAACCAAGATGACAAATTTTATAATTTACATAAAAAAACTGCTAAGAAAAAAAAGATAAATATTCTTACATTTGGTTTAAAAAATAAATCAGCAGATATTTTTTTAAAAAAAATAGTTAAAGAAAAATCTAAATATAAAATATTTGTAAATATTAATAAAAAACAAACTTATTTTTATGTAAGATCAATTTTTGAAAATAATTTAAAAAACTTATTAGCGGCAATTGCAATTATATCAATCTATAAAGATACACAAAAATTAGATAAAAATATATTTTTTGATTATGAGATAGCAAAAGGCCGTGGAGATATAATAAAAATTAAATTAAATAAAAAAAGTATTTTTATTGTAGATGAAAGCTATAACTCTAATCCGTTATCATTAAAATCTGCTATAAAAAATTTTGATGAATTAAAAATTAATAACTCTAAAAAAAAATTAATTCTGGGTGATATGCTGGAGTTAGGAAATTATTCAAAGAAGCTACACTTAGAGATTGGGAAAGAAATTAATAAAACTTCTCTTAAAAATATTAATGTAATGGGCAAACATATTTTATATACTTATAAAAACCTAGATAAACACCGTAGAGGGGTCACTTTGAAAGATAAGTCCAAAATAATTGATTTGATAAAAAATGATTTAAATAATAATGATTATTTAATGATTAAGGGTTCAAACTCTACTGGACTTAACAATCTAGTTAACAAATTAAAAACTGGTAAGTTTAATGCTTTATAGTCTTATTACTCAATTAATTGATCAATATAGTTTTCTAAATGTATTTAAGTATTTAACATTTAGAACGGGACTTTCAATGTTTACGTCAATGTTTGTGGTTTTATTAGTAGGCAATCCTTTTATTAAATTTTTTTCAGCAAGAAAAATCTTAAATCCAATAAGAGATGATGGTCCTACTGAACATATAGTTAAGAAAATTGGAACGCCAACAATGGGGGGTGTTTTAATTTTACTTGGACTATTTTCAGGAATATTACTTTGGGGTGATCTATCAAATTATCATATATGGTTTTTGTTATTTATTGTCACAGGGTTTGGGCTATTAGGTGCATATGATGATTATAAAAAAATTAAGTTTAAAAATTCATCTGGCGTATCATTTAAATTTAAAATTATTTCTCAAATTTTAATAGCATTTGTTGGAATTTTTGGTTTAACTCAGTTATCTCAAAATATTGAACTTACAAACTTGTATTTTCCTTTTTTTAAAAATTTAATTATTAATCTTGGATGGTTTTTTATTCCATTTTCTATTTTTATAATTGTTGGATCCTCTAATGCAGTTAATTTAACAGATGGTTTGGATGGCTTAGCAACAGTGCCGGTGATATTAGTGGCAGCATGTTTTGCATTTATTAGCTACGTAACTGGTAATATTGTATTTTCAGAATATTTAAATATTCCCTATCTTGTAGGTATGGGAGAAGTTTCAGTTTTTTGTGGATCAATCATAGGAGCTTGTTTAGGATTTTTATGGTTTAATGCACCACCTGCTAAAATATTTATGGGTGACACTGGCTCATTAGCATTAGGTGGATCTTTAGGGGCAATTGGTATTATTACTAAACATGAGATTGTTTTAGCAATAACAGGTGGGTTATTTGTACTAGAAGCTGTGTCAGTTATAATTCAAGTATTTTCATTCAAATTAACGGGTAAAAGAATTTTTAGAATGGCACCTATACATCATCATTTTGAAAAAAAAGGTTGGGCAGAATCAACAGTTGTAATTAGATTTTGGATTATATCAATAATCTTAGCAATGATTGGATTAGCGACATTAAAACTTAGATGATGTTAAATCTAGAAAAAACCTTTTTTAAAAAAAGAATATTGATTTATGGTCTAGGTAAAAGTGGTCTATCCACTTATAGTTTTTTAAAAAAAAGTAATGCTATTAGTTTATTTGATGATCGAATAATTGTTAAAAAAAAAATTAAAGATTCCCACACAACATATAAAGAAATAACTAAAAAAGAATTTGACTATATTATAATTAGTCCAGGTATAGACATTAATAAGTGCAAATTAAGTAGATTTTTAAAAAAAAATCATAAAAAAATTTATACAGATTTAGACATTTTTTATAGTCGATATGCTTTTAATCAAAAAATAACTATTACAGGTACAAATGGAAAATCAACTACTGCTAAGCTTTTGCACGATATATTAAAAGACCAAAAAAAAGATGTTCGTTTAGTTGGCAATATAGGTAATCCAATTTTACTGGAAAAAAAGATCAAAAAAGACACTCTATTTGTAATTGAGGCTTCATCTTATCAACTAGAATATAGTAAGTTGTTTAAGACAAATATATCTATAATTTTAAATATTACACCAGATCACCTCGAAAGACACAAGACTATAAACAAATATGTAGGTGCTAAATTTAAATTAATAAAAAACCAATCTAAAAATGATATTGCAATTTTAAATACAAAAAATTTTTACATTAAAAGAGAATTAAAGAAAAAAAAATTTGCACCATCAATTCTGAAAATAGAAAAATATACAAGCGATAAGTTTATTAAAAAAATTAATAATTATTATTTTGATACAGATGGTAATAAAGAAAATTTGACATTTGTACTGAAGGTTTCAAAGCTATTAAATTTAAAAAATAACCTGCTATTAAAAACATTAAAAAATTTTAAAGGACTAAGTTTTAGACAAGAAATAATTCATAACTCTAAATTTTTAAAAGTTATTAACGATTCTAAAGCAACAAGCTTTTCTTCATCAGAAAAATTATTGAAATCATTAAAAAATATTTATTGGATAATGGGTGGGTTATCTAAAAAGGGAGATAAATTTTTACTTAAAAAAAATGATTGTAAAAACATTAAGTTATACATTTTTGGACAAAATCAAAATTTTTTTATTAATCAATTAAAAAATAAGATGGAATTTCAATCATTTTTAAATTTAAAGACTTTAATGGCTAAGATTTTTTTAGATATTAAAAATGAAAATAATTTTATTAAAAAGACAATTCTTTTTAGTCCAGCATCTGCATCATTTGATAGTTTTAGAAACTTTGAAGAAAGAGGAAAATATTTTAATAAACTTATAA